>JAPOTE010000093.1 GCA_026709335.1 Bacteroidota bacterium | reverse complement strand
ACTTCCACCCAATCCATAATGCACTGTAACGACGGAAAGAAGTTATTCCAATGGGATTTCCGTATGAATACATTCCATCTGTAAACTTTGTTTTGGGGACTGTCAAGCAGCCGAGGGGAATTTCACCCCTTGTTTTGCCTGTCGTTTCAGAGTATTACTCTTCCACAGATAATAGATCACTGGGATGATGATGAGCGTCAGTATTGTTGAGGAAATCATTCCCCCCACCATTGGAGCCACAATGCGTTTCATTATTTCCGAACCGGTACCAGTGCCCCACAGAATGGGTAATAGTCCAGCCATGATAGTGAGGACTGTCATCATCTTGGGTCGAACACGATCCACAGCACCAATAATGATAGCATCATAGAGGTCCTTTAGCGAATTCATCTGCCCCCGTAGCTGTTTTTCACGGTAAGCCTGGTTCAGATAAATCAGCATGATTACTCCTGTTTCAGCAGCTACCCCTGCAAGTGCAATAAATCCTACCCCGACTGCCACACTAAGATGATAATCCAGCAGATATAGAAGCCAAATTCCGCCAACAAGTGAAAATGGTAAAGAGAGCATGACAATCATACTTTCGGTAATACTCCTGAAATTCAAGTACAACAACACGAAAATAATGAGTAGAGTAACCGGTACGACCAATTGAAGACGCCGCTGAGCTCGTTCAATATATTCGTACTGACCACTCCAGACAATGCTGTATCCCTCTGGGAAGGCTACCTGCTCATTTATCGCCAAACGAGCCTGATCAACATATGTACCGATGTCAATATCACGAATGTCGACGTAGATCCAGGAGGTCTTGCGTGCATTCTCACTTTTGATCACAGGTGGACCTTTTACGATGTTGAAATCAGCCACGTAGCTGAGAGGAATTTGCGCACCTGTGGGGGTTGGAATGAGAACTCGATTCAATGCGGGTAAATTGTCACGCAGTTCTCGGCTGTAGCGGACGTTCACTGGATACCGCTCCAGTCCCTCAACGGTCTGCGTGACGTTCATTCCTCCAATGGCTGACATGATCACATCCTGTACATCACCAACAGTGAGTCCATGTCGGGCAGCCTCTTCCCTGTTAATTCTGTAATCAAGAAAATTACCTCCAACCGCTTTATCCGGGAACGCACTCAGTGTACCAGGAAGTGTCTGAACTACAGCAGCAATGCGTTGGCTCAGATCTGAAAGGACTGTCAAGTCCGGCCCCATAAGCTTGATACCCACAGGGGTTTTAATTCCCGTGGAGAGCATGTCAATGCGGGTTTTGATGGGCATTGTCCACGCATTCGTCAACCCGGGAAAGTTGATTGCATCATCAAGCTCACGGATGAGATCGTCCATGGTCATTCCTTCGCGCCATTCATGCTTTGGCTTAAGTGTAATGATGGTCTCCAACATGGACAGAGGGGCAGGGTCTGTTGCAGTTTCGGCTCGCCCAGCCTTGCCCATGACGTGTTCAACCTCGGGAAAGCTTTTGATGATTTTGTCGGTCTGGTGCAGGACCTCCTTGGCTTTGGTAATACTGATGCCGGGATCCGTTGTAGGCATGTAAAGAAGATCTCCCTCATTTAATGGCGGCATGAATTCGCTGCCGAGTTTTCCAATCGGGTAAACTGTTGCACCGAGAATCAACAGCATGGTTATAAGCGCTAACCATCTGAAGCGAAGAGTTCCCCGGATTATAGGTCGATATACCCCAATCAATAAGCGACTGATTGGGTTCTTTTTTTCGGGCAGAATTCTGCCACGAACAAAATATCCCATCAGGACCGGAACCATTGTGATGGACAATAGAGCGGAAGCCGCCATCACATATGTTTTCGTGAAAGCCAGAGGTCTGAAAAGCCTGCCTTCCTGTGCCTGTAAGGTGAATACAGGTAAAAAAGAAAGCGTGATAATCAATAATGAATAGAACAGTGCTGGACCAACCTCTTTGGCAGCATCTATGACAATACTCCAGTGATCTTTTTTTCCTGTGTCGCGCTCAAGATGTTTATGGACATTTTCCACCATTACAATTGCACCATCAACCATGACACCAATGGCAATAGCAATTCCGCTGAGCGACATAATATTGGCATTCAGCCCCTGGACATACATGACCAGGAATGCAATGAGGATCCCGACGGGCAAGGTAATGATGGCCACAAAAGCGCTTCGGATATGCAGTAGGAATAACATGATCACCAGTGCGACAATAATGCTTTCCTCCAAGAGTTTTTCTTTGAGATTGGAAATGCCTCGTTTGATCAGGCCACTGCGATCATAGGAAGCCTGGATCGTTACTCCTTCAGGCAGTCCTTTTTGTAATTCTTCCAATTTTTCCTTTACCGCATCAATCGTTTTGAGAGCATTTTCTCCGTAGCGCATTACGACGATGCCGCCAACTACTTCGCCTTCACCGTTCCAGTCAGTAAGGCCTCGTCTGAGTTCAGGTCCTAGATGGACGTGAGCAACATTGCGAATGAGTATTGGAGTTCCATTCTCATCTACGCCGACAGGCGTATTCTCCACATCTCTGATCGATTGGATATAGCCGAGTCCGCGAACCATAAATTCGGTTTCACCCATTTCAATCAAGCGGCCACCTACATCACTGTTACTTCTCTGCAGAGCAGTTCGAACAGTAGACAGAGGGATATTGTAAGCTAAGAGCTTGTTCGGGTCCACCTCTATCTGATATTGCTTCACATAACCTCCAATAGAAGCCACCTCGGCTACACCAGGTACGCTCATCAGTTCATAGCGAAGAAACCAGTCCTGGATAGAACGCAACTGCTGGAGATCGTGACGGTTGTCACTCTCGAGTATATATTGAAATATCCATCCCACCCCGGTGGCATCCGGGCCAAGTGCAGGAGTAACGTCGTTGGGTAATCGGTCCGCCACATAGTTCAGATATTCCAACACGCGACTTCTTGCCCAGTACAGGTCGGTTCCATCTTCAAAAATGATATAAACAAACGATGAGCCAAAAAATGAATACCCCCGTACGACCTTTGCAAATGGCACGGCAAGCATGGCTGTCGTTAGGGGGTATGTAACCTGATCTTCAACCACTTGCGGAGCCTGCCCCGGATACTCGGTATGGACAATGACCTGAATATCACTCAAATCAGGAATAGCATCCACCGGCGTCCGAAACAGTGCATACACACCAGCAGAGATGACCAACAAAGTAAGCAGGATAACCAGGAAACGATTTTTTACGGACCCCTCAATAATTCTTTCTAACATGATGATCTCGATTGAATATCCATAAGTGCCCGTTTTCCGCTAGAAGTGTTACACGGCATCTCAATGATGCAGATGCTCTGCCGGTTTGCTCGGATTGGAAGGTACTCCAGAGCCCTCATCCTCGGGGGTTGATTCCGGAAGGGTTTGTCCATGAAGCATCTTGCGAATCGCTTCTTGCAAGCGACTCTCACTGTCCAACATGAACTGTGCGGAAATCACAATCTCTTCGCCTACCCGCAACCCACTGAGAATTCGGATATAATTGTTGTTCGGACCTCCTTCTTCACCCAATAAGATTTCGCGAGGTTCAAATCTTCCTTCATCATGGACAACGAAAATGATTGCACGCGCGCCAGATCGGATCACTGCCTCAGAGGGTACGACAATTGCATCAGGGATCACTTTACTCTGAAGCTGTATATTGGCATACATACCTGGCTTTAAATCAAGATCTGGATTGGAAAAAATCAGGCGAACGTGAACATCGCGAGCGCTCTCTCTCAGGTAGGGATAGACATAGGAGACTCTGCCGGTATAGGTCTTGCCCGGCAGATAGGACAATTGCATTTCGACACGCTGACCATTGCTGATCCACGGCACTTCGTTGTCATAGAAACTGGCATGTACCCAAACGGTCCGCAAATCGGCGATCTTGAACAAATCTTCCCCAACCTCAACATGACCACCTTCAATTGCATTCCTTGCTACAACGATTCCGGTGACCGGGGCACTGATGACTATCGTTTTTCTGACCTCACCGGTTTGTGCCAAATAGTCAATTTCTGATTCGGGGATATCCCAGTATTCGAGACGCGTTTGTGCAGAAGTCAGTAGCTTTTGTGCATCTTCTCTGACGGAAGGTATGGTACTCTGAGAAGCCAGCCGGAAATTTTTCAACGCCAGTACATACTCTTGTTGAGTCGTGACCAGTTCTGGTGAATAGATCTCAAGGAGTGGATCTCCCGCTTGAACTTGATCTCCCACGAAATGGGCGTGAAGAGTTTCAATCCAACCGGATATCTTGGTATTAACCAGGTAGAGTTTTTCTTCATCGTATTGAACCTCGCCGATCGTACGGATTGTGCGCATAAAATCCAAACGTTGAACTTGTCCGGTTCGGACTCCCATATTCTGCACTGTGGCAGGATCAACAGAGATCGTGTTGCCAGAATCCATCCGATCCTCATCTTCATAGACAGGAATTAGATCCATACCCATTTTTGACTTTCCGGGGCGATCATAGATTTCTGAAGGATCCATGGGGGCTTGCCAGTAAAGGATCTGCCTTTCGTCAAGGGGAGGTAAATCTTGGGATTCCGATGTTGCTTTGTCGGTTGAAGCGCGCCCAAGAAAAAAACTACAGGCGAGGACGAGTATGAGAAATACAGGAATCCATAGCTGTTTAACGTGCTTCTGTAAGTTCATAATTACTGTAAGGAATAGGACTATCGGTGTCTAGTATGCGGTCAAATCCGTGAGGGACCCCACACCGAGCGCTCGTTCAAGTTCGGCAGTTGCGAGGAGATAGCGTGTGAATGTGTCGTCGTAACTCATGTGGAGCGAGAACAGTGTACGCTCCGAGTCCAGCAGATCCAGGAAATTCGTACCTCCTGTTGAATAAGAACTGAGCGTGGACTGGAGTGCGATTTCAGCTTGGGGAATCAGGGCTTCCCGGAGAAGCTCCAGCTGTTGTGCCTTCTCACGCAATTGATGCACCAAATCTGTGATTCGGGCTGTGATAGCGGTTTGAAGAGCCTCCTGACGCACATAGACATGGCTACGACGCACACGCTCTTCTTCTAACTGAGCCCGCCGCCGTTCACGCTGTAAAGGAATCCGAATCGTGGCTGCGATTCCAAGGGCATCACGGCCTGTGGCGGTGGATAGTATATCCGTGCGAGAAATGTCAAAATAAGTGACACCAAGCCGGAAATCAGGCCTGAATTGCTTCCGTGCCAGCAAGATTTTTTCGTCAGCACGTTTTGTGGCTGTTTCCAGAGCATTTGCTTCGGGTCGATGACTGAGTGCTATTTCAACCAGAGCCATTACATTACTTTGAATGTTCGGGGGAGCTTTAATCGTGACGATTGATTCGGTAGAGATGGGGCGATTCAGCAAATTAGAGAGAACCTCCGCTGCCGCATGTCCTTCTGTGGACAGTTCAAGTTGCAGCCGAGACAAAGAATTTCTCTCCAACTGCGTTTTTAGGATTGCTTGTTGGGTACCAGTACCTACTTCATACCGAGCTGTCGAGATTTCCTCAAATTTTTGTAGTCTCTCCTTGAAGGAAAGAATGCGTAATTCTTGCTGTTGAATGCGATAGAGCGTGAAATAGGCTTGCTTGACCTGAAGTAAGAGGGCGTCTTCCAGAGTGGCCGTATCAAACCCTTGAATCTCTGCAGTTTGATCTGCAATGGATGCCAGAAGTCTCAGTTTTCCGGGATAGGGAATTTCCTGTTCTATACTCCACTGACTACGTTGAGCACCTCGTGCAGTCAAGACAGGAGCGGGCTGGTAGATGATTCTCACGGATGGATCGGGAAACGCAGAAACCTGCCCGCTCCGTAAAGCGAGTGCCTGTGTTTCCAAATGTGATGCCTGTAGCAAAAGATTGTTGGCTCGTGCTTCTATCAGAAGATCATCAAGGCTCGACAATGTGTCGGTTGGAGCATCAGATAGATCTTGACTGAAGACTTGTAGGGGCAATATGAACAGAAACAGCAGGCCGACACAAACTGTGCCAGTAGATCGGATAAACTTCATAACTTCCTGACAATAGGACTAATCGTGTATCAGTATAGAGGCGCAGAGAGCACGCCCCCTCACGAAACAGTATAACCTGGAATCCTATCAGATCAGAAAGGTGCTGAGAAAAGCCTGTCTGTCAGGAGCCGTAGGACAGGCCGAATATTCTGGTGGAGAGATCGCTAGAAATAAACTGATTCTGGACTTCTCCTCGTATAGGGGGGGGCGAAAATAGGGCAGGGCCGATTCGCTTGGTGAAAGCCGAGAGGTTTTCACCAATGCAGGGACTATTTTGGGATCGGGCACCGTCTGAAAGGCGCAACAAGGCACTGCGTCCTGTGAGCAGGGCACTGGCACAGGATCTTGTTCGGGTGAACAGGGGAAGTGATGTTCACCCATTAAGGAATGGGAGTGCACTCCTGCCAGATGATGTTCCGAAGGTTCATGTGAGCCTGGGTTTTCCAGAGAGCAGGTCATCTGAAGTAAAGGCCCGATGGCACTGAGCAGTAAACTCAAACCAAGCACCACAGAGAAGATCCTCCGAATTTGCAACGTAAACATCATGATCCAAAAACAAGAGGGCTCTTGTTGGTCACAAAACTAGGATATTTTTGGGTAATGTCATAGATCAATATCAAAAGGGCGAACTTTGCCTTCGTTGTTGCCGAATTCGAAACGTTTTACAGACCAACCTGAAGACCGATACGGCTCACAGCCCCAAAGACTCCAAAATCGGTGTATGCATAATCTGCTCCAATACGGAATCCCCCGAGCTCATACCTCAGCCCTGCTCCCGCACTGAACCCTTGTTCTTCGCTCACGCCCAACTGCTCAAACCCGCCCCGGAGCGACACCATGTTCATAAGCGTGTACTCCAGCCCAAATCGAACATGTTCCGCAAAGTCCCGAGGCCGCTGCGCATCCACGTGCAGCTGAATGCTGTGCATGTCCGGATTGATCGTTGTCAGATCCACCAGATCCATCGCAACACCAATCTGGAAGGTCAGCGGCAATTCAAACCGCTCGCGTACATAAGTCTGCTCCCCAGCAAAATTTCGAGCACTCATTCCAATTACCAGACTCTCGAAACCAGTAGCGTATACAATCCCGAAATCCAGGGCAATCGTCGAGATGCTGTAATCCTCCGTCGTTGCAATCCCTCCGTCCGTGTCCAAGGAAGTCGCAAATCCGGAACCAAGATCCTGAAACACCATCTTGATGTTCGCACCCGTCGAAAAACGGTCCCCGAAAGACCGGGCATACCCCAGCCCAATGGACATCGCCGTGGGACTATACGTGCCGTTTTCAATAAACCCCTGCTCGTTGTTTGCACGAATCGTATGATTAAACTCACCATAATCCACCGATACGAGTGAAACCCCGACGACCCCGTAATTCTTCCCCGAACCCGGACGGAATGCAACGCTTGCCTGTGTATAGGCAAAATCCGCAATGAACGACATCACCGTTGCCCCCGCATGTATCCGACCAGGCATAAACCCCATACTGGCCGGATTATAGAACATGGAGGTAGAGGTTCCGGTCAATTCCGCGGTCATCGCAGATCCAATGGCTGCTGCTCGCGCATCCACAGAGGTGCTTAAAAACTTCATGCCGGTCTGGGCACGCTTGTCCGTCTCTACCTCCGTATCCGGCGTCAATCCCGCCTGACCATAAGACATTGATGCAACGCCGAAAAACAACGCGAAAAACATCAAGGCCGAAAATTTTGTATGCTTTTTCATCTTATTGTATGTATTTGGGTGATGCATTCCAAACGGCATCTAGCGGATGACTGTGAATTTCTGAATTGCCTCTTCGCCGTTACTGTTATCCGTAATCACCGCAATATAGATCCCACTGACCAACAGCTGCCGAGAACTGGTCGTCAAGTTCCAGAGCTCATCCCCGCTTCCATCGGTATGCTCAATGGTGTGGACCAACTCTCCGGTTTCCGTGTAAATCTTGATTGTACAGTCCCCCGGAATATTGAAGAATGCCACCCGATCTTCTTGGGCAAACCGTACGGATGGCTCTGCGCCCAGGTTGACAGGATTCGGAACAATACGTGCATCTTTGACACTTTTTGTCGATCCGTAGGGGGCGCGTTTTAGGTTAACAGGCAAGTAGGTCTGTGTCATATAGCGGGAACTACGAAGCGGGGCTCCGTTGGGAGTACCCGTGAGTGCATCAGGGTCATTAGGCTGCGGAAGGCCAATAGCCTGTAGGTAATAAAAATAGTCCGTTCCTCGGTTAAGATCTGTATCACTGTAGGATTCTGCATTCCCGTCCAAAGTTGCAATGAGCTCGTAACCACACTGCTTTTGCCGAGTAGAGGCAGGATCAGCAGGATCAATTGGGTTAGATCCATCAACATATTCCCGAGAAACGAAATCGATACAGGCTTCATAGATATTATCCCAAAACTGGGAAGATCGATACACTTGCCAAGCCGATCGGCCCGGGCCAGTTGTAGGATTTTCCCAAGCGAGATCAACTTTATCTGGTCGGCCAAACACAGAAAATTTAGGGGGGGCATGAGGAGCTTCTGCAATTGGATATACCGTCATGTTATTACTGGCCTGATACGCACTGATTCCTCTCTGAAAGACCTGAAACATTGAATCTCTAGACGTAACAACCCATTGGTTCTTGGTCATTTCCTCTAATCCATGTCCGAATGTGTCAAGCATACCATCTCCATCAGTATCCCTCGGATTCAGACTAAAATCAAAGGTTCCCGTCTGAATCTGTCCATCTCCATTGGCATCATATCGGATCAGGTTTGTCCCCAGTTTCCCGAGTACGAAGGCTCGGCCAATTCTGATTTGTGCATCAAGGGATAGTCCGCCGACTCCTTCAACGACGACGATTCGTATACTCTCACCTGGACCTATATCGTAAGGGCCATAGGCGGTTGTAGGCGAATAGCCTCCTTCTTTCCCAGAAGAAGCATCATTGGTAGCCTCCCAGAACCGGCCATCAGGTTCAACCCTGTCAGCATAATGTGGATACATGCGACTACCGTATTTTACTGTAAGCGAGGAAAAATCTGGATTTTCTCGTGTGCGGATACCCAACTCATAATAGTCCTCCCAAGGTTGTCCAGGTATCGTCAGGGGTTCATCTTGATCCATGAATCCCAAGGTGGAGGGCTGGCATGTCTCCTTCGTAGACATCGTACAGCGAATGTAAGTGGGATCTGTTGGAGAATTATCGGCGTGAATTGTAGCCCTCCCCACATATGATGAACCAGCCAATCGCCCTAAGGTATCTCCAGGAGCAATCACCCAGTCAAAACCTTCTCGGATGATCGGTCCCCCGAACTCATCTAACTGCCGCCCATCGGATGGTACCCCCGGCCAGACATATTGAGCAGTAAACGGGACGGGATATTCTTCATGCCCGTCTCCAACGACATCAATCATATTGAACTTGCCCCAGGCCTGAGCTTCACTCACCGCCCATGCTGCTTGGCCATTTCCTTTGTACCGGTGAATGCGGAAAAAATAGGTTTCCTTCAATCGTTGGTCCGGAAGCTCAATTTCATCATCCGCGTCTGTGTTACCCGTATTGGTATAGACATATTCTATGATATTGGAGTCATCATGGAAATGATTCACATAGGCATATGCCCTTCTGTCGACGGTAACCCCGATAAAGGTATTGTGGATGTTGTGAATCATCCGATCCGCTGCAAGTTCGGGATTTACCGCGTCCAGCACCACGAGGTTGTCAAACGTCTGGGATCCATCAACTTCTACAACCGTATCCACGGTTCTGCCGATGATTAGATTTTGAATTGGAAATGTGAATGCTGCGCCAGGATCACTTGGGCCAATCCTTGCGACATAGTATGGAAGTTGATTCCCCTCAGGGTCGGTCCAGTCTTTGGCCCCAATCCATAATGCTTTCTGGGAATGATGACCCTGACCACGCAGGCTACCAGGCCATTTCAGTCCATTTTCCGCGTCACTTAGAGCACCTGATTCAACATAATAGTTATGCAAGGTGCCAATATCCAACCATTGAACTGTAAACTGTGCGATCGCAGAACTTGTCCCGATTGTCAGCAAAAATATGCTGATCAGTAATGCTTTCATGGAAAAAATAATTTTCATGATCTTCTATATTTGCTTAAAGAAATGCTCGTCTATTCGTAACGACACTTAACTATAATGTAACGCGAATCCCTAGTGTGATTCGCCGAGTATTCAGAAATGTGTTAAATCGAATATTCGGCATATCAATGTATGCCTTGTCATCAAGCATCTGGTTCACTTCGTTGCTCGGGACCTCTGTCCAACTGGATCCATCCCAGCGCGAATAGGTCTGTGTGTCTGCGGCCCAGTACCATGCGACTGTGTTGGGTTCTGTGACTTCATCGAGGGATACGATGGGTTCAATCGGTTGAAAAGGCACATCCAGATCCCGGAACACGCCGGGGCGATCATTTCCGGGGACCCAAAGATAGGGGAGTCCGCCACTCGCAGCTTTTTCTGCGTAGGAAAGAGTTTCATCCACCCGGTTCATCTGATCAAATACATCCTCAGGCAAGTGGAGCGACCACATGTAGCGGTCAAAGTCCCGATTTTCCCTGTGAAATCCGGTCGTACGATACAGATGACGACGGTTAAACACATTTGAAACATCTATAAATACCTGCGCACCTCCGAATTGGGTGTTGATGTGCTTGGTGAAACGAAGGTCGAAATTCATGTAGCTACGCCAACTTACGTTCTCCTGCAACTCCGGGGGAGCCCCTCCCCCGCCACTCCAGCGCCACTGCCGTCCCTGCCTCCACTCACCCAATAAGCTCACGCGCCAGTCCCCTAAGAGCGCACCATTTAGAATTGATGGAACGAAGTTGCTTGGAGTCAAAAAGAGCAGGTTTCCTCGAGCAAACGGTTCTGCAAGTGGTGCCGACTGACGATAATCAATCGAGGAAAGCAGGTAGTTCTGTTGCTCAAATGAATTCTCGTTGAACTCGGAGAAACCGAAGTTGCCTGATTTTGTCTGAAGATATGTGTAGTTAATGAAGCCACGGACCCAGTCCCCCCGCAACTTGGTGAGAGTGATCTCTGCGCCACGTACATCTGCATAGTTCCATGGCTCCTTGATCTGATAATTTACAACGCCTCCGAGTCCGTTATACGTCACACTACGAGACTGATTGGAAATATCTCTGTAGAACCCGCTGATCCGAAGCAGATATTGATCAAACAGGTTCTGATCGAAGCCCAACTCATAGGCCACAGTCAGAGGCATTGGATGTTCCGGGTTCCCCAGAACGTCAATTCCCCCAATATTTGATTGCCTCACTCCAAATACGTCAAAGGCATCCAGCATCTGTCGGAAATGACCGTAATTGAAATAGAGCTTACTCTGCATGGTAATCGGAAATGAAACTCCGATTCGAGGGCTGATATAGATCTGTGTAGGGGGGTTCTCTTTCTCAAGAAGTTCGTCCAGATCATTTACGCGCCGGCGATACGCTTGGTCAAATGGATTATCGGAAACCCACCATTCAGTGTTGGAATCAAAGATATCAGCGCGTACCCCCAGATTCGCAATCATTCCCTGAAATTCAAGTTTTCCCTGAGCATAGACAGCCCCCTGAATCGGTTGACGATCGTAAGGATAATCCTCCTGAGGTTCCGGTCCAATCTGTGCAAGATTGACTCTCTTATAGTTGAGATTATAATCGCTGATGATGATTTCTGCCCCGGTCTTGATCTGAAGTACTCGGTTCACTTGGCTGGTCAGATCAAAACGTCCCGTGAAGACATTCACATCCGACGTGTCCCGGGTTTTGACCCAGTGCCCGCCTGTCGTAATTCGCGAGGCCTGGAGGTTTCCCGATTGCGCTAAAAACCCGAAGGGTTCATCTCCGACACAATAGGACGTGAGTTTTCCGTCCCCGTTGATGTCTGATTTTCCTCCAAAGCATCTGATTCGATCTGTTCCAAACAGCTTCTGTCCATCACTGGTTAACCTACCGTTGATGGTATAAGGGACGGAGAAAAACTGGCCATCTTCAACGTAGGATCCATCACGAAGATTTGGGAAATGAGTGCGGTACTTCGAAGAAATATTCGAAAAATTCACCTCATAAAATGTACTCCGGTTTAGAGTGTGGGTAAAGGTAGCGCCCACCATTGTATGATCGCGATCGGCGAGAGCAAACGTTCCATCAGACAGAATAATTCCTCCGAACCGTTCGTCTACATCCAGCATTCTCGAGCCTGAGCCCCACCATGGATATGCCGGAATATTTCCGCCGTACATTTGAAGATCTGGAGCCTCCTGATTTCCGCTCATTCCCCGCTCAATCCCCCGCATTCCCCGCACACTGAGTTTCATTCCCTTAGCAATATCAGAAACGATCTTGGCCTGGAAGGTCTGGTTGGTGTAGGTATCTCGAGACTGCGGGATAATGTATGCGGTCTGGGTTCCGCGGTAGGAAGCCGAGAAACGCAAATCTCCGAGTTTGCTGCCGTACCCTGGAACCAGAGGACCTGCGACCGTAACATCCACTTCATAATCAGGCTTGGTGATCTCGTTGTTTTTGCGGTGCGTGTACCTGAAATAATCCTGCATATCCTGAGGAGTTACATCAAATGCCCCATCATCTTTCTGAAGCTTTTCTGCGAACGAGTTCCACCCTTCGAAGATGTTGTATTGGTTTCGGGTATAGCGATCCCAATTGTCGGTCCCTTCCCATGCGACCTCCGGATCCAGAAATGGGCGAATGTACCAACTGTCACAATCTCCTTGTATGGTTGGGTAGCTACAATTATCCAGAGACATTCCCCCCAAGCTATTGAACGATTTAGGCTGAGGTGGTTCATAGCGATAGAGTGCATCTACTGTATAACGGGTTCTTGAGGGATCCTTGGTGGTTACATTCACAACGCCGCTCCGTACGTTTCCATACTCCGCATTGAATCCGCCTGTCTGCACCTGCACTTCTTCCACGGAGGTATAACTGATACTTGCAAACGGGTCTTGATGGCGCCCTGTACGCAAGTTCATGCCATCTACGACAAAAGCTACCTGATTCGCCCCTCCACCCCGGATGCTGAGGCCTGGCTGAATTCCCGCCTGCAAATCAAGCACCTCGATGATCCCTGCAACAGGAAGATCTTCAAACGCCTCGGAGTTCAGACTGGCCACATTTGCGGACACATCCAGCTGTACAATTGGACGCTCGCTGGTTACGACAATTTCTTCCAGTCCTACTACCTGCTCAGTTATCTGTATATCCTTGGTTGTGGTCAATCCTGCAGACACACGGACTCCCTCAACCCGCTGGGTAGTGTACCCGATAAAGGAAACCACCAACGTATAGGTCCCCGGGCGGACATTATTAATGAAAAAGTAGCCGTCCGCCTGTGTGGCGGTACCTTGGGTGGTACCCTCAATAACGACACTGGCCCCCGGAACTGTCTCCCCCGTGGCCACGTCGGTAACGATCCCGTCAATCTTGCCCTGCTGAGCATGTGCCAGCGTCACGCTGAATACCAATAATCCCAAAAAACTCAGTAACTGTTTGAATCTCATGGTAAGTCCTCTTTTGTCCATAATTGTTTAATCCATCAAGAACCATGCGGTACGATGAATCGTAAAATGTGCTGAATGTATTAGATATATTATTATAAAATAAAAAAATATGGTACTACTACGATTGTTGTGGATAAAGCGCTAAATCTCCGCAGAAAAAGAGAATTGCGACTCTGAAGTTTTCAAACCTTCTGTATCCTCTTCCGATGGTTTTGATC
>JAPOTE010000074.1 GCA_026709335.1 Bacteroidota bacterium | reverse complement strand
GGTGCTTTTAGAGCGATGTTTATGCTCATTTTTGGGGGTTTTGCAAGAGGTTCAGTAGAAAACAGTTTGTGGGGCGAGGGAGAAGTATCTCAGGATCAATTCCATCGAATATTACCGGGATAATACCTGACATACCACTAGTTCACAATCTCGCGGATCGTTGGTGGCCTTCAATGATCTCGTGTTCTAATGGTTTTCTCGTATTCTAATTGATCCATCGAGCATGAAACAAGGCGCATGAAGTCGCCCCCGAAAGTTTTGGTTGTCGTGCCATTTTCCCAATGAGATTATCGCTTAAGTCTTTGGGATGACTACCATAGCTTACATGCGTACGAATTTCAGTTAAATTCCCATCCAATTTTATGTAGGAAAAGAAAATATGACGCCTCTTTTTGTCCTTATAGAAACCCTTTTTTCTGCAGAGCAGATACGACCTTACTCTTTGGCACAGCCATACTACACGAGATTATAGTTCTTCTGAAGATGCTCCCTAAGTTCCAGCGCACCTTGCGTCATTTTATTGGGATCACCCATGACATATAACTCCCAATTTATTGCTAAGGCCGCTTCAAACGCATCTCTCAGAGTTTCCAGCGATGTTTCTGTAAGAGACATCTTCAAATCCCCAGAATCCAAAGTGAGGTATTTCCCACATTTAGATTTACCTACATATAGCTCTGTGGGCTCATGCCTTATTAGCGTCCTATCTTTATCAAAAGGCACTTTGTGAACTGTAATTTTTTGATAATCTGCCGAGCTAGCAAGGGGGGCAATATTATCCATCCGTGTTTCGTGAGATAGTGTACGCGATGAAAACGAGATATAGATATCACTATTGTACACTTGCCGACCGCTTGAGAAGGGATTCCATAAAACGTTGTTGCTTGATTGTGCACTGGGGGAGATCCAAAATCGTAATTGTAACGTTGTGCCTTACAATATATGTCGGTTCTCCAACCCATTTTTTTTGGTGCCCGAAGGGCGTCTGCAACATCTAATTTCAATCTCAACACTGCGCCATCCTCCAATTTGAGGATAATTGGTTTGTTATTCTCTTCAATAATTTCCATTGCTTTCGCATCAATTACCGTATCATCCAGAGGATTCGTAACACGCCTATCAGTCATTGAAGATATTCTCTTAAGGAATGGAGTCGCACGACACAACTATTCGATGGTTGCACGAAACTAACACTCCTTACTCACTCCTGACTTTTGAATATTTTGATTAATCCGTATATCTCCAATAGTCCAGGATTTGGATTTTCTCGGGGGGCTCCAATTGAGGCTAGCCTCGGTTCTATATGCGAGCCGAGGGATGAAGCCTCAAGCTAACTGCAAAATAACAGAGGATAAGCGCCTCCTGATAAAGATGCAACGCAGCCAATCATATATTTCCTAGGCTCTATGCTGAACATCGTGAGTCTCCAGTGAAGCGTGGATAGGGGCGTATGTGATCAAAGCTATTGAGAATCGAATTACCCATCTTCTGGGCTGCTGAGACTGTCCTATTGATCGAAGACAATACTTCATCGAGATAGTGAGGGGGGGTACGGATTCACGGTGTCCAGGAACTCCGGAACGTAATTTATTTCTTCCTTGGTGGACTGGATTTATACTCAGTAGGCTTTCAATGTTAACCTATTCACGCTTACAAGGGAAGAGCCTTAGTTTCAAAAAGAAAAAAAGGCGTTTCCAGATATGATTGGATTGGTTATTCATTGCCACCAAAAAAACCTGCGAGCCTAAACTTCTTGAGAAGTTGCTCACGAATATGGATTGGAGTGATTCTAATTTAATACGCTTGAACCTAATCAAAAAAGGGGGTCTTAAGAATCCAATTCACCTCATGATATCGAGTTACATTTTAACATATAAATCCCAACGAAATTTATTCCCGTAGTTTCGTACGCACGGTATATAGACAAAACCTGACTCGGTGTATGATTCTCGTCATTGTCAGTAGATTCAATAATCATTTCCTGCTTGTCCAAAGAGTAGCATCCTGAGCATGTCTTTCGCTACTCATGCGCGTAAGCATTGCAAACGTCCGAGATCTTTTTATGGGTAAAGAAGAACGCCAAACCAGAATTTCGTTTTCAACTTGGATGACTGAACAGGAGAAACAGATGGTGCGAGCCAAAGCGCAATCACTGGGCATGAGCATATCTGCCTACTTACGCGAAACTCTGTTAAATCGTAAACAAACAACTGAAGAAGTTCTGGCCCGTGAATGGGTAGCAACTGCGTTGCTACTTCAAAAAATGATTTCTTCCGAAGATGATCAAAGCTCAAACCTGCAAGATGTGCTGGAAAAAGTAAAATCTTTGATTCAGCGCTCGCTCTCGAAGGAGACAAAGCCACTGTAGAGGAAGAGTATGATCTGCGCAAGCCAACTGGCACACAGCTTTGAGAACGTAGCTCGATATCTGGAATCTCCAAAATCCCATCGCGAGAACCGGATCAGAGTTGTATGGACTGAGGGGCGTCATATTATCTGTAATGAAAACCTAAGCACCGCAGCTCGGGAAATGAAACTGGTTGCATCCGGCAACAGTGCTGTCAGACGCCCGGTTCTGCACATGTCGATCTCTTGGGCACCAGAAGATGATCCATCAAGGAGTCAAATGGCAGAAGTGTCCGACCGTGTACTGAAGAAACTCAACCTACAGGAACATCAGGCAATGCTGGTTGCGCATGGTGATGAGCACTACGCTCATGTACACACGATGATCAATCGTGTTCACCCAATTACTCGCCGTGCCAACCATCTGGGGTTGTATTATCGCCGAGTTCAGGAAACATTGCGAAAAGCAGAGCGAGAAATGAATTTCAGGGAAACGCCAGGGTACTATTATCAGCTTCCGGAACAATCCCCACCTGATCGCCGGGAATCACTTTCCAAACAGGCTCACAAAGCAACTCAGGGGCGTGGAGAGGTGCCGTTTCAGTTGATTGTACAGGATGTTGCAGAGACAGATTTTGATCACGCAAAGAGTTGGGAAGATTTACATGTTCGGCTTGAGAAGAACGGCTTAAGACTCACTCGTTGGCGAAGCGGGTTAGTGGTCACTGATGAACACGAATATGCAAAATGTAGCAGTGTCGCAAGAAATTCCTCGTTGCGTCAACTTGAAGCACGTTTTGGAGAATCTTGGCGTAATGCTGAAGATATCTCACTGGATCGGCAGATCCAAAAACTTGAGCACGTGAAGATTGCAGATCTCACCGCAAACGGTAGGCAGAAGATTGGACAGGAGTTCGCTCGACTGGATGTAAAGGGAGTTAACCTCAAGGCCAGATTGGGGCGAGCTGCCTATAATTCGTTCAAGGTACTGGTAGCCGACGAGAAACAGCGAGGAGATCTTGGGCTCTAAACCATCTGGTCTGCGCGAGCGCACAGAAAAAGATCAAGCGAACAAGATCCGCAGAGAGTTAGATCCTCTTCTTGAGGCAACCAAGAAGAATCAAACAGAGCTGAAATCCTGCGTCCGTCAGATACGAAGGCTTTTACACATCCAGCAAGCGCCTTGGCAGAAAGCCG
The DNA here is from genome assembly GCA_026709335.1 of Bacteroidota bacterium. Lineage (GTDB taxonomy): Bacteria > Bacteroidota > Rhodothermia > Rhodothermales > Bin80 > Bin80. The sequence continues at coordinate 10,432 of JAPOTE010000074.1, read as the reverse complement.
GAGCAATGTTATGGGGAATCGTGATGGGAATGCTTCTATTCGCACTTCTGCAACAGCACATCCAACACTCAAAGAGTGCGTGCGTACTTGGTACCAAAATCATGACAGCCTGGCCGTCCTTATCCGAATCCGAACGTGCCATGATGGAACAGCTCGCTGGTCAGTGATCTTGACTGTTTCGTAGCAGTAATCCAATGATGCTGTACGATGGGAAGCGTAAGACTGGATAAATCATCAAACTAAAAGCAACGTGTGGACAAAAACACCTCTCATCTTTATACTGCTTGTCAGCACACTGGCACAAGCTCAGCAACCGACACCGGAGCGAATCATCAATGTAACCGGACCAGTTCAGCCAGCAATTGATGCACAGGTATCCCGATTTAATACCGGGGGCAGAGCGGATGTACTTCGTCAGTCCGATGTACTCATCTATCCATATGGGATCTATCAGCCCGTCTTGACTTGCACTGTACTTCGGGCATGTATTGTGGAACTTCAACCCGGAGAAGGACTCATCAGTCTTATCGCAGGAGATGATCAGCGGTGGCTAATTGATCATACAGCCACCGGGACAGGAGCTGAGACGGCAATTGTTTCTGTGAAACCGATTGATCATAACATCACTACGAATCTCATTATCTCCACAGATCGGCGGGTGTATCATATCACATTGGATAGCCCGCCATACAGCACGAAAGGAAATCAGTATAATCCGCAACATCAGTACACCCGGCACATCCGCTTTTATTATCCTACTGAACAGAAATTGATATCGTCAAATCGCACAGAGGAATCAGATGCCCCTAGCAGTCTTTCATTGCAGGAACTAAATCATCACTACACATGGCGGGCAGAAAAAGGGTTTCCATGGGTTCCCACGGCCGTCTTTGATGATGGGGAGCGTGTGTATATCCAGATTCCATCCAGTGCATACTCAGAAGATCAACCACTTCTCAGCATTGGCACCAGCGGAGCAGAAAGAGTTACAGATTATGTCGTACGCGATGGGTATTTTATCGTAGATGGGCTTTTTGACCATGCCCGACTGATTACGGGCGGGATTGCCCGTAAAGGGCTTTTTCTGAGAAAACGCCATACGCAGCGCGCACTGCACCTCTATAAAATTCGATGACCAATAAACTGAGTGAATTAGAGCATGAGAATGAGGCTTCCGAGTTTGTAGATCCGGCGCCTGTTGCACGACTGTCCAGGCGAAATATACTCGCATTGGCGCTCAGCCTTGCAGGGGTTTTGTTGGTATTGTTTTTCAGCAGTAGACGCCAGGCTACTACGCCCGTCACAGAGTATGAACTTCCCTCATCCTCTACCCCTGATGTATTAACCTTGGTACCCATGGAACCAAGCATACCACAGCCTAATCCCTGGGAGCCATCAAAGGTTACACGTTCGGAGCGAACCGATGAGCGAAAAACTAATTATGATCAGGCGCGACAATCTCGCGGGATGATCCATGTCTCAAACTCGGTTACGCCTGACAGTTCTCAGGGTTCGGCAGTTGCTCCTGAAGACAAGAAAGAATTGATTCTATTGGAGGGAAGTGTAATTGAGGCTGCACTCGAAACCGGAATCCATACCGGTCGGCCCGGCCCGGTTCGCGCACGAGTCATACGACCGGTTCGGGATTCAAAGTGGTTAGACAAAATTCTGATTCCCGCAGGCACACAGTTGATTGGTTCAATGCAGGGGACGCTTGCAGGAGAAGAGCCAAGAGCTCTCATTGTATGGAGTCGAATGATCTTCCCAAACGGTGAAACGAAGGATTTACCAGAACTCCCCGCACTTGATCTGAGCGGCGAAGGAGGATTGCAAGATAAGGTGAAATACTATCGTGCACAAAGATTTGGTAGTGCTGCGATGCTGGCATTGGTGGGCAGTGCCACCTCCCTTGCTACAACCGGTACAGCTGGCAGCTTGCTGGGTGGCTCACTTGCATTGGAATTGTCCAGGACTGCATCCGGGCAATTGGAAAGAGGAAAGCGTCGTCAGCCAACTCTGATTCTTCGGCCGGGGTATCAATTTCTTGTGTACGTGTCCAGAGATATGGTGTTTACAGAACCCTACACCGAATAGAACATGAAGGCTGATCGCCTTTATGGCTGGACAGCTCCCCGCTCTCTTGGGGCTCGAAGTGCAATTGCCATTCTGGTGCTTCTTCCGGTAATCAGCTTACAAACTGCACTGGCAGTCATGAGCCTCGTCTGGGGGTCACCTTTGTCAGAGCCTCTCTTTCCGCACGAAATATCGAGATTGGTATTATTGTGTACGATGGGGCTCACTGCTCCATGGCTTTTGCGTCCTACGATGCGCCCACTTCTTATTCCGCTCCTTGCAATCCTCTTTCTCATCAGTCTGGTACCAATATACAGCCCACATCATGTGCTGTTGGCCACAACCCGTTCCATCCATAGACCAGAATTAATGGGGATTACATTGGGCTCTCTCGCAATCGGCGGACTCCTTGGAGGTGTATTCGTTCGGGCAATGATTATGCGAACTGCTGAACAGCTTTCTCTGGCGAAGGGATCCACGCAATGGGGAAAAGCTCATGTTTTGAAAAAGCCGACCAAAGGGCTTCTTCTTGGAAAAATGGGAAACGAGTATTTGCGATACGACGGAGATGGGCATCTGATCACCATAGCCGCAACTCGCAGTGGAAAAGGAGTGGGAACCGTAATGCCTAACCTTCTGAATTACGATGGGAGTATACTGGTCACGGATCCAAAAGGAGAAAACTATGCGGTGACGGCAGCCTGGAGAAGGGATGTTTTGGGGCAGGAAATTGTTGCACTGGATCCATTTAAGCTGGTGAGCACACATAGCACTGAAATAGCGTCACTAAATCCATTGGATTTTATTGATATCAATGGGGAAGACTACGTAGAAACGGCAATGATGCTGGCCGATATGATCGTTGGGCGAGGTCATCAGGTTGAGGAATCCCACTGGAGGATGGAAGCAAAGGGATTACTGTTTAGCATCATTCTATATGTCGCAGAGAGCACAGCATTTGAAGATGAGAGGCATTTGATCAAAGTACGCAACCTACTGACGGATGACCGCGAGGGATTGGATAAGACCCTGGAAGCGATGAAAAATAGCACGTTGGATCAGGTGAGGGAGGGAGCTTGCAGGATTGAGCAAAAATCAGAAAGGGAACGTAGTGGAGTCTTTTCGACAGCGCAAAGCTACACACATTTTTTGAGTAGCCCGCGAATGCATCATGTATTAACAAGTACGACTTGTGATCTGGAAAGTCTGCGGAGAGGAAGAATGACCGTATACATCATTCTTCCTCGAGAATACTTGAGTGCATTTGCTCCCTGGCTTCGCCTTATGATCAGTAGCAGCTACTACTCATGTACGCATGATGCCGCAAGAAAGTCTTCCCCAAAACAGCGTGTGGTATTTCTGTTGGATGAATTTGCGAACCTTGGATACATGCAAAACATCAAGGAAGCTGTATCTCTGGGAGGCGGCTATGGGTTGACTATGTGGCTGATTCTTCAGGATTTGGCACAACTGAAGCGGGAGTACAGTAGTGAATGGGAAAGTTTCCTAGCCAATTGTGAAGTAATTCAAGCTTTTGCCATCCAAGATCCATTTACCAGCCAGAAGGTTGCTCAGTTGCTTGGAGAAATGTCTATCTGGCAACGGAGATTGCATAAGGGAGACAGGTACAAGCTGGGGAAAATGCGTACGGGTTATGAAGAAAGTAGTCGTCCACTTCTCAAACCCGATGAACTCCGAAGGCTCCATCCTGATCGGCAATTATTATTGACACGACCATATCAACCGGTCGTTGCAGACAAATTTGTCTACTATAAGGATTCATTAACCGCTTCTCGAGCTCAACCCAATCCATTTATCGGATAGCTTGCATTACCGCGCGGGATATGACGTAATAATCAGATTCAGAGGAGACATATCTCTTTCAGTCAATCAAACCTTATTCATCTAGAGCTAACAAAGCGCCCCGATACTTTTCAGTACCGGGGCGCTTTGGTTATGCTGGAATCAGCTCGTATGAGCTATTCCATGTTGGTTATTTCACCAGTGTCATGCGACCGGTTTTCACGTAGCGGTTCTCCGCTCCGGTTGCAATCATCCGGTAGAGATAGGTGCCACTGGCAAGGTTGATTGCGTTGAGCTCAATGCTACGATTGGCTCCCGCCTCAAACTCTTTCGCCGGTAGCGCCATCACTTCACGTCCGAGCATATCCACAATCTGTACCGTCACCTGTGCAGATTCAGGAAGATCAAACTGGATCCGGGTCGACGGATTGAACGGATTCGGGTAGTTGCCATGCAATGCAAACTCGGTCGGAATCTCGGTGATGTCGGATTCGGTGCCGGTTACAACATCGGCGTTTACTCTGCTTCCGTTTTCATCCACTACGTAGAGATCAAGATCATTGGTGGCCCTGGAACCCGATAGGTTCGCAATCAGCGTCTGCCCCTGATATCCGGACAGATTCAGGTCAAACACTGCGACCTTGTCATCTCCAGAGATCGCCTCAATCCGGTAGTAGTCAGGATCCATCTGAATGTAGTTGGTTGCTTGATCAAACGAGAAGTTGTTCGCAAGCAGTCTCGTCGGAGTCGCCGTACGCGGATCATCCAGAATGTTGATCGTTTGCAGTCTCACACTTCCCAAATCTGCAGATCCATGCACCAAGAGCACATCCACACTTCTGTCTGACAGTGACTTCATCCGAGTCTCCAGACGTTTGAACGCGATATTGGTGCCTCCACCATGAGCAACGACCGCATAGCTACGATTGTTTACCAATGAACCCAGGCTGATATCAGCCGGCTGTGAGGCTTCTGGTGCGCCCACGATTTCAACGGAGACTGAGTGTCCTCCCGCTGCAACATGCAGATAGCCGGTTGCACTCTGGAAGGTTGCACCACTGACGACTTCAAGGTCACCATCAAGCTTCACATTCACCGGAGCCGGAATTTGTGCATTGTGAATAAACTGGAGTCGTGCCCGCCCACTGGCCAGCTCAGGCTGATTGATCGGGTTTTCCACCTGATTTGCGGCCACCGCAAAGATGGAGCAACTTCCGATATCAATCCCCTCCTGAGTCAAGTTCAGGGTCCCATTGACATAATCATTTGCCGTAAAGGATCCCTCTTCTCCACCGCTGAGGTCGTACTGCCCGGCCAGACGAGGATTCGTCCAGTCGCAATCCCACTGCACAATACGAAGCCTCGTGTGATCAAACACATTCGGGATTCCTCCTGCGGCGAGACGAAGGTTCACGTTGGTGGCAAGTTCTTCCTTTCCTGCATCCAGCTTCCAGAAAATCTTGGCGTAGGTGTCGAGGGTAAGGAAATTGCCTCCGGTTCCCTGTGCCCGCAGGTTCTCATCGGGCCAGTCCGGGGCTGCTCCCTCCGGAATCTCCGTCATGGATGCAGACACCTTCTGAGCATCGGCCAGGTCAACCGGCAGCTGGACGATCGCCGGGCGGTAGTAGGAATTATCTCCGTCTATTCCGCCAACCGGGAAGATGTATCCGCCACCAATATCGCCATCTCCAGCATTGCCCTCCAGCAGATGGCGAGCAAATACCGTAGATGAATACGACTGGCGAGAGCCTCGAATAATGGAAGCACTGCAGAGGAGTGGATTGTCCTCATCCGGGCCACAGGTCTTATCTGTAGCTCGCGCAGAAGTGCGCCGGATGAGATTCTCTTCAATGTCCGTTTTCTTGACGAGCCAGTAATATGAAGAATCGCTCTCAATCACGCCTTTAATCAGGGTCAGATTCGCACCATTTGAATGCTGGCCTGAGCGCTCGTTATCCGTATCCGGTAATTTGCCATTTCCTGCCCACTGCGTCACATTGCTTGCAAGTGAAACTCCTGCGCCATCGATCGTGACGTGATTCAGATCAATTGCTGAGGTCTTGACAGACTGCGTCTCTTTACCGGAAAACGTAAGATTCGCGTTGAGATAATAGCCTGCTCTGGTGAGACCGAAGTCAAAATCTCCTCCTACATTCAATTTCGCATTTGCTGAATTATATCGCCGCGCATCCCCGGTACCGGAAACCTTAAAACCTCCCTTGACAGTTTTTGTAGTTCCGCTACTTAGATACGTACCACCCACAGGGTTATCTGCATCTGTCCAGTTAGTATTCGTATGCTCAATCTCCTGGGTATAATTCCCTTCAACCGTAACTTTCGTTCCTGCTCTGGATGAGAATCCCCCCGTTCCGCTGATCGCGAGATTCCCGCCAAACTTCAGGGTGCGAACATAGACATCTTCAACTTTGTCGTCTGGGTCATTACCGCCACGAGGATCTTCCAGAGGACTTCCAGTCCTGGTATTATACTGACGGGCACCATTCGCAAAAATCCTAGCAGAATTAAGTGTGACATCTCCCTTGATCTCTGCACTAGAATTACTAACATTTCGGACCTCCGCATAAGGAGCATGAGGATCATTTGACTTGAGAACATAGCTGGCGCCCGAAAATTCAACGGTTCCATTTTCAGCCTTCAAGCTTCCGATGATAACCTTCGGATGTGCGAAGAAAAGGGTTCCATCATCGTTCCTGTTGCCATAACCGCTATTGCGTTGAGGGTTTTTCGTTCCATCAAAGTCAATCGCATCAAATGATTCGGCTCGCAGAACGGTTCGCTTGCTTCCTTTTGGGATACTAACTGCACCCTTCACCAGTCCTATATTATCGCCACTCCTTATGGTTGTCAGGAGTACTCTGGGTCTAGGCCCTGGTGAATCCAATCGGTTTAATAGCCAATCACCTCTTTGGCTATTAACACGAGCGTCATACTCCGGGCCTAACTGAAGGGATCCGGCTCCAATATCAATCATACTCGTGGCATAGACAGTCACTGATGCAGTACCGTCCTCGTAATAGCCCTCGAGACTGGGATGATCATAATCAAGAGAGATTCTATCTTGACTCATCACATCCGAATCATTCCCCAACACGTGGAGATTTCCTCCTTCGGTCAAGATCTTGGCTGCCCGATCATTCTGTGAACCAACCGTCACTGTACCATGGACTATCAAGTCATTGCTCTTGGTGTGGAGCTCTCCAAAGTTTTTGATTGACAGATATCTTTCTGCATCACGAATCCATCTGAATGGTCCTCTTGCCCTATACTCGCCCACGGTTAGATTTGCATTCTTCACATGAAAATGCCCATTATTGATGATTAGATAGCCTGGAATAGATACAGGTGCTTCACCATCGTAGATGATGGCTATACCGGTGTTATTGGTGATCTCAACATTACGAACCCCGAACCACTCCGCACCCACGGTGTGGTTGCTCGCCTTCCTGTACTTCAGAATATATCCATCTTCATCTCCACCCGTGTCTGATCTTCCAGGTGCAGGCGAAAAATAATCTGTTCCGACGCTTCCGGGCCGATTTGGATCTTTCACCATGGAGCCATCTCGCACAATCAATTCATTATGAACATAGAGCGTTGAGTCTTTGACTGCTCCTGCTTCACGAAGGACCAGATTTCCACTACAAAGTCCCAAGTTCTTTGTACGGGTTACCTGATCAAGCCTCAGTCGGGAGCTTTCACGGACTTGCATAGAAAGGACCTCAAAAGGCTCATTAGCTTTACCACCCGGCTTTATCCCTTTTACGTTATCGCCGTCGGTGGTGGCATAGACAAGATCGGTCAGCTCTGAGTCTCCGTTTAAGCTACCACTGAGCCCGTCTCCTCCGAGAATGAGCGCCTTCATGACTTTCAAATTTTCGCTACCATCGCCAATTTCTCCTCTCTCTTCGGTTTTCAGGGTCGTAACGGTCAATGCGCCCTCAATCTCTAGCTCATCCTGGACGACCAGTGCATCTAGGGTTAAAGTTCCACGGATTACAAAATCTCCATCCTCGCCAAGCATGATGCGATTACCACTAGTGAGCGAGATTTCGTCGGTCCCCGTGCATTGCCCATCCGCTAAGTCTATTGCAGGCTCTCCCATCGTGATGGAGTTACTCCCTGCATCAAGGGTTCCACCACCATCGAAGCTGAGGTTATGTACTCTCCTGTAACGGTCACCGTATTTATCTGCCCACCCAGCAGGCAGTGGTGGCCCATTCTCGTTTCCATCCAAATGGACTCGACCGGTGTTGCCCTTTGCCCTATCGTCCGCTTCAACTGTTACTTCATTTTCCACGAACAGGTCTTCACCAATGTGAGTTGTGTACACAATATCGGATTCGGTACTCGTGTTCCCAGATGCAGTGAATTGTACGATGGCAAAACAGGGATCATCTTTATCATCGTCGCCGGTGGTGATTGGAACGGTTTCATGTGGGATATCAGGAGAAGTACTGCGAGTCGTAATCATTCTGCGAGAGATGTCATCTAATTTCACGTCAGAGTACACAGACAGGCTTCCTTCAATCTTTGAATCACTGCTTTTGAACTCAACAGCAGCAAACGGTCCGAAAGGTTTAGCGTCGATTTTGGGGACGGTGGTACTCCTTGCTGACTCCGCTACATAAGCGGTACATCTTTCAGCAAAAGGACCTGTAGCGTCAGAGGCAACTATCCTTTGGGTTCCGTAATCATCTGAACTTACCAGAGTATTCGCGCCGTCCTCTAACCTGACGTCACCAGCGATGGTGACCTTTCTTTCAAAGACGATTTGGGCATCATTCCATTGCTCTACATCTCCGTCGATTTCCACATCATTTATGAAATAGACATCCGTCGAGATGACAGGGCCATTATCTATGCCATCGACACTAGTATAAGTATCACTCACATAGATTACATCATTGCTGAGGCTCCCTACAGCGATGAAGCCACCAATATTCGACAACTGTACACAAATATTACCTGCGGCGACGGCATAGATATCAGTTTCAACGCTTCCGCTCCCCCTGATAAATACACAATCTCCGTGATCAACAAAACCTCTAGAAGGTTTGTATTCACTACTGGTATGGATGCTGGCAACAGTAGCACCTTTGCTCGCTTTAACACCCGTTGTATCACGTTCAGCGATAGTGTTTGCATGCGCAATCCAGATATTTCCATCGCCTTCAATTGCGCCGTTGACGGTCAGAATGCCTTTAGTGTCACTACTGGTAGCACCTTTTTTCAGGGGGACCCGCAACGTAGGCTCGTCGTCATCTCCCAAGGTAAGGATATCTCCGGAATTGACGGTTAGCGAGTCAACGACAAGAGTTCCGCTACCCTTAACCGTCACGTCACCTGCGGTTGTAAGGATGTTAATCCTTCCTTCTGCGGAAGCGTCATCTCCCACTATAGTAATCTCGGAATATTCGACAGTAGTATTGATCCTGCTGGGTGAAGAACTCCTACGTGCATTTAACCTAGCTCCATCACTGAGGGTTATCGTTCCAGCAAACCTTAGTGTTGCACTTACGGCGGAGGTTCCACCTCGAGCATAGGCACCGATGATTTTAACGCCGCTACTAACGGCAACATCATCGGAGATTGTCACGCTTCCACCAGCTCTACTAACTTGAATGAGAACAGTATCGTTGTTACCAGTAGCCTCCCCAAATGCAGCTGCTACTGTGCATACTGGTTCAACAGCGTCAGTACTGGGATCATCAGCGGGGACTGTACAACTAGAAGTTGCGGTGCCTCTCGTTGATCCATAGTAAGTTGTTTGTCCTTGTGCACTTTGTATAGTAAGTAGTAGGAGGGGGATGGTGAGTAGGGTGAATTTGAGTCGTTGTTTCATGAGGATATTAGGGGGGTTAATGTTGGGTTGGGTACGGGATGGACAGGGAACGAAGGGGGAGGGTGGGCGGGGTCCTGCCTGGCGGGAGGGGGCGATTCGTGCGTCTATGGGGCTGACATTAGAGTGTCAGTCGCACGTTATTAGGAGGTTGAGCCTGGGAGGGAAACCGGAGGCTGCGGTTTTAGGAAAGGTCTGTAGCCTTCAGAGCTGTATAGGCGTTCAATCGATGAGTGTCACAGAAGTGGTGGTGGACTTTGGGGTTTTGGGTTGCGCCATTTGTGAGGATCATCCATCAAAGGACGTGCATCGCTGTCTTTTTAAGGGTCCAAAAGAGGACGTAAACTCTTTCATAACGGCCCACTATGATCTACATCCAGCGATCTGGTTGCGATTCAGTAGAATTTCCGGTATGAATTGAAAAATTTATATTGCAAATAAAGCGATTTGCCTCTGGGTTTGAACTTGAGCAAGATAAAATTCGAAGCTATGCACAGCGCAGCGCATCAGCATACCAATCCCGCGCAACGGTTCGTCTTGTTTTGCTCCAGTTTCAGGAAAACATCTCGGGCGAGATGAGAGGCGTTAAAAATCTGGCGCTGAATGCCAGTTCGGCTGCTACAAGGTGTTCATACGGAAACCCCATTGGAATAACTTCTTTCCGTCGTTACAGTGCATTATGGATTGGGTGGAAGT
>JAPOTE010000104.1 GCA_026709335.1 Bacteroidota bacterium | reverse complement strand
TAACCAAGGTGCGCCAAGGATACACCCGATGTGTGAATTCGCTTTATCTGATTTGGTTCCCTGTCAAAATAAAGAAAACTCCATCGCCGAAATACACGAGATCATTGTTGCACGGTTCGCCCCGCCATGCGGGGTACCTCAAATATCAAGTGAGTGTGAGAGCTTTCAGGAATCTGCCGAAAAAGAGCTGCCCGCAAGATTATCTGATATTCTATGCAGTTTTCGTATGGATACGATGGAATCTCTTTGATAAATCAGATGAGACGACCGGCAACCCAACTCATTGATCGATATGCACAGAGAATGGTGATTGAAAATATGCTCAGCGACTCTATCAAATTCTTCCATATGGATGCATTGATTTCTGTTGTTCCTAATCAATGCCGATGCTCAATTGACCGTCATGGCCAGTGCGCTATACGAGCTCCTTGGGGTACGAGTAGGCAAGGCCAAGCATACAAATTGAGACAGGTGATGTCGGGGTTCTGCAAGTTTACTCACCAGCAGAATTGTAGCTGTGAACCGTAATTTTAGGATATGGAGAAGTTTGTTTGGTGTAAAAGTGATCTTCTGTGATAGCAACAATACGTGGCAATGAATGACCAATATAAACTGCTTCGCCAGTCTGAGCAATCACCAAATAAGACAGAAGTTCCACAAATCTCTCTCCTTCCCCTCTATCAGAATTATCAATGCTCTCAGGCGTGAACGAAGAAACCTGAAGTATTACATGCTTTGCAGGAAATGGAACCACCGTTGCAATCTGATCATGCGCATTGGAGCGTACATTCATCGTTACGGATGATTGATCTGGAGTAGCTCCTTTATTCTCTACTATATTGAGCATCTTAAAATTCGGAATTCTTGCTGTCCACTGAATATCCCCTTCGAGTGAATAACTGTGGATAACTGGAAGCAAACCGGAAGCATATATGATTTTTCCTGGACTGTGTGTGCATGCAATTTTTCCTTGTTCAAAGAAGTATCGTACCACAGAAGAAGGCGATTCATATACTGTGCCAAAGGCGCCTAAACTGTTTCCATCGGATGTATAAGTGAAAATTACATTGGAAGATTCTTCTGAGGAAGTACCATGAACATATAAGGTTCCACCATCGCTACATAGCTCAAAAGGAGTTATCGGAAGAGTAATAACCTGTTCCAACTCATGCCCATTAGCAACTCGTTTGAAAATAGTCTTTCGGGACGTTTTATCAATTACATAAACTCTCCCAAGAGAGTCAACCTCCAAATCCTCGGGCATAAAAAATTCACCCGGTCCTCTGCCCGGGCTTCCTATTGAATACTTGTATAAGCCCTCAGAGTCATATATTCTCACTGTACTGTATGCTGCATCCAGAACATACAAATTCCCACCACGATCCAGTTTGATATCGGTGATCTGACCGAATACCTGATGCTCTTCTCCCTCAGGTTCTCCCAGTGTCAGAATTTCAGTCGATGATGCCAACTTCCGAGCTAATTCTCTGGCATATAGAAGATCTTCAGAACCGACACTGTGTAAAGCAAGCTCGTGACTACTCTCAATATGAGAAATCAGACTCATGATTGGATGCGTGATTTTCTGTGGATCTTCCACACCTTTACATGAACCCAGAACCATTGCTAATGAGGCAATCAACAATGGCAATGGCAGGAGCCGGCAAAGTGCTCTTCTTCGCCCGGATTTGATGCGCCAGATCTTAAGATCACACTGCTTCACAACAGCACCAAACAGAAGGAGTATGGACACAACGATTAATGTCACTATCGCTACTGAAAATTTGACGTTTCACAGTAATAATTTTTGTGAGCTCTGGAAACCCTGATAGCACTGCGACATTACACCACTCGGGGCGAGGAATCCCTCTGTTCAATCCCAAATAAATAGGCCCTCTAGTTTCGCAACTTACACCCTTTCATTCCTATAAATTTAATAAAAATAAACTCTCGAAACTACTTCATGGAGAGCTAAATTATTGGGCAGAGAGGAGTTCCTTCATGAAAAATGAAAGCATTTGCGCTTCAAACTGGCGCATCTTGATTCTATTGACTCCAAGATGTGAATAAGTTGTGCATATCTCCTAATCCTTCCTTCGAGCCCATGGAGAAATTGGACAGGCTGAACCCGAAATGAGTGAATTCAGAGACTTTTTCATAGTTTTTGTCCCACAAAGCAGAGGTTTTCCGATGATTTAGGTGTTGTTTGGAAATCGTGCCCTCGGACTGTCTTGGCAAATTTTGTGAACAATTTGTGGATAACTCTTTTGGCAGCGTTTCCTTGAGAGCGTTTCAAATGGTTATATTTGTTTTTAATCGTAACTTTCCTTTCACGGAGACCTAAACGACAGTCAACTCAACCTATCCAAATCAGTCCGTCCCTCATGGCTTACACAGCGGAATCCGCTTGGAACGAATGTCTTGCGATTATTCAGGATAATGTGTCTCCCCAGGGTTTTGTGACATGGTTCAGCAAGCTAGATCCCGTAGCCTTGACCGAGGAGGACGGCGAATCAAGACTGACGATTCGGGTGCCTGCTCCGTTCCATTATGAATACCTGGAGGGGCAGTATAACTTACTGTTGCGTTCAACCCTGTCCCGGGTCTTGGGAGAAAACAGTCAACTCTACTACGAGGTCGTCGTCTTGCAGGCCCCCAAGCCCAATCCTGAGCACAAAACTTCTTACAAGGTACCCGCTTCAACCGATCGTCACCCCGAGGCGATTACTCCTCCACAGCTAACCGAGGCAAACACGCCGAAAGTGAAAAGCAACCTGGTCGGGAGCTACACATTTGACAAATTTATTGTTGGTGACTGTAACAACTTGGCCTACAGTGCCTCTAAGGCGATTGCAGATTCTCCCGGCGGAACTGCCTACAACCCCTTCCTGATCTATGGGGGAGTCGGGTTGGGCAAAACTCATTTGATGCAGGCCATTGGGAACCATGTTAGAGAATGGAAGCCCGAGAAACGAATCCTCTATGTTTCGAGCGAGCAATTCACAAACAACTTCGTGCGAGCCATTCAGAAAAACCAAATTTCGGATTTCTCCAACATTTATCGGCAAATTGATCTTCTCATCATTGACGATGTGCAGTTCTTTGGGGGGAAAGAAAAAACACAGGAAGAATTTTTTTGTATTTTCAACGAGCTTCAGCAGAATGGCAATCAAATCGTATTGAGTGCAGATAGGCCTCCAAAGGAAATCAGTGGTATAGAAGAGCGCCTGCTTTCCCGATTTTGCTGGGGACTTCAGGCAGATCTGCAACCCCCGGATCTGGAAACTCGAACTGCGATTCTACTCCGCAAGGCAAGCGAAATTGGATTGACGCTTCCAGGGGATGTGATTGATTTTATTGCGCACAACATCACCAAGAATGTCAGAGAGCTTGAGGGGGCTCTGGTTCGACTTCTGGCCCAGGCAACCTATTCCAAACAGGAGATCACGGAAACCTTGGCGAAACAGGCACTAAAAGATTTCGTCCAACGCCCTCATGCAACTCTTTCCATTGATCGGGTTCAAAAACTGGTTTGTGAGTATTTTGGGATTGATCAACACCGCCTGCATGAGAAAACCAAAAAACGCGAGATCGTACAGGTCCGCCAATTGGCCATGTACTTTTGTCGAGAACTCGACTATACCCATAAGGCCATTGGACTCCAGTTCGGAGGCCGGGATCATTCAACGGTGGTTCATGCCATCAAGAGCGTCAACAATCTTATTGAAACAGACATCAACTATCGGAACCGAGTCAGCGACCTTCGGCGCAAGATTCACTTTTTGTCTGATTGACCAAACCTATCAATGAAATTTTCGACCGTCAGTTCTATTCTTTACAAGGCAGTGGATGCCGTGATTGGTGCTTTGCCAAACAAATCAGACAAGGAAATCCTCGAATGTGTCCTGCTGCATCGGCAGGGGGATTTTCTGGAACTTCGAGCCACTGACTTGGATATTGCGATCCGGCACCATGTTCCTGTACAATTTCTCAGTGAGCCGAACGAAGATCTCGACATTGTTGCAATTCCATCCAAACAGCTCTTGGAGTCCTGCCGGACTCTCCCCGAGATTCCCATCACCTTTGACGTCGATTCTAATTATAAAATCGTTTTATCGCATGACCTTGGTCAATATGACTGGATGGGATTCGATGGAAATTCATTCCCCGATTTCCCTGTGATTGAAAATGCACAATCTATCCAGTTTGACCGCAGCCGCTTGAAGGCAGGATTTAATCTGGTGGGATTCGCCGCAGGTAAGGATCCTTCCAGGCCCGGAATGCTGGGGGTTCTCTTTGAAGTACTACACGGCTCCGCTCGCATTGTCGCTACCAACGGGCATAGACTTGCTCGCTGCATCTTTAAAGACTATGATGGCGATCTGGATGTACGAGCATTGGCTCCTATAAAGGCCTTCCAACAGGCAACACGAATTGAGGGCGACGACGACTGCACCATTCGGGTTAGTTTGGATCACGTTTCTTTTGCTTTTGGTTCTACACAGGTAGTCAGCCGACTCATCAATGCATCTTTCCCCGATTACGAGCGCGCACTTCCGGATGAAAACAACAAGATTGTCCACGTGAGACGGGACGACATTCTCAGCAGTGTACGCCGAGTTAATATTTTTGCTTCGGAAAATTCAAATCTGATCGTTCTCGACTGCCAAGATGATCATATCAAGGTCAAGGCCGTAGACATTGAGCGTTCAAGCAAGGGCGCAGAAACGCTCACTTGCTCCTATGATGGTGAACCCACACAAATCGGGTTTAATGCTCAATATCTCCAAGAGATGATCAAGTTTCTTCCCGCTGAAGAACTTACCCTCTCCATGGGAATTCCCAACCGTGCTGCTCTTTTGAAACCCACCCCGCAGGGAGATTTTGAAGATCTTACCTTTCTGATCATGCCGATCATGCTTAACCGGCTTGATTGATTTTTCTCTCTGCGTGAACTTTGTGATCCGTATTGGCGTATCACTCTGCTACGCTCGAAATGCGCCTATACAGTATTACAAAGGAATGGATATTCAAAGCTACAAAACCCGTAGTATCAAATCCACAGAAGTTCAACGGAAGTGGTTTGTTATTGACGCGGAACAGGCCATAGTGGGCCGCTTGGCCACACGAGTTGCCTCCATCTTGCGTGGTAAACACAAACCTTCTTTCACACCCCATGTGGACACGGGGGATTATGTGATCATTGTGAACGCCGACAAGGTTCGGTTCACTGGAAATAAAGAAGATGCCAAACTGTACTACCGTTACAGCGGCTACCCTGGAGGGCTTAAATCACGCACCGTACGGGTCATGCGTGAAAAGAAACCGGAACACCTTGTACGGCATGCGGTGAAGGGAATGTTGCCAAAAGGCCCTCTTGGCCGTCAAATGCTAAAAAAACTCAAAGTCTATGCCACTGCCGAACACCCACATGAAGCGCAGCAGCCTGAAAAACTTTCCCTCCATTTATAAAATCAAGATTATTCTTGTCAAAACTGATGGCTAACAACACTACTGAGTTTACTGCAATCGGACGCCGTAAAACTTCGACGGCCCGTGTATATTTACGCCCCGGAACTGGCCAAGTGCTGATTAATCGGCGACCCTTGGAGCAGTATTTCAAACTTGAAACCCGACGCCAGGCTCTTTTGTCCCCGTTTGAAGTGACCGACACCACCGGAGTATACGACTTGGTAGTCAATGTCAGAGGCGGCGGACTCACCGGCCAGTGCGAAGCCATCCGCCTTGGTGCATCTCGTGCGCTGGTTCAGGCAGATGAAGATCGCCGCAAGGCTCTGAGGGATGCCGGATTTCTGACACGTGATCCCCGAATGGTAGAGCGCAAAAAATACGGACAACCCAAAGCTCGCAAACGTTTCCAGTTCTCTAAACGATAACATTTAAATCTTTCACAGGACCTGATGCATGGCCGGGTGCCTTCCGGTTGGTCGATGCAAATGATGGCTTCTGATCGCTTAACCCATAAATTTCAATATGTCAAACACTTTTTCTCTTTCGGACGATTCCCAGCACTTGGTCTCTGTTGAGGATCTTCTAAAAGCCGGTACACACTTCGGTCATCTGACCAGTCGCTGGAACCCCAAAATGCGCGGATATATCTTTATGCAGCGCAACGGGATTCATATCATTGATCTGTTACAGACCCAAAAGCTCCTTTCACAGGCAGCGGCAGCAGCAGCACGTTTTGCCCGGCAGAAAAAAGCAGTACTGTTTGTTGGAACGAAAAAGCAGGCCAGACAAACGGTCAGGGATGCGGCAGAATCCTGTGAATCTCCCTTCGTTGTAGAACGATGGCTTGGGGGAACATTAACCAACTTTCAGACGATCCGAAATAGCATTCGGCGCATGGAAGATTTGGCCAAAATGGGCAAAGACGGCACTCTGGATCAACTCAAAAAGAAAGAGCGCCTCATGAAGTCCCGTGAACTCGACAAACTTCAGCGGAACCTGGGAGGAATTGCTTCGATGCCTCGCACCCCGGGATGTCTGTTTGTTGTAGATATACGGCGTGAACGGATTGCCGTGAACGAAGCGAGAAAGCTTGGCATTCCTATCATTGCCATGGTAGACTCCAACTGCGATCCCGACCTGGTGAATTACGTGATTCCTTGTAATGATGATGCGTTCAAGTCCATAGAAATCATCACAAACACCATCGCACAAGCCGTCAACGAAGGACGGAAAGCAGCCGAAATTGAAGCAGCCAACAAGAAAGCAGAGAAACAAAAGCGTAAAGAAGAAGCCAAACGTTAGACCACAGGATGTCCCTGACCGGTTTGATATCTCGCATAGACCCTCTTCTGAAGCCCATCTCATTCGGCTGGCATCCTCATCGATATTTTATC
Source organism: Bacteroidota bacterium (assembly GCA_026709335.1). Lineage (GTDB taxonomy): Bacteria > Bacteroidota > Rhodothermia > Rhodothermales > Bin80 > Bin80. The sequence goes on along the minus strand of JAPOTE010000104.1, from coordinate 7,218 downwards.
TCCAGCAAGTTCTGTCAAACAAATTTTTTCGATGACTAAAGTATCTATTTCAGCAAAAGATGTGAAGCAACTCCGCGATCAGACTGGCGCGGGAATGATGGATTGTAAGCGGGCTCTCACCGATTCCAATGGTGATCTGAAGGCGGCAATCGACCTGTTGCGTAAGAAGGGCCAGCGGGTCGCTGCCAAGCGTGCGGATCGTGAAGCCCTCCAAGGACTCGTGGTGACACGTATTGATGACTCCAGTCAGACCGGCATTATCGTTGAAATAAACTGTGAGACCGATTTTGTCGCCCGAAATGACGAGTTCATGTCCTTCGCGCATTCCGTTGCAGATTTGATCCTGGCCTCACGCCCATCAGATCTGGACAGCTTGCTCTCTTTGCCTCTGCAGCATGGACGTACCGTCGGGGAAACCCAAACAGATCTTACTGGAAAAATTGGAGAAAAGCTGGGAGTCCGAAGGTTTTTTGTACTCTCCTCTGAAGAGGGGCGAATCATTGATTATGTCCATCCCGGAGATCGTCTAGGGGTTTTGGTATCTCTCGCGGGTGGTAGTGACCTCATCGAATCAGGTCGAGATGTTGCAATGCAGATTGCTGCACTGAACCCCCTGGCCGTCCGCCGCACAGATGTTCCCAAAGAAATCCAAGACAAGGAACTCGAAATTGGTCGAGAAGCTGCTCGTCTCGAGGGAAAACCCGAACAGATTCTCGATAGAATCGCCAAAGGAAAACTGGAGCGCTTCTTTAAGGATAATGTCTTGTTGGAGCAGCCGTTTGTCAAAGATGCGTCGCTGCGGGTTCGCGATGTCCTCAAAAAGGCCGGAGCTGACGTAAACGAATTTGTTCGATGCGCTCTGGGGGAATGATTTGAGTATGCAGCCCTTCCATGCCCGAAACGCAGCCTACAAAACCCGTCTATAAACGGATCCTGGTAAAACTCAGCGGAGAGGCTCTCCTAGGTGATCAGACATTTGGGATTGACTCCAAGGTACTTGCGGCGTGGGCAAAAGATCTGCGAGCCGTCGTGGATAGTGGAATACAACTCGCGATCGTAATCGGTGGAGGAAACATCTTCCGGGGCGTGATGTCAACCACCCGCCGAATGACCCGGGCTCATGGCGATTACATGGGAATGCTTGCAACCATGATCAATGCAATGGCGCTCCAGGATGCCCTGGAACAACTGGAACTGCAAACCCGGTTACTGTCGAGTATTAAGATGGAAGAAATTGCCGAATCTTTTATTCGACGCCGAGCTATCCGTCATCTGGAAAAAGATCGTATCGTTATTTTTGGCGGAGGAACGGGAAATCCCTATTTTACTACTGATACTGCTGCCGCGCTTCGTGCCTTGGAAATTGATGCAGATGTCTTCATCAAGGCAACACGCGTGGATGGAATCTACTCTGCTGATCCCGAAGTTCACGATCAAGTGGAACATTTCGCGGAAATTGCCGGGAATGAAGTAATTCGCAGAGGCCTGCGTGTTATGGACAAAACGGCCTTTACTCTGTGTGAAGAATCTAAGATGCCCATTATCGTATGCAATATGAACGAGCCCGGTAATTTGCGGCGGATTGTGTTTGGTGAGAAAGTCGGCTCTCACGTACATTGGGATTAACCAGCCCATTTATTGTCATGTTAGACGAATTTTTGGAATTAATTCTTTCGGAGAGCACCGATCAAATGGAGCGCTCCCTGCAACACCTGACCAAAGAACTGCTATCCCTTCGAGCCGGACGGGCGACCCCGGCTATGCTGGAAACTGTACGGGTTGAGTTTTATGGGAGTACCTCCCCCTTAAACCAGGTTTCGACCATCAGTGCACCGCAGCCTGATCTCTTGGTGGTGACCCCGTGGGATAAATCATCCATCTCTGCTATTGAAAAGGCTGTCTTGTCCGCAAATCTGGGACTCAACCCGTCGAATGATGGCACCATCATCCGAATCCCCATTCCGCCATTGACAGAAGAGCGTCGTAAAGTTCTGTGCAAACGAGTCAGACAAATCGGAGAGCAGACAAAAATTTCTATCCGCAATATCCGGCGTAGCACAAAAGAGGAGTTGAAATCTACCCAGGAAGCCGAAAATCTTTCGGAAGATATGCGATATCACGCTGAGGACCTGTTGCAAAAAGATACCGATCGCTTCGTGGCAACGATTGACAAGATTCTGCGCCAGAAGGAGGCAGATATTATGGAAGTATAAACCAGGAGAGGTGCCGGAGCGGCCTAACGGGCTCGCCTGGAAAGCGAGTGTACCCTAACCGGGTACCGAGGGTTCGAATCCCTCCCTCTCCGCTCCTGAATCCTCTGCAGATTCTGAACCGGATCCATCATACTTCGTTTGCTTTCCCGAGCCCGGAAGCAACTTTTCATCTCTCGCGATCCCGAGCCCATTCCTGTTATTTGCTGAACACTGATGCATCATCGGAAATTGATTGGTCTCACTGCGCCGAGTGGGACCGGAAAATCCAGCCTTGCAAAACGAGTTTTGGATGAGTTTCCGTCCATGAACTTGTCCGTCTCGGTTACCACGCGACCACCAAGACCCTACGAACAACATGGGAGGGAATATTTTTTTGTCTCCGTACCTGAATTTGAGCGCCTGATCACCGAAAAAGCCCTTTTGGAATATGAGGAGGTCTATCCCGGACGTTTTTATGGAACGCCTCTTTGTACACTCACCGAAGCGGAGACACCTCTATTGCTGGATATTGATGTTAAAGGAGCCTCTACCGTGCGTTCCACTTACGGCGGATTCTTCATCTTTATCGCCCCGCCCACAGTAAATGAGTTGGAGAGCCGGCTGCGAAGCCGGGGGACAGAATCCCCTGATTCTCTGAAGATGCGCCTGCAACGGGCAAAGCTTGAGCTCACCTATGCTGATCGTTTTGATGCTGTTGTGATCAATGATTCGTTTGATGAAGCCGCGAAGGAAATCTTCTCCCTAATTCAGGGATACTTGGACAAATGAATACTGCGGATCAGTTGCGCGACAAGCGCCTTCTGCTTGGAGTAACGGGAAGTATTGCTGCCTACAAAACGGCCGAACTGATTCGGCAACTCCGAAAGCTCGGAGCCGAAGTACAGGTTATTGCAACCCGGGAAGCGTTTCAGTTCATTACATCCACAACCTTGGCAACTCTCTGTGGCCGAAAAATCCTTACCGGCCTGTTTGACGAGGGAGGTGGGCAAACTTGGACTCAACATATCACATTGGGACACTGGGCAGATCTTTTTGTGATTGCACCTGCTACCGCACAAACCCTGGCAAAGCTTGCTCATGGGTTTTCGGATAACATGTTGACCGCAACTGCACTGGCTGCCCGCTGCCCTGTGCTCCTCTGCCCCGCAATGGATCATGATATGTACATGCATCCAGCTGTTCGTTCAAACCTTGAGCAGCTACAAAATCTGGGATACGACATTTTACCACCCAATTATGGAGAACTTGCCAGTGGTTTGGTTGGTTTTGGGCGACTTCCGGAAATCAATGAGATCGTTGCACACCTTGTGATTCTTCTAAAGGGAGAATTAAAAGGAAAGCATGCATTGGTGACCGCCGGCCCCACCCGTGAACCGATTGATCCTGTTCGTGTCCTGACCAACCATTCAACCGGAACCATGGGGTTTGCGCTTGCGAAGGACCTTGTTCGACGTGGAGCGAAAGTAACCCTGGTGACGGGGCCTACATGGCTGGAAGCCCCACGCGGGGTAGATCGCGTTGATGTTACCACAAGCGTGGAGATGCTAAACGCTGTTCTGGCACACAAGGATGCCGATTTCATCTTCATGGCCGCAGCTGTGGCGGACTATACGCCGGATAAAGCACTCGCTTCAAAAATCAAAAAGGATGAAGATTCTTTTGTACTGCACCTGAACAGAACCCCCGACATCCTCGCAAGGCTTGGTGAGCTCTGCCATGATGATCAGATTCTGGTGGGCTTTGCCATGGAAACAGAAAATGGCTTGGAGAATGCCCGAAAAAAACTCGCTCAAAAGAACCTGGACTGGATCGTACTCAACAACTTGAACGAGAAAGGTGCAGGATTTGGAACCGAAACCAATCGCGTGACCCTGATCGGGAAAAATGGTTCTCTCTACCCCATGGAACTCATGTCAAAGCCGGAAACGGCAACAGCACTCCTTGATCGGATCTTGACTGATTGTGCATAAAATGTTAATCTTTTGGCAAGTATTCTTGCCAGTATGCGCCATAACTTTTGCCTTATACGGGTTAAAATGTTCGGATTTCAATACCTCATCTGATGACTGAAGCTCTCCGAGCGCTACACGATTGCCTTTCTGCGGAAGCGGATCTTCACGGCTCCCTTGTTCCACTGGAACCTCCAAAAAGCTTCGGGCAGCAGATCATGACTCTGGTGGATCCAGTCCATCCCGTGCAAACCTTGTTTTCTCTGGATACTCTTCGTGAATACCTCACTTCTTCGGTTCTCACCTCCATAGACACACAACGGACACAGCCCGTTTTTGGAGAGGGAAATCCTCGGGCATCCATCATGCTCGTTGGAGAGGCTCCTGGAGCGGAAGAAGATCTGACCGGAAGACCATTTGTAGGCCGGGCTGGACAGTTATTGGACAAAATGCTCGCCGCCATCGAACTGACGCGGAGCGAAATTTATATTGCAAATATTCTTAAAACCCGGCCCCCTAATAACCGAGACCCTCTTCCTGAGGAAATTTCGGCTCATTTGCCGATTCTTTACCGTCAGATGTCCCTTATTCAACCCCGGTTCATCTTGTGTCTGGGACGCATTGCAGCTCAAACATTACTTGGATGCAGTACTCCTCTTGGTAAACTCCGAGGACAGAAACATCCATATCATGGGGCAACATTGCTCGCCACCTATCACCCAGCGGCTCTTTTACGAAATCAGAACTGGAAGCGTCCGGCCTGGGAAGATCTAAAACTCCTGCGCCACTTGGCAGCATAACCTCTTCTCGAACACATGCAAAGCGAAGCTTCCTATCCCCGCCCGGTACTGGTTCAAAATTTACAGGACCATACAGGTCGAGTTCCTCCCAATGCAATTGATGTTGAAAAATACATCCTTGGGGCCATGCTGACTCATCAGGAAGCCGTGAGCATTGCGTCGTCAATTCTGACCGAAGAGGCCTTCTATCTACCCAAGCACGCAATGATCTACACTGCTCTTTGTGATCTTTTTGAAAAAGGGCAGCCTACGGATATCATCACGGTTACTGAGCAGCTACGCTCGACGAAACAGCTTGAACCTGCCGGAGGCATTCCATATCTGAAGGAACTTACAGAATGCTCTGCGACTTCCGCCAATACGGAGTACCACGCACGTATCGTCAGCCAAAAAGCTCTCTTGCGCAAAATGATTGAGGCAATGACCAAGCGCATTACCGAGGCATATGACCCGGCTACCGATGCTTTTGAACTTCTTGATCAGGCTGAAACAGACTTGTTTATGATCTCTGAAACTCAAGTCCGAAGATCTGCAAAAGACCTGAAAGATATCGTCCAGGATACAGTTGTGCACTTACAGGGACTTGCTGATCGAACCGGAGAGCTTTCTGGCATTACCAGTGGATTCGATGATCTTGATACTCTCACTGGGGGGTGGCAGAATTCGGATTTAATCATTATCGCCGGCCGACCGTCTATGGGAAAATGTGTGGATGCCGACACTCCGATTTTGCAGTCCGATGGTCAACTCGTCCGAATTGCTGATCTCTACGACCAAAATGAGGCACGTATACTGACACTGGGCAAAGACCGGCGTTTCTCTGTCACGGAGCCTTCGGCTTATATCTATGACGGGATGAAACCCGTATACCAGGTTACAACCCGCCTCGGTCGGTCGGTGAGCACGACCTTAACTCACCCGTTCCTTACCCCCAGGGGCTGGAAACCATTGGGAGAACTCTATCCAGGCGACCAGATTGCTGTTCCATGTGAACTTCCCGTCTTCGGGACGCACCGGGCTACTGATTCTATGATCAACCAGTTAGCGAACCTAATTCTGCATCCGCGGAAGGCGATGTTGGCTATGCCTGATATGCGCGGAACAGCGGTCAAGTCCAGAGGGCTTCAAGTACTCCCTCACTGGACCTTTTCCTTGGCCCCCGATCACTTAAAAACTTTTTTGGAACAACTTGTTAAGGACAGATCCACCATCAAAACCTCTTCCGGCCTTCTTGCCCAGCAGTTGGCACACCTGCACCTCAGGTTTGGTATTCTCTGCCAAGTTCGCCAAAAGCATGATGAGTGGTCGGTAACACCTTTGAAATCAAATCAGCGAAAGGGGCAGCAGCCTCAGCAGATTGTTTTCGATGAAATCGTTCGAATTGATTCGCTTGGTTTTCGACCAGTATATGATTTGACGATTGATGAAACACATAATTTTGTCGCTGCTGACGTGTGTGTCCATAACACAGCGTTCGCTCTGGCATGTGCTCGTAATGCGGCAATGAACTCCGAAAACCCTGTTGGCTGTGTGATCTTCTCCTTGGAAATGAGTGCACGCCAACTGGCTCAACGCCTGTTGACCTCTGAAGCAAAGGTGAATGCGCAGGCAACACGTTCCGGAAATTTAGCACCGCATGATTTTGATTCAATCGTGAACGCTGCGCAAAATTTTCATACTGCCCCCATCTTCATTGATGATTCGGCGGGGCTGGGAGTTCTAGAGTTGCGCGCCAAATGTCGCCGATTAAAATCTGAAAAAAACATTGGGCTTGTGCTCGTCGATTACCTGCAGCTGATGCAGGGACGCTCCAAAGACAATCGGGAACAAGAGATTGCGAACATTTCCCGATCTCTCAAGGGACTTGCAAAGGAGCTCGATATTCCCGTCATTGCACTTAGTCAGTTGAACAGGAATGCCGAAGAGCGAAAAGACAGGCGCCCGCAACTATCTGATTTGCGTGAAAGTGGGGCAATTGAACAGGATGCAGATCTCGTTGCGTTTATCTACCGAGCCTCCTATTATGGAATTAAGGAAGACAACGAGAAACAATCCACAGATAACATCGCGGAAATCATTGTCGGGAAGCACCGCAACGGCCCTACCGGATCTATAAAACTCAAGTTTCTCAAGGATTTTGCACGTTTTGAGAATCAGGATATCTATCGTCGACCGGAAGATTACGACATCGATCCGATAAGCTGAGGTGACGGACGGATTCGAACCGCCGTACAAGGCTTTGCAGGCCTCTGCCTA
>JAPOTE010000040.1:2034-14376 GCA_026709335.1 Bacteroidota bacterium | reverse complement strand
TACTATCTTCTTTTGTCCCTCAGTTCTTCGAGCTCAGAGGTTTTGCAAGAGGCTCTCAATTAACGTTATAAGATTTTCAATGAATTCATCTCACACTATCGTTTATTCTGGTGGATCCATGACCTTGTTGGGGCTAATATGCCTATTGCTCAGTTCCGGGTGTGGGTCATCAGATATCCAGGTTGCTGACGGATGGTCAGCGAACGTGGACACTCTCGACTCTGGTGAAATAGTCATACAGAATACGGGGGCTCCAATCTGGGAATCGGAGAAGAGTTGGCAAGTAATAGAGGAAATGAGGTATGGAAATGATTCCGGGGAAGACACGACTTTTTTAGGAAATATTCGCTCCTTTGATGTAGACCTCCAAGGGAATGTATATATTCTTGATGGTCAGACACAGGAAATCTATATCTATGATCCGAGTGGTTCTTTGATGCGTATCGTAGGTGGAGAAGGAGAAGGGCCCGAAGAATTTACAGGAGCTTCTGCGGTTGATGTTAGTAGCAACGGTGAAATTTGGGTAGTGGAAATGCAAAAGGGGCAAATCACCATTCTGGATTCAGATGGAAATTATCAGGAGATGCATCGTGTAAACAGTGCCGGTTGGTCCCTCTTCCCGTACCCCGGCGGTTTTGATCGGGTAGGGCGCTACAATGCGGTGATTTATGGTGAAGAGGGTTCTCCAGAATTATTCGCTCGATTTGACGAATCATTTACGGCCATTGATACGATTAAAATCCCGGATGATCCTGTGGAGAGAGAATTCTTTGAGTTCGTCCGTGATGATGGCGCGAGCATGAGAGCGGCCATTGCCTTTCAACCGTATCTTGAATGGCAATTTTCACCCGGTGGCAATCTATGGACATTATTTACCGGAACGTATGAACTGACTGAGATGACTGCGGAAGGCAAAATACTTCGAAGGGTAACCCAGGAATTTGAACCGATCCCGGTAACAAGGGAAGAATTAGAGAAGACTCACGAAGCATATAAATGGTTCACCGATCAGGGTGGGCAGATTGATATATCCAGATTTCCGAGAGTCAAGCCGGTTGTCACCTCTTTTTTTGTTGATGACGAGGGAAATCTTTGGGTGAATAGAGCCGAGAATGAGAATCACTTGTTTGACGTATTCACTTCAGAGGGGTATTTTTTGGGGCAAGTGATTTTCCCATTCTCGTTGAGGTCATCTCAGCCAATATTCAGAAACGGCTTATTATATGGTATGACCGTGGATGAGCTTGGTGCAGAAGTGATTGTGAGAGCAAGAATTGAAAGTCCTTGATTTTTCAGAGATAGATTACCTCTCTTTTCTCCAGAGCAATTCATTGCATATTCGTACTTTGGTTCAATAGAGCATTGCTCCGATTGACTGAAATATATATTGGACTAATTGAATAATTTTTGGCATCATCACCAATCACTCCAGTTCAAACGCATAGCCATACACGTATTCTTCCCACGCTGAAGACACGTACAAGTAATCTTTGTGCAGGAGAAAATCTGCAGCAACAACATCTTTTCTTTCTTCTGCATCGTTGATGGGACGTAAGATTATTTTTCTTACAAGCTTGTAGTCGTTTTCAGACAAATCAAAAACATAATTACTATTCCCTGGAGTTCTTGCAATCAGGTATCGAGAGTTGATGAATTTCATCATAAATATAAACATATTCGTGCCAGGTCCCATCCCTCCCGGAGCTCCTTCGGGCGGACCAGCAATAGGATTAAAGTCACGAACAATCCTTCCTTCGAATCGGATGGTTCGAAGATGTTTGAATTTATTGTCGTAAACAAAGATATACGGTAATCCCGTATATGCCACGGCAATTCGATTTCCATCAGGAGAAGCCGTTAACATGGTGACATTTTCCCCGGACCGATCAGGAAGATTCAGAACAGGAAGTAATTTAATGGACGAAATCCAGTCATGGGGAGGGGATGTACTACGAGCACAAACCAACCAATCTTTGTCAGCACATTGCAGAAATACATAATCGGGCGAAACCGAAAAACTATATATTGTCAAGATGGAGGAGGAGAACGAACTGACATATTCAAATTTGTTCGTGAATACCTGCACGCGATCCGTGTCTTTGATGAATACGTGTGAACCATTGTATTGTATCCCAAGCAAATGAGTAAACTCTCCAGGGCCTTTTCCTGCCCCACCAATTTTCCGGCTGAGATACCCGTCAGCTCCCACCGCAAAAAAAACATTTCCAAATAGCTCAGAGATATAAACACTGTCCCCTATTGCGATTATATTCGAGGGAGTACCGAGAATTAATGAATCAGTCGAGAGCCCCAACTTGGTCGTCGCACCCCATCTTTCCGCCTCAATGTCCGTATTGACCACAAGGTGCGGAGCAGCCGCCAGCAGGCTGTCAACGATCGGAGAGTCGTCAAATCTAGTCAGTGTTATTTTTCCGCTCTGACATGCGGTAAAGGTCAGTAAAAGAAGTAGCATCCCCGTATACCTCCACCTGATGAGTACGCGGAGAAGAGAAATGAAATTTACTCGTATCGAATTCATATCCTCATGTCTATGGTTGTTCGCCGAGTAATTCCCCTAATCTATGTCTGTCCAGCACACGATGCCTCCGTGGGGTTCGTTGCTAAAGTATACATCGGGAATATCAAGTGGCTGAATTGGTAGTTTGCGGGCAGGCATGAGATACTTCGGTATAGCTACCATGCTGAAATGATCTTGATGCAGTAGCGGAAGAGAGATTTTCTCTTATCCCAAAGAGATCATCCCTTACATAATTGCTATTCGCAGGCAATTCCATCCCCATCTCCGTCAAGTTTGACTGATTCATTTGGTGTAGCAGTGAATCTACGATAGGGTAAACCACTACAGCCTCGTCTGTGGTTTATAGGAACACATACGAACCAGTCAGGGTAGTTGGAATTGCATGTTGATGGTTGAACCATTCTGTATTCATCTTTTTCAGATTTATGTTCTTTCAGAGTAATGATCGAGTGAGGAGGTAGGTCTGGAAGTGATGGTGGATCCATCTGACATCCGGGATCTTTTGCGTCGACGAGATTATCGAAATCATTGTCCATTCCATCGGTACAGGATGTGCCGGAATTAGGAGATTCAGGATCTGGACGATATCCTTTTTGTTGCCATGTTTTTGGAATGCTCTCCCAAAGTTCTTCAAAGTGGGCATCAAACTGACTGGTCAGTTCTTTGGAATTGATTAACAGCGTATTTTCATCGTTGCTCCTTTCGCCTGCAGATGTCCAATTCATGGAGCCCAGCACTAAATACTGATCATCTACTGAAGCTGCTTTCATGTGCATTTTACTGCCCCAGTTTTCAATTTTGACAGGTATTCCTGCCTCTCGCAAGATTTCGTGTTTGGAATATTCGTTCTTAGCAGCCGTGGCGTCAATGATTACTCGTACTTCAATCCCGCGTTTATGGGCAGCAATCAAGTCAGCAACCAAGTACTTGGCTGTGAGAAAGAATACGGCTACGTTGATATGTTTATTGGCTTTAGCAACAAGTCCAGTTACCCCATAGCGAAGTGAGTTGTCTTGTGGAGAAAACCAGGTCGTGATCTTTCCTGATGACAGATCAAATTCTTCAACACCATCCCCACTTTTGGTGCACTGCCCCTGCCGGTTCCATAATTGCTCAAATTCGCTTGTATAAACCTTGGCAATCTTCTTGGAACGCAGGATCACAACCGCGTTGGCATTATAGCCTCCTGTGCCGGAATCAGATATATTGGCAGATCCCGTCCAGACATATTTTCCATCAACAATAAAGAATTTGTTGTGCATAATGCTCATCGTAGTGATCGGATTACGTGAAGCATGTCCGGCGACGAGGACACGATCTTGTCCCATATTATAGGCCAGGCACTGTAGTGGCCCATTGAATCCGTCGGGTCTTTTGCACGGAGGCTCTCCGCTAAATTCGCTCCGACAATTCATCTCTCGGGCGTAATCATCTCTTATGTTTCCAATCTCGTGTATCCAGGTATCTGTTGAGCTATAATAATTCTCATTGTTGGCATCTTTGTCGACATAACCTCGTACCGCCACCCCCCGATCACGGGCCCTGAGTAGTGCTTCCAAGATTTCTGTTTGTGATCGGGATCCATATACGGCAAAGTCAATGGTCGCTTCCGCGTTATCAAGTAACTCTACGATGGACGTGCAAAGTGAGCTGTCACATCTGTTTGCAGGTTCATCAAATTGAAGAGGGTTTTGAAGAATCAGTTCAATATCTGGCGCATCAGTATATCCAATCATGACCGAAGCAATGAGAGCAACAAGGGCAACTATTGCAATAAGGATGACCTGTCTTGGAATGATTCGTGTCATCTAGTGTGAGCCTGGCAAATTTTGAGAATCGGAATAAGGATCTCCGGAATCGTCTGCACTCAGGATCATCTCATCATTGCATTGAGGGCGTATAATTTCTATTTCCGGGCAATTCTTAAGAATTTCAGATAGTGTCATGGCCTCTTCCCTGTCTACAGTAAGTCCATACTTTCGTTTGACTTCAACAATGGTATGTGCATACCAGCATACGTTATAAGGGGGAACCCATTCACTTACATCCTTGGCGATCTTATCTCGACGATTCAGAGCGGGGGTTGCGAGAGTCAGGTTCAGCAGATCCTCGGAAAATTGTTTTCGCACCGCAGCTGTTGAGGCACAAAGACCGGAGTCATGTGCTTCTGAGCGTGCGACAATATGCTCAATGTCGGTTTGAAAACGAGATACGAAGCATCTCATATCGTAGGGCGAAAAAATCCCACTCTGCTGTCTTATGATCTCCACCTCCACCGACTGTGAATACGGGTAGTCTTCACTGGTATATGGAGAACACCGATTCTCTGGGCTAATCTGAATACCCCGGAATGTGTTTCCCAATGGTTGCTGTGCCAGAGCAGAAATTGGAAGAAAAATTGCAAAAAATAATATATTCGACAAAGAAAGCAATCTGATCATATTGCGGTATGGTGGAGATGCCTAGAGATGAAGTAATAGTAAAAATTTGATGTATATCTCGATCACGCTAGTGAATTTTTATTTATGTTGTTTTCATTTTGCGGGCCTCGCATCCAGTTTCAATAACCCGTAGCGTAGCGCAGGATGACGGGATGCCAATGATGAACAAAAATTCCATTATTTGTCCAACAGGTCATGTGAAGAAACCTTCGAGATCAGTACGGTAACGGCAGCCATATTGAAAAACATCAAATTATGAGTCGTCGTAACGAGAGAACAAGGTAGGTATTGGCTTGTGGTCGCAACGGGTTCAATTGTCCAAGGTTTGAGATTCAAGCTTTTCGAGAGATGGAATCAAAGTTCGTTTTACCCATCTATATCCAGGATTGAGTTCCAGAGCTCGCTCAAAAGCTTGACGGGCATCTTCAAGGTCTCCACGATCCATGTACAGGATGCCAATTCTTACATAAACTTGATCATGCCCCCATGAAGGCCGAAAAGGATGAGTGATTTCTTCATCAGCAAAAAGAAGCATCGCTTCATTATATCCCTGCTCCGCGCGTTCTTTATCGCCGCCTGCAATTCCAGGCAGTGAGTAATCCATGATTGCCTTGATCAATACAACTCTTGGATTCTTCGGTTCAAGCTCAAAAGCTTTGGACATCGCCTGATTATATTTGCGGCTTAATCCTATGACTTTCAAAGGTCTTACAGAAATTTTCTGAGCATAAGCAGTAGAAAGTAATACCCATCCATCTGCAAAAGTTGGATCAATTTCTACAGCGGCTTCCAGGTGATCGATGGCCTGATTAACATGGCCTGCAATATCTCGGTTCTTTCCCTCCAAGAAGCCATCGGTAATCATGTTTGCAAGACCACTGGATGCCGCCGCAGCGTAATAATGTGCCCAGATTGCAAGGCTATCATCTGCGGTAATCTGTTCTAGGATTTCACGAGCCTCCATGATCCGATCAGCATCCTGTTTATTTGACGCATCGTCCAAGAGCTTCATACCCTCAAGAAGTATATCCGAATTGGATTGAGCTTGCGCAGTGAAGGTGACCAAGAAAAGATAGATAAGAGTAAATTTGATAACAGACTTCATGAGATAAGTACAATCTGTGGTTGTTACGTTTAATAATTATGGTTTGGATCTCTCGCAAAACCTCCGAAACTGAGCATAAACATTGCTCTGAAAACACCTGAGGGCTCCTTTTCTGGCTGAAAACAAAGGTTTTGCAAGAACCTCGTTTGTTTATGTATCAATCACAGTTGACACCTGAGATGGTTAGGGTTTATAAAATTTCATACAACCTTTATGTTACAGAGATACACCACGCTTCCACGGAATGAAATCTTTCTGCCCTAAGCGTACAGCAGCAGGCACAAGATCTCCATTTGCAACTGTAATTACCAGCTCCAAGATACGCCTGCCGACAGATTCAATGGATTCCTGATTATTAATAATGGTTCCTGCATTGAGGTCAACCAAGTCAGGAATGCGGGTGGCCAACGCCGTATTACTGCTGACTTTAATCACTTGAGCGACTGGATTTCCCGTTGGGGTTCCCATTCCCGTGGAAAAAAGAATTATCTGGGCACCCGCTCCTGCAATGGCAGTAGTAGATTCAACATCACCACCAGGTGTACACAAGAGGTTCAATCCGGGGGCAGTAGCATATTCGGGATAATCAAGTACGGCAGTAATTAGGGAAGTTCCTCCCTTACGGGCAGCTCCGGCGCTCTTCATTGCGTCCGTCAATAATCCATCCTGAATATTTCCCGGTGATGGATTCATGTCGAATCCGGAGCCGACTGCATTTGCAAGTGCTGCGTAAGATTCCATTAGGTGTACGAAACGAGTTGCTACTGAAGGATGTGTGCAGCGATCAATGAGAGCCTGTTCTTGACCACAAAGCTCAGGAAATTCTCCCAAAATAGCCCGGCCACCAAGTGCAACAAGTAAATCAGTTGCATATCCAATTGCAGGGTTTGCCGAAATACCGCTGAACCCGTCTGATCCGCCACATTCAAGTCCTATGGTCAATTTACTCAGTGAGGCAGGAGCCCGCTGGAGCAGGTCGGCCTCCTGTAAACCTGCAAATGTGTCACTAATGGCTCGGGTAATCAGATGGTCCGTACTCTGAAATGATTGTTGCCTGAATATATAGAGGGGTTTGTCAAATTCGGGGTTGCGCTTATGAATTTCCTCCATTAATATGTCGATTTCAGCATTCTCGCAACCCAGACTCAATATGGTTGCTCCAGATACATTTGGATGATTTATGTATCCCGCTAACAGTCCACACAGGGACTGCGCATCCTGTCGAGTGCCGCCACACCCCAGATGATGTGTCAGAAATTGTACGCCATCTACATTCTCAAAGAGCGGTTTTGGGGGAACCGTTTTTATATTGGTATCGGGTGGCGACATGCCACTGCGGTGGGCATGAGCCAGTGCGGCAACCTGTTGTCGATAGGGAGAAATATTGCTGTAGCCTAACTCATCTTCAAATGCTCGGCGGAGGGTGTCAATATTTTGGTTTTCGCAGAAAACCATTGGTACCACGATCCAGTAGTTAGCGGTACCAACTTGGCCATCACTACGGTGATATCCCTGAAATTTAATACCAGACCATTCAGAGATATTTGGAGGTTGCCAAGTTTGATGATGCGCCTCATGACGAATACTGTACGCGGATGTTTCGTGGACTAGGTCAGCAAGATTGAGTCGCTCTCCAACATGAAGATCACGAAGTGCTCTGCCAACCGTTACACCATACATTACTACGGGCTCGGTCTGGCGGACAAATTTTGTCACAACTTTGTGCTTTGATGGTACAGGAGATCGCGTGATGTAGCCAGGTAGAAATTCTACTCCCGCTGCCAGGGGAGACAGCACAACCGCTACATTATCATCAGCGTGGATCTTTAGCACACATGCAGACATCAGGACAGATTTGAATAATCTCCGATGTTAAGGCTGGAAGATTGTCCACGCACAGTGCTGTTTGCACCGATCATAGAGTCATAGAGAACGGAATTCTTGACATTGGCAGATTCAAACACAATGCTGTTTCGGACGATAGAGCTGGAAACCTGAGCACCGGCTTCCACCGATACATAGGGGCCAATGACGGAATGTTCTACAACGGCATCTGGAGCAATATATACGGGTTCTATAATGATAGAATTCAAACAGGCAGGTATGGGACCATTTTGTGGTTCATGATCCAGTAAATATCTGGTGGTGTCCATGAAGGCATCCAGTGTGCCGCAGTCCAGCCATGCCTGGACTGCGGCTGTCCGAAAAACCAGCCCCTGTTTCAACATCCAGTCAAAGGCATCAGTCAGGTAGTATTCCCCTCCTTTTCCATGGATATTTTCGTCAAAAAGTACTTGGATCGCGGCTCGCAGTTTCTCCAGGTTTCGAATGTAGTAGATCCCGATTAATGCTTCATTTGAGATCAATTCCTGAGGTTTTTCTACAAAAGCGACTACGCGATCTCCCTCTCGTACGGCAACTCCAAATCTTCGAGGATCCTCTACTTCTTTTACCCAAGCGACTACATCACTCTCACTCAGTTGGCTCACGGGGGCCATATCAAAGACCGTATCTGCATAAACGACGATTCCTTCACCTTCGAGAAAATCCTGTGCACAGATGACCGCGTGAGCAGTTCCCCGTGCCTCTTCTTGGATGACATAATGAGCCTCTATGTTATGTCGTGCACATACAGAGTCAAGAATGTCATATGCTTTGCGGTCAAAGCCCGGTCCTAATATAAAGACACCGTCGGTGACGCG
Organism: Bacteroidota bacterium; assembly: GCA_026709335.1. Classification (GTDB taxonomy): domain Bacteria; phylum Bacteroidota; class Rhodothermia; order Rhodothermales; family Bin80; genus Bin80. The sequence goes on along the minus strand of JAPOTE010000040.1, from coordinate 5,589 downwards.
CTGTGGGAGAGTTTGCGTGAATTTTTCGATAATTCGTTCTACCATACATTGACCGCGGACGGTCATGAGCGGTTTAGGGGTAATGGAAGACTGCGGGCGTAATCGTTTACCGCGCCCAGCCATAGGGACGATCAGTTTCACGGATCAATCAAGAATTAGGTTGTGGTCAGGGCGTTCTTCCCAGCGAATTTCATCTACAGTGTGCATTTTCTGTTGTCCTGCATAGAGCTGGTTTGGGCAGTTAATGACGAGAGCATCGGAGGTTCCCATATTTCTATATGCATGTATGACTCCCGGAGGGACGATCACAGTTGCTGGCGAGTCAATTCCGGCATCCAAAATCTGCCGAGTCCCATAGCTTGGAGATTCGTTGCGATAGTCCCAAAGATAAAGTCTGAATGATCCATTCACAAAGGCAAAGAGGTCTGTTTGGTGCAGGTGTTCATGTGGGCCACGAGTAACTCCGGGTCGCGTCATAGAGATATACGCCATTGCGGGATGGACGTTTTCTTCAAGTTCATCGTGCCGGAAAATTTCCGAAAGCCATCCGCGTGCATCATCATAACGGGTCAGTAGTCGAATTGTACAGTCATGTATAATTCCATTTTTCCAGATCATGATGCCATAGGTTCTTGAGAATTGAGTTCATCATAAACAAGATCTCTCGCAAGTTTATTGGCCTCATGCCATCCTTCGAGGGTTCCGGCATCACCCCACCAGCCCTCCAGGATGCCATAGGTGAGTTTACTTCGGTGCACATAAGCTGAGTTCAGGTCACTAACTTCGTACTCCCCCCGGCGGCTTGGGGAAAGTGTGCGAATAAAGTCAAATACCTGGGCATCATAGAAATATAGCCCTGTAACCGCATACTTGCTTGGGGGAATTTCGGGTTTTTCTTTGATTTCCACGACTTTATCTCCCTCAAATCGTGGAACTCCATAGCGCTCAGGATCATGGACGGCTTTCAAGAGAATTCTTGCGCCAGTATTTTGAGCCCGGAAGATGTCCGCCTCTTTAATCAGGTTATCTTCCAGAATATTGTCTCCGAGTGCGACCAGAAATGGATGCCCTCCTGCAAAATTCTCGCAGAGTCCAAGCGCCTGTGCAATGCCGCCCGGCTGGTCCTGAACGCGGTAGGTTAGATCCAGTCCTAATGCCTGCCCACTTCCAAGAAGATTTACAACATCCCCCATATGTTCAGGGCTTGTGACGACGGCAACCCGTTCGATACCAGCTTCACGGAGCCGCATGAGTGGATGATAAATCATAGGGTATTGGCCTACAGGAAGCAAATGCTTGTTGGTGACTTTTGTCAGGGGATATAGCCGACTCCCTGTACCACCAGCAAGAACGATACCGCGCAAGAGCTTACTCATGTAAAGAATACGGATGAAGGGTCAGTTTTCTTCCGAGCATTCGGCAAGGGTAAGTAGTTCTTGTTCCCGCTTCAAGTCATACTGCACCATTTCACTGACCAATTCTGCAAACGTCGTTGTAGGTTCCCATCCGAGTTCCTTTTGTGCCAAAGAATAATCTCCGAGCAAATAGTGTACTTCGGCCGGCCGATAAAAATGGGGGTCAACTTCAATGAGAATCTTACCGGTTTCTTTGCAACGGCCACGTTCATTTATTCCCTTGCCTTCCCATTCCAGCGAAATTCCCGCTTCAGCGAATGCAAGTGAGCAGAGAGTTCTCACAGAAGTCGCTTCTCCGGTAGCCAAAACATAGTCACGAGGTTCTTTCTGTTGGAGGATCATCCAAATTCCCTTCACATAGTCACGAGCATGCCCCCAGTCCCGTTTTGCATCGAGATTTCCCAGGTACAGTTTTTGATCAATTCCGAGTTTGATTCGCGCGGCAGCACGTGTAATTTTACGGGTCACAAATGTTGCATCGCGCCGGGGGCTTTCGTGGTTGAAAAGAACTCCATTACAGGCATACATGCCATACGCTTCCCGATAGTTTACGGTGATCCAGTATGCGTATAATTTGGCGACACCATAGGGGCTTCGCGGGCGAAAAGGCGTTTTTTCGGATTGAGGAGATTCCGGAGCATTTCCAAAGAGTTCACTGGTTGATGCCTGGTAGAATCGAACCTTTTCAACCATATCCAAGATGCGGACAGCCTCCAGGAGTCGCAAGACTCCAATTGCATCTACATTAGCAGTGTATTCGGGGGTATCGAAGCTGACCTGAACATGACTTTGTGCCCCGAGATTATAGATTTCGTCGGGTTGCACTTCTTCAACGATACGGATCAGGTTTGTCGAATCAGTCAGGTCTCCATAATGCAATTTGAAGCGCTCCTCGGTGACCAGCGAATTCATATACAGATGATCAATTCGTTGTGTATTGAAGAGACTAGCCCTACGTTTTATGCCGTGAACCGTATACCCCTTTTCTAGAAGGAATTCAGCAAGATACGCGCCATCTTGGCCAGTCACGCCTGTGATCAGAGCTGTTTTATTTTCCATAAGAATCGATTAAATAACTCATTGAATTGAGAGTTGTGCTTGCATGATGAATTTCCAGGGTCAGTCAATCTTTTCGTCTACCAAAAACACCTTCCCAGAAGGTTCGTGGTTTTAGACTCGTAACAATCCGATCTGCAGTAGCATCAATGCTTTTGCGAATTGATTCTTGTCCATCCTCGATGTGTTTATTTTCTTTTCGGATCATTTCAAGCTTTTCATGTATGGCTGCTGAATCAGTCTCCAGAAGCATAGCAGTTACATCTTTTAGTGCCAACACAGCATCATTGAATACTTCAACGGATTTTTTAACTCTATAGCAAAGATTTGGTAATAGCTGAGCATGCTTCACGTGAGGGTATAAGATCTCGGTTTTGATTTATCAGATATGCTGTCTGAGAGAAAACTTTCCTGGAGCATTTCTCTGTGTCTTCGTCAATAGTACAGGAGGATAGACTGTCCATCAAGATAGAGGAAATTGCACCGGCTACAATATATTTTGTGAAGTAATCATTTCGGTACCCAGAATCCGTCCTCTTAACTGGTATTGAAAAAATACTCTGTTGCATTGCAGTACAGGATAGGTCACTCTGGGCTTATGGGGGTGGAATTCGCGGCTGATCCTATGAAAGCATTAAACCATCAGATCAGACGGCAAAGCAATTAGATTGTATCCGTTTTTGCGATGAGCAAATCTTAAACTCTTTTGGGGTTACTAGGTTACGCGGAGAAAATCAATGCTTTGAAGTAAAGCGAGAAGTTCTGTTTTACTTTTCCAGATTCCGGGGATGACATACTTTATGCTTACTTGTTGGTTAGTTGTACAGAAGGATGACGCATGCTTTGACATAGAGTATAGGCAGTATGCTCCACCAGTTTGAAGAGCATCATAGATACAAAAATTATTTTGATACAAGTGGAGCTATTCACTGAATTATTGCACGATATTTGATTTATACCAAGCATAAGTTTTTCGAATTCCCTCCTGGAGGGACGTTGGAGCTTTCCAGCCAAGCACTTTCATGCGAGAGGTGTCAACGAGTTTGCGGGGTGTCCCGTCCGGTTTTGATTGATCAAAGTGAAG
>JAPOTE010000040.1:0-2024 GCA_026709335.1 Bacteroidota bacterium | reverse complement strand
TGAAGGGTACAATTTGTACCCATCACTTCTTGGAGGAGGGTACATAGATCTCGAATCCTAATATCCTCCCCATAGCCCACGTTCAGCATTGAATCGGGAGCGACATTCTGGAGTTCGACTTCTGGTGCCCGTAGTACAAACATACAAGCATCTGCAATATCCTCACTGTAGAGAAATTCCCTCCGAGGATCTCCGGATCCCCACACAGAGATCTGATTGTTTCCCGATACATGTGCCTCATGCAACTTCCGCATGAGTGCAGGGAGCACATGGCTGGAGGAGAGGTCAAAGTTGTCCCCCGGCCCATAGAGGTTTGTCGACATCAGGGCCATATAATCGCATCCATGTTGCCGCCGCAGAGCCTGGCATTGGAGAACACCCGCAATCTTTGCAACTGCATACCATTGGTTGGTTACTTCGAGTGGGCCACTGAGTAGCGAAGTTTCTTTAATGGGTTGCGGGGCTTTCCGGGGGTAGATGCAAGTACTACCAAGAAAAATCAGTCGCTGTACTCCGGCTGTATTTGCAGCGTGCAGGACATTGTTTTGGATGGTAAGATTATCTCCCAGAAAATCAGCGGGGTATTGGTCATTTGCAAGAATACCTCCAACACGCGCAGCAGCCAGAATGACAAATTCCGGTTTTTGCTCCTGAAAGAAGTTGGTGACTGAACTCTGACATCGAAGATCCAATTCTTCGCTTGTGCGAAGTAACAGGTTATTATATCCGTCTGTACGTAACCTATTCACAAGTGCTCGTCCGAGCAAGCCTCTGTGTCCGGCTACGTAGACAGATGATTCTGGATTTTGCAGGTGCATGGATTATACAATTGTATGCTCAATCTTGTCAAGAACGTACGCAAGCGTGCGTCGAAGGCCATCTTCTCTATCCACTTTTGGCTCCCAGTCCAAAAGTTCTTTTGCCATGGAAATATCAGGTTGACGGCTTTTTGGGTCATCTTCGGGTAGCGGGTCGTGCGTTACTATACTGTGACTATTGGCCATACCAATAATCTTTTTGGCAAATTCAATAATGGAAATTTCCTCGCAGCATCCGATATTAACAGGGCAGGTAATCTTACTATAGAGTACTCGTACAATTCCTTCTACAGTATCATCCACATATGCAAAGGAACGGGTCTGTTCGCCGGTACCATGAACTGTGAGAGGGGTACCCGTAAGGGCCTGACGCATGAACGTAGGCAGAGCTCTGCCGTCATTGAGTCGCATACGGGGGCCATATGTATTAAAGATGCGTACGATACGAGTCTGCACTCCATGATATCGATGATATGCCATCGTCATGGCTTCAGCAAACCTTTTGGCTTCATCATAGACTCCACGGAGTCCAACCGGATTCACATTTCCCCAGTATGTTTCCTTTTGTGGGTGTTCAAACGGATCCCCGTAAACTTCGCTTGTGGAGGCGAGAAGAAAACAGGCACTCTTGGCCTTAGTCAGTCCAAGAGCATTGTGTGTTCCTAAAGCGCCAACTTTGAGAGTCTGAATTGGTAGCCGAAGATAGTCAATTGGCGAAGCAGGGCTAGCAAAGTGAAGGACATAATCAATCGGTCCGTCCACCGAAATATATTCAGTAACATCATGCTCCAGAAAACTGAAGCGTGGATGCTCATTCAGATGCATAATATTATCACGCGATCCCGTCAGAAAGTTGTCCATACAGACAACCTCGTGTCCATCACTGAGTAGTCGGTCACATAGATGAGATCCCAGGAAACCGGCTCCTCCGGTAATCAACGTTCGTAGCATAAACGGCGGCAGTTTAACTCAAAGCTGCTCATACTATAATTCTTTACCCCAAAGTTAAGGCGTAAATACGCATCAATTAACGAATTTGATCAAGTTGGCGAAGTTTATCAGGTGAGGTTTCCCTGATTAAAGCTCGTGCCAACGCACGAGCAGGGTCAATCAATGGAATATTTCCTGCACGGGGCACTGCAAGGTGCAATTCCGTTCATCCCATGATGACTTCTTCAGCTCCTTCCTCTCTGCAGTGATATACTG
>JAPOTE010000059.1 GCA_026709335.1 Bacteroidota bacterium | reverse complement strand
ACCCCTGACCTCTTGAATGCCATTCAAGCGCTCTACCAACTGAGCTATGGCCCCTAGGTGAATTACACAAATATCTCTTTTTGTAGTTCCGATAATCACATTAAACTAGAGACAAAATCCTATCAGATCATTGGAAATTCCCCCACAATTAAAGATTAATAAAGATTAATATCAGGCAGTATACAGGGACTTCCAGATAGAGATCAAGCAATGGAACAGACTACATATCAGCCACTTCATATTGTTAAATTTGGAGGCACCTCTGTAGGCACTACACAGGCCATTCAACGGGCTATAAGACTGGTTCAGAATACCCCTAAGGATGTTCAGCGTGTTGTCGTGGTCTCGGCAATGGCAGGAATCACAGACAAGCTACTTCAAGCAATCGAAATATCTCTTAAAGAAGAGGATTTAGTACAGAGCACTATTAAAGAGTTGGTGGACACCCATGAACGGGTTCTGGGAGACTTGGTCCTTGAAGACGAAAAATCTGGACTGCTCGAGAATCTGAATGAACTCTGGGAAGAACTCAGCAAGCTACTGCATGGGATTGCATTGATTGGTGAGTGTACTGCACGTACCCGAGATACAGTTCTGAGTATCGGTGAACGCGCATCTGCCCCACTGATCTCGGCTGCATTTCGCGCTGCGGGAGAACAGTCCTTTTCCATTGATGCACGCAAATTGATCCGAACCGATGATAATTATGGGGAAGCATTTGTAGACTTTGACGAGTCCATGCATCGGGTTCAGGCACGCTTCGCTGACATTCGACCCGACCAAATTCCAGTCGTGACAGGATATATTGCGTCCGCATCGGATGGGTCTACTACTACACTCGGGCGCTCAGGAAGTGACTTTACGGCGACAATTCTTGGCTCCATATTGCGTGCCCAGCGGGTCGTAATCTGGACGGATGTGGATGGCGTCCTATCCGCAGATCCACGGGATGTACCCGAAGCATTTCCCTTAGCTCGCCTAAGCTATGCGGAGGCCGCAGAAATGGCATATTTCGGTGCTCGGGTTCTGCATCCCAGAACAATGCGCCCCGTCCAATTACTGGGAATTCCGCTATTGATCAAGAATTCCCTGAACCCCAAAACGCCAGGTACTCTGATCTCGAATGAATCGCATTCGGTGGAGCTCAAGGTAAAAGCCATCTCTACGATTCGGGATGTTTCTGTGATTATGCTGGAGGGAAGTGGCATGCTAGGAATACCCGGAATTGCTGCCCGGGTATTCGGCTCCCTGGCAAATAAGAAGATCAATGTACTCATGATCGCGCAGGCATCCAGTGAACACAGCATCTGTCTGGTAGTCCGCGAAACGGATGCGGGAGTTGCCTTGAAGACGCTGCGTGCCTCATTTGCTGCTGAACTGGCTATCGGAGACGTCAGCAAAATCTATTCCATTCCAAGATGTGCAATCGTATCTGCTGTGGGGGATCGGATGCGACATCATCCAGGGCTTGCGGGACGTATGTTTGCCACCCTTGGACGCAGTCAGGTCAACGTCCTGTCCATTGCACAGGGAGCTGCCGAAACAAATATTTCTGCAGTTGTACGAGATGATGAAGTGCGCCGGGCTGTACGAGCCCTGCATGAATCTTTTCCATTGGGCCGCTTACGTGCACATATCTGCTTACTGGGGCCCGGGCGAGTGGGCGCCAATTTGTTAAAGCTTCTGGCGCAGCAGCATGATGATCTGTTGGACCGGGTCAAGTTGAATATCAAACTCGTTGGCATTGCAAATTCACGGACCATGCTTTGGAACCCTGACGGACTTGAGCTTGATACAGCAATGACAGATCTGGCTGATGGACGCCCAGCAAATCTGAACTGGCTTCTGGAGCAACTCGGGGCCAGCCGGCTTGAACGAATCATTATTATCGATGCGACCGCGAGTGAAGAAGTGGCCGAATATTACCCCGATTTTCTTGAACTCGGGTTTGGAGTGGTTACCGCAAATAAATTGGCCAATACCTTGGACCTACCCTTTTATCAACGACTCCAGAAGGCAGCAAAGCGACGTGGCGTCGCTTTCCGATACGAGACGACCGTCGGCGCGGCGATACCAGTCATTTCTACACTCAAGGACCTAGTGAGATCAGGCGACCGGGTTCACAAGATTGAAGGTATCTTTTCCGGCACTCTTGCGTACCTGTTTAACAGCCTGGATGCGGGAGATTCGTTTTCATCTGTTGTAGAACGTGCTCATGCAAAAGGGTTGACCGAACCCAATCCTTCCGATGATTTAAGCGGTGAAGATGTTGCTCGGAAACTGTTGATTCTCGCTCGCGAAATTGGTCTGACCATTGAGCGGAAAGACATCAAGGTTGAATCCCTTCTGCCTCCAGGATTAGAGTCAGACAACCCTCAAGATCTATTTCAAGCACTCACTGAAATCAACCACGAGTGGAAAGAACGCGTAGAGCAGGCAGCCTGTAACAACCAGCGGCTACGCTATATCGCCAGACTTGAAGGAAATCGCCTGGATGTAAGTGTTCGGCCTGTGCCGAATGATTCCCCATTTGCTACAGCTTCCGGCCGAGGGAATGTGATTGTATTTACAACAGATCGCTACAGTGATGAATCTCTGGTTCTGCAGGGGCCAGGGGCAGGACTCAATGTAACTTCGGGAGGGCTATTGATTGATCTGATTCACTCAGCAGAACTCATGCCCTAGATTGCAGATATTTTCTGAGAAACTTCATGCCAACTGCTTTGAAAATCGCCATTGCCGGCACTGGACGCATGGGGAAAGCTGTCGAAGAATCTGCTCTCGCACAGGGCCACAAGATTATTGAACGATTTAATCGTAACAATCCTGTTACTGAGTCCGCGCTGCGCTGCAGCCCTGATGTAGTTATTGATTTTACACAGCCTGAAGCTGCGATCCCAAATTTTACCCACTACTGTACCACAAAAACACCTGCTGTGATGGGGACAACAGGATGGTATGATCAGTTGCCTGATGTCCACGATCTGATTAATCGTTGTAATGGGGCCGTATTATACAGTTCTAATTTCTCATTAGGGATACAGATCATCCTTGAAGCGTTAAAAGTGGTTGCTCCTCTGTTAGATAGGTTACCAGAATTTGATGTAGCTGTACATGAGTCCCACCACTCAGCGAAGCTGGATTCACCCAGCGGAACGGCAATCAGTATCGCACAAACTCTGACTGAACGTATTCAAAGAAAGCACGCATGGAGTGATTCAGCCACCTCTCCATATGATTCAACCCAACTTGATGTAGTGGCTACCCGACTTGGGTATGTATTCGGGCAACATCGGATTATTATTGATGGACCTGCTGATCATCTGATCATAGAGCATACGGCCAAGAGCAGGGCAGGTTTTGCCCTTGGTGCCGTGCGTGCGGCGGAGTGGCTACAAGGTCGAACAGGAGTATTTACCATGAAAGACATGTTGGCCGAATGGCTTACAACCAACCGTGATTACTAAACTCTTAAATTTTTTATGATATTCAAAGGGACCTCAACGGCATTGATTACGCCTTTTACCAAGCGAGGGGATATTGATGAGACTGCATTCTGCAACCTGATTGATCATCAAATTGCAGCCGGGATTTCCTCGCTGGTTGTACTTGGTACAACCGGAGAAAATGTGACGATCACTCCAAAAGAACGGAGTCGGCTTGTGGCACTTTCCATTGAGCATGTTGCTGGCCGTGTTCCTCTCATCATTGGAGCTGGCAATAACTCAACGCTCGAAAGCATTACATTCTCCGTTGAAGCGGCACAATTGGGAGCGGACGGATTACTGGTTGTGGGCCCCTACTATAATAAGCCGCCCCAGAGAGGTTTCAAGGCACATGTGACTGCAATAGCAGAGGCGACCTCCTGCCCGATAATCCTCTACAATGTTCCGGGACGAACGGGTTTTGATGCGAATACCGACACTATTCTTGAACTTGCCCATGAAATTCCTTCGGTCGTCGGTGTCAAAGAAGCATCTGGTGATTTTGCCAAGATCGCGGATTTGATTCAGGGCCGCCCCGAAGGATTTGGAGTTTATTCTGGAGATGATGAGTTGACTTTATTCTTTCTATCGCTTGGAGCAGATGGCGTGATCTCGGTCGTCAGCAATATTCTTCCAGGCTTGATGGGCAGACTGGTCAAGTTCGGGCTAGAAGGCAATATCGTGGACGCGGCAGAAACCCATTACATGATGCTACGGGCAATGCGTGCATGCTTTTCGGATACCAACCCCATACCCGTCAAAGCCATTCTGAATATGCTTGGATATGCGGAGTCAACCGTGCGATTACCTCTGACCGGACTATCAGCCGAACAAAAGAAATTGATTTTTCCTGAGTTTTCCACAGCACTGGAATCGGAGAGCAAGCTGTAACCTGTCATGGGAATTTTCACAATAAATAATCGCGTGATGATACGAAGATTTAGGCGGCGTTATAAGAGCAACTGATCTCATAAAATGCTGGCTATGACTCTTGAAGAGATTACCTACCAAAGCAGATACCATATGAATGGCTGATATAATTGACAGAATTGAAGGAGATGATCAGGAGCGCATAGTTCCGTTGAACATTACCGAGGAAATGGAATCCTCCTACATTGATTATTCAATGTCGGTAATTGTCGGACGAGCACTTCCTGATGTTCGGGATGGATTAAAGCCTGCCCACCGTCGCGTGCTCTTTGGAATGAGTGAACTGGGATTGACCCCTGGCTCCACCTACAAGAAGAGTGCTCGTATTGTTGGGGAAGTTTTGGGTAAATATCACCCACACGGAGACTCGTCTGTCTATGATACCATGGTTCGGATGGCACAGTACTTTTCGTTAAGATGCCCCTTGGTAGACGGTCAAGGTAACTTTGGATCTGTTGATGGTGACTCTGCCGCAGCAATGCGATATACCGAAGCACGTTTGACGCGTCTGGCAGCAGAATTACTTCGGGATATCAAACAAGATACAGTTGATTTTCAGGAAAATTTTGACGGCTCCCTGGAAGAACCTGTGGTTCTTCCAGCAGCGGCTCCCAATCTGCTGATTAATGGAGGGGATGGAATTGCGGTAGGCATGGCTACAAAAATCCCGCCTCATAATCTCCGGGAAGTTGCATCTGCCATCATTGCATATATAGACAATCCTCTGATTGACACGATCGGGCTGATGGAGCATGTTCCTGGCCCAGATTTCCCGACAGGTGGGATCATTTATGGAGTAAAGGGGGTCCAGGCAGCCTATCATACAGGTAGGGGAAGAATTCTGATGCGCGCCAAAATTCATGAGGAGGAGTTGCAGCGAGGCAGAATAGCTCTAATCATTACTGAAATTCCCTATCAAGTTAACAAAGCCGTTCTGGTTGAAAAAATTGCTGAACTGGTACGAGACAAGCGCATTGAGGGGATCAGCGACTTACGTGATGAGAGCGACCGAGATGGTATGCGCATTGTGGTTGAACTCAAGAAAGATGCGCACCCCCAAGTCATTGAGAACAAGCTCTATAAATACTCCAGATGTCAGCAGTCCTTTGGCGCGAACCTAGTTGCGCTGGTCAATGGACGCCCGGAGATCCTGACACTTAAAGATGCAATTGTGCATTTTGTTAACCATCGATATGAAGTAGTCACGCGTCGTACGCAATACCAGCTCAATGAAGTTCAGAAACAGGCACATATCCTTGAAGGGCTTGTGATTGCTTTGGATTATTTGGATGCTGTCATTACCATGATTCGAGAATCCCCAGATATTGATGAGGCGCGCGAATGTCTAGTTAAGGGGATATGGCCGTCAAAGCTGACCCCGGCACAACTCGAGCGCTTGGGGCTTCCCGAAACTGCACCCGGCCTTATGGATCATGATAGAGATACTTGGCTGAGTGAGGCCCAGGCAAATGCAATTCTGGCACTTCGACTAAGTCGATTGACAGGATTGGAGCGAGATAAAATTTTGGAAGATTTTCAGGCAAAGAAAGAGGAGGTTGTGCGTCTGACCGAAATTCTGGGAAGCAAAGAGTTGCGAATGAATATCATCAAGGAGGAAATCACCGAACTTGCTGATAAATATGGCGATGATCGCCGCACTGAAATTGACGATGTAGGTGGAGACGATATTCTGATAGAGGATCTGATTGACAATACCAGAATGGTTGTCACAGTATCGCATCAGGGGGTTATCAAAAGAACGCCGTTGGATGATTTTCAACTTCAGGGACGTGGTGGTATAGGTGCACGAGGGAGTACCCTCCGAAGCGAGGATTATTTGGAGCACCTCTTTGCCTCGTACAACCTGGATTATTTGCTGATATTTACGGATCATGGGCAATGTTATTTTCTCCGCGTATATCAAATCCCCGTTGGAGCACGTACTTCCCAGGGACGAAGCATCCGCAATTTGATCTCCATTGCATCGGATGATCGCATCCGGGCGGTATTGCCAATCAGTAGAGAAGATTTCACGAATGAAGAATTCTTGAAAAATCACTACGTTCTCATGGCTACACGCGGAGGATTACTCAAAAAGACGGCTCTCTGGGAGTATCGCAACCCATGGAAAAAAGGATTGAGGGCGATTAAAATTCGTGAAGGTGACTCCGTTTTAGAAGCCCGACTGACCGATGGAAATTCACATATTATTCTTGCCTCTTCTGGAGGGCTTGCAAACCGTCGCGCAGAAAAGCGTATCCGAGCAGTCGGACGTTTTTCGCAGGGAGTCATTGGGATCAGGATGAAGGAGGATCAGCAGGTTGTAGGGATGGTGGTTGTTTCCGAGGAAGCGGAGCAAACTCTCCTGACCGTTAGTGCAAACGGTTTTGGAAAGCGTTCAAAAATCAGCGATTACCGAGAAACGGTTACAGCTGGACAGGGAGTGACAACGCAAAAAATCAACGAAAAAACCGGAGCACTCGTCGCTATTCGAGGAGTGCTGGACTCCGATGATCTGATGATCATTACTCAAAATGGAACCCTGATTCGACAGGCGGTCAGCAAAATCTCAGTGATTGGACGTGCAAGTCAGGGCGTTCGACTGATTCGACTCAGAGAAAATGATTTTATTGCGGATGTGACTCGTGTAATTTCAGACGATCAGGAAACGGATGAGGAGGATTTATCTGTAGAATTTGAATCGTGAATTGACCACATGTCAAAGTTTTTCGGTTCCATTATCTGTGACTTATAAACGGGTTCCGGTGTGCTCGGTTGAAATTACGACGGGCATGACAATTCTTATTAAACCGAAAATCCCGTCAAGTATAGAGTTTTTGATTTGAATTCCAAAAACTTTCTCCTTTTTGACCGAAGTTCATTGCTTTTTCGCCGTTTTGTATAATCCGTCAAGACTCCAGAAGCTTCTTGAGGAGTAACGCTTAGGTGGATGGCAAGGAACTCCTTCCTCAATGGATCAAGGATATGGAAAAGGTCGGTATGAAAGAAGTCATCAAGATTGCGTAGACACATTCAGGAAGTGCCATAGTTGGGTTCTACACGCTTTGCCGTCCAAAATCCAACGCCAGAGCTGAATGAGTGGGAAATTTCAGAGTTACAACTCTTTCTTCTGTGGAGGCTCAGATCTCAAACCGTGCAAAACCCATAGAACCCAATGAGATCAAGTCGAGCTTGATGAGTAGGTCACTTTTTGTGACCTCTACCCTGCCTCCACTCTTGATCTAATCTGAATCGAAACGCTACTATTCTGCCTCGGATCCTAAATTGAAACTTCAAAAAATATAAAAAGTACTATAACTAATAAAAATTTTAGTTATATAATTATGAATAACAACTATAGGCGTGCACATGTGAAGAAAATGGTGGAGTTGATCTTGAGTAACACGGGCATGCGCATCATTGCTGCAACTGGTCCCCGGCAAACGGGCAAGACAACCGTGGCTATTCAGGCGTGTAGTCAATTGACCGAATTAGGATTTTTGTGCTGGTACGTTCCATTGGACGATCCCGAGTTTGACCTCGCCAGATATTCAAATACCACAGATCCTGTACGAATCGGTAAGCAACCTAGTGTACAGATGCTAATTGATCTCTGGGAAAGTGCACGAGAAGCTTCTCGAAAATCAGAGCGGGGGCTGGTACTCGTTCTGGACGAGATTCAATTGATCCCCCGTTGGTCTAATCTCGTGAAAGGGCTCTGGGATAAAGATCGTCGAGACGGCACCCCTCTCCGGCCAGTGGTCTTGGGGTCAGCTGCCTGGAGAATGTTAGTCGGAATGAATGAGAGCCTTGCTGGTCGCTTCAATACCTTAAATATCAAGCATTGGTCATTTCGGGAAATCACGCAGGTATTCAAACTGAATGTTGAAAAATATCTGTTCTTCGGCGGCTATCCCGGTTCCATATTGATCAGAGAAGGACATGTGCAAGTGGATCACTGGCACGATTACATCAATAACTCTATCGTAAGGCCTGTCATAGGTCGGGATATTATGGGACTCACAAGCATTAAAAAGCCAGCCCTGATGCGCCAATTGATTGATCTTGCACCATACTATTCTGGCCAATTAATTTCCTATCACAAACTACTTGGACAGCTTCAAGACAGAGGAAATTCAACCATGATTGCCCATTATCTAAATCTGCTTTCTGATGCAGGCATGGTCGCCTCTCTAACTCGCTATACACCAAGTCCGCATGTGGGCAAAGCGTCTTCGCCAAAACTTAATGTGCTGAATACGGCACTCATGACGGTTCCATCCGGTTATACATTCCAGGAGGCACAGATTGATCGTCCTTTTTGGGGGCGTATTGTGGAGAGTTCCATAGGTGCGCATCTGCTGAATACTCGAGGCATTGTAACCCGGATTCACTATTGGCGTGACCCTCCGTATGAAGTGGATTTTGTTATTTCGCGCGGGCCTCACCTGCTGGGGATTGAGGTGAAGAGCGGAGAATCATTAAAAAGGCATGGGCTTGATGCATTCAAGGCCCGTTTCCCAAAAGCCAGGACGATGGTTGTAGGCCCCAGCGGAACTTCAATACAAGATTTTTTTTCTCTGAGTGCGGACGAATGGCTAGAGAAAAAAATTTAATGTTCACGATAAATCGTACGGTCAGTCAGGTTAAACTGAGTGAAGATGAACACTTTGAACAAGATCCTCAGCCACTGTGCAACCTGGATGTAAACCGTGGCTATGTTCTCCTAGGGGAGCCCGGAATGGGAAAAACCACAGAGTTTTCCAAAGAAGCGGATCGAGCTGGCGGATTACTTATACCCGTATCACACTTTATCAACCGCAACCCGGAAAGCACCTCTCAATGGAGAAATAAACTGCTCTTCCTCGATGGACTGGACGAGGCCCGTACAGGCGGAGGCACTTCAAGAGATGTAATCTCTAAGGTTGTAGCACACATTGAGGCATTAGGAATTCCCCGGTTTTGCCTTTCTTGCCGCTCCAGCAGTTGGCTTGGAGTCCACGATCATGATGAACTCCTCTCTCTCCTACCAGATACTACAATTCCAGTATTTCAGCTGAACCCGCTGAGTTACAATGATGCAAAAGAAATCATCAAAAATTACAGAAATGATCCAGAACACTTCATTCAACAGGCTCATCAGTACGACATGGAGGCCTTTCTCTGGAATCCGCAATTGCTTTCTATCCTGCTTGAATCGGTGAGAATTGGGGGATGGTCCGAGAACCTGACTCAAATCTTCGAGAATGCCTGTATGGGGCTTTTGAATGAACCGAATTCCGAATCCGATCTCCACTCCTCGCTTGATTTATTGTCTCCACAAAATCATTCTCTTCTTCATGCCGCAGGGTTGCTGTCCGCGCTTCTCTTAATTGCCCATAAAGGAGGCTGCTCCCTAGACGATCCAGAGGATTTTGAATTTCTTTCCTTGCAAGATATTAAGGGAGAGAACCATTTAACTCTTCGCTCGATTCTTGATTCAGAATTTTTCAAGGGTAACCATACATCTCGAATTTATCGCCATCGACTCTTGGCCGAGTTTTTGGCCGCACGATACCTGCATGAAAAAATCGAGGATGGACTGAGTGTTCAGCGTACCATAGCTCTTCTAATGGGACAGGACGGAAACCTCTTTCCTGATCTCCGAGGAGTTACAGCCTGGCTTGCCTCCTTGAATCCAATTGCGAGACCTATCTTGATTCAGTCGGATCCTGTTGCAATGGCATTCGATGGTGATGCCAGCAATCTCAGTATTGACGAACGACGAAAATTGCTGTTATGTCTTGAAAATAAAGTTGATTTCCCTTTCATTTGGTCCACCTCCCCTTCCCCCGGGGGGTTGGCAGACGGCCAAGGCATTGCATTGATCGAAGAATTGACGAGTTCGCCTATACACTCTAACAATAAACAAAGCTGGGGAGAGCCTCTGTCTAATCACGATTTGGAGCAGACAGAACGTGTTTCATCAGACTTACGTCAGCGGAATCGCCGTAGGGTGAGTCATAGTTCTCCGCCTAAACGCGAGGATTCCGAGTGGAAAAGAAATCATGAAAAACATCAGGCATTCTTCCATGAACGGAGAAAGAAAGAACTCGAGCGGATCAGGCAACATAAAAGTGAACTGGCAAAGGGCCGCTGCTCCCCTGCACTACTTGACCAACTTGCTCGAATTTATTTCTCTATATCAAGCAAACAAGATAACCATCCAAGGAATCAATTGATCTCCTACATGGATGGTGACGAGAGCCTTGTTCGGGCAACGCTGTCTGGATTTCGCAATCTGCTAGATCGTGACGACTTACCAGATCTTGATCAGATTGCTGAACTTCACGAAACCAACCAGCGATCATATTTTGCACGCCCCTTTCTGGCAGGAATACTGGAGCAGGAATACGAGGCGGGTACTGCATTAAATCGCCTGAACGAAAAAGGGCTACGACGGGCATTAGGTTTTTTTCTCGTTACAGACATATCTCATCGCCCACCATGGTTGGAGCATGCTTTGAAATGTGCACCCGAAGCGATAGCTGATGCATTGGTTGCAATTCACAACGCCTGTGTTCGCGCCAAATTATCCCCCAATGAATATTTGCTCAAATTGGTTAATGATCCGACATATGCCCCTGTTGCGCAACTTGCCGTGAACCGAATGTTTACGGCCTTCCCTACAAGATGTAGTGGGTCCCAATTGGACTCCCTTCGTATGGTTCTTTGGAGCGCTGCTCTGGCTGGTAGCATATCCAAAGCAGAATTGCATAAAATCGTGCTGAAACGGCTGAAACGGAAAAAAATGGATATCAGACAGCGGGCATACTGGCTTTGTGCAGGGTTGTTTGTGGCCAGAGATCAATGTCTTCCATTGCTGGTAGATTTTCTTTCGCTCAAAGGAGAAATCCGTATTCGCCACATCTTTGATTTTCTTGTCATGAGTGGCACCAGAGAATTTATCTTCAAAAATATGACGGGATGGAAGCCTGAAGAACTGTTTTCAATCATCCAGGCAATCGGGAAACAGGGGCAGAGCTACGTTTTTCAGGACGGCCCATATTTACTTGGGAATAACCAGAAGCCGAGAGATGCATTATCTCCCATCACCCCATGGGTTGAAGAACTTGGCAAACGTAGCGATGACAAGGCGATGTCGGCGCTTGCCTTGTTGACCACTGATCCTGACTTGGCTATCTGGAAGCAAGAACTTCAACAAGCCCAAAAAGCCCAAGCCTTCCGTTATCGTATGAATATGCGGCCAAGTTTAGGTGTTGAGCAAATTCAAAGAACCCTGAAAAATGGTCCGCCTGCAAATGCAGCCGATCTTTTTGGCCTAATAACTGATATTCTTGAAGAAATATCACATCGTATTCGAAATGAGCAGACCGATGATTGGCTTCAGTATTGGTATTGTGACCCGAAAACTAAAAAGCCCGTACATCCTCGGAGCGGAAATGAGTGCCGTGATGCATTGCTCTTAAACCTGCAGGAAATTCTTCACCGATACGATATTGATGCTCAACCCGAGGGGCAGTATTCAGAGAATAAAAGGGCTAATATTCGTTTATCGTACAAATCTCATATAGAAGTTCCCATAGAAATAAGAAAGAACTCACATTCAAAGATCTGGCATGGGATTTCGAAGAGACTTGTTCCAAAATATACGCGCGATCCGAATACCGACAGTTATGGGGTTTATCTGGTTTTATGGTTTGGTGCAAATGAGAAGTATATGAAAATGCTTTCGGCTCATGGAGGCGTTCCGAGCAAGCCTGAGGAACTCAAATCAATGCTTGCAGAGCAGCTTCATCCATCGCTCAAGAAGAGAGTCCGTATTGCTATAATTGATGTTAGCCTACGCGGCAGGTATGCCGAGGACGAAAACAACTTGTTTGAGTCAGACTGCAAGCTACTTTCAAGCTTTTCTGATCCAGCATGCATTCCCTCATGACACAGCATTCGGCCATTATTTAACTCCTAATGAAACTGCTGCAGACAACCTTATCTGAATCCTTGAAATTTCGGGGATTCAAAGTTATATCACCGGAGCTAGTCCGCGACCGCCATGGCAGGGATTACCTGCTCGAGGATATCTAATCCCTCGTCAATCTCTGATCGGGTAATGGTCAGCGCTGGACGGAACCGAATTGATGATTCTCCACATCCTATGACAATCAATCCATTTTGGTAACAGAGCTTGAGGATCCGATCACGTAGTGCCCTAGATGAAATATCTATCGCACACATCAATCCACGACCACGCGCATTGGTAAAATGATGCGAATTCTCCGTTAGAGCTTGTAATCGATTCAAGAGATGGGTGCCAACATGATTGGTATTGTCCAAAAGGGCATCTTCCTCCATAATCTCTAGAATTCGACCTGCCCGCACCATGTCAACCAAATTCCCTCCCCAGGTAGAATTGATTCGACCCGGTTTAACAAAGACATGATCATCAACTTCATCAAGACGTCTTCCAGCCAATACACCACACACTTGCGTCTTTTTTCCAAATGCCAGAAGATCGGGGGTTACGCCCAGCTGTTCCCAAGCCCAGAACGCACCCGTAACTCCTGCACCGCATTGAACTTCATCAAAAATCAGTAATGCATCATTCTCCATGCACAGATCTTTTAAGGATCTTAAAAATTCTGGGCGAAAATGATTATCTCCCCCCTCTCCCTGGATCGTTTCAAGAATAACACAGGCAATCTCATGTTTGCGTTTAAGGAAGAAGGATTTTGCTTCATCCAAAGCCTGCACTTCCAGGTGCTTGACCTGTTCCAAGTGATCTGCAAGTGGAAACGTAATTTTCGGATTCTGGATTCTGGGCCAGTCAAATTTTGGGAAATATCTGGTTTTCCATGGATCTGAGGTATTGGTCAGAGACAATGTGTACCCGCTACGTCCGTGGAACGCTTCACGCAGATGCATGACCTGCTGACCGCATTCTGCCGAAATTCCATTAGAGATATTTTTTCGAACTTTCCAGTCAAATGCTGCCTTCAATGCATTTTCGACTGCCAGTGCGCCACCGGAAATAAAAAAAGCATAGGGCAAAGCATCCGATTGTGCAACCCTGTGAAAAACCTCCAGAAATTGAGCCATGTGAGTGGTTTGAATATCAGAGTTTGCAATTTTGTTGATTGCTGCATCCTGAAGTCGGCCAAGTGTATCTTCATCCGAACTCATTTTTGGATGATTCATCCCCAGCATGCTACTGGCAAAGAAACCAAAAAAATCCAGATAGGACTTCCCCGTTACCTCATCAATCAGTCTGCACCCCTGACTGGAGTGCATATCCAATACCAAGGGCATCATTCCCATTGAATTAATGTGCCTGCCAAATATGTCAGGTACCTGCTCGGCGCGAATATGCATTTCTTTCAGTGTTAAATTTTGCTAAATTTACGGATCAATGTTCGTATTTGTAGGTACGCGTGCTTCCGAAACAAACTTCCTTGGTCATTGAGCTCTAAAACTACAAAAAGATCCTTTCTTCCCGGACAAATCACACTGGAGAAACAGTCAGGTTCAGCCGGGGGAGACGGCGTTGACAACTTTGTTGGATTGCCGGTCATTGAGGCTGCACCACATACACGACGTCCAGACTGGTTACGCGTAAAGCTACCCTATGGTCCTGTCTACCGTAAACTGGTAGATCTGATTGATGAGCATGATCTGCACACAGTATGCCAGAGTGCTCGATGCCCCAATATGGGTGAGTGTTGGACGGCTGGAACAGCGACGTTCATGATCCTCGGAAATGTATGTACACGATCCTGCGGATTCTGTGCTGTTCAAACGGGAAGGCCTGAGCCGGGATTGGATTATGATGAACCTCGCCGTGTAGCAAACGCGGCTCGAATCATGGGTCTTAAACATGCGGTCATCACATCTGTAAATAGGGATGAACGCAAAGATGGGGGTGCACCCATCTTTGCTGAAACCATTCGTCGAATCCGGGAGGAAATCCCAGGGTGTACGGTCGAAGTATTGATCCCTGACTTTCGCGGGATCTGGAATGCGCTGCAAATCGTTTTGGACGAGAGGCCTGAGATTCTGAACCACAACGTTGAGAGCGTCCCTCGACTGTATCGCCGCGTCCGCCCCCAGGCAGATTATCAACGTTCACTGGAGGTCTTGAGAATTTCGAAAGAACAGGGGCTCCGTACCAAGAGCGGGATCATGGTTGGCTTGGGTGAAACCGAAGAGGAAGTGCTTGAGCTGATGGATGACTTTGTGCGTGTTGGAGTTGATGTCATGACCATCGGACAGTACCTCCAACCGACCCGTATGCACTTGGCTGTGGAAGAATTTATTCATCCTGAACAGTTTAGACGCTACAAGGAAATCGGTGAGGAAAAGGGAATTGAGCACGTTGAGAGTGGCCCATTGGTCCGCAGCTCCTATCACGCGGAGCGCCACGTCTAGCCAGTCACAGGTCAAGCTTCCATTGAATTCTCTGGAAGAGTCCTGACCTGAAGTTTACTTTGTCAAAGCAGAAAAGGCGCAATTTATAGGTGAGGTGCGCCCTGATCTTTGAATCGTGGGCAAAAGTCAAAAAGAAACCGTTTTTTATGCAACTGTTGCATAAAATTCATTGCTGAGGTATCGGAGCACCACGCTC
>JAPOTE010000065.1 GCA_026709335.1 Bacteroidota bacterium | reverse complement strand
AGATGACGCCAGTTTTAGTTCAGGTCTACTGACTTTTAATTCCGATAACTGGAATTAGGGAACCTTATCTATGAAATTCCATACCACATGAAGCCATATCTGAGCTTACCCTATCACTACTTTGGATTCGTTCCAGGAGGATTTTGGTAATGCTTTTTGGTACTGTTTTTGCAAGATCCGGAGAGTTTTGGAAATAAAATCTGCAGTGTGTTAAGCGAGAGCTTTTCCATATTCCGTGAGCAAAAACTGCAAATCTTCATCAGTAGAATCACCTAACTCCGCAAGAGGCTCTATCCATGGACTCCTATGCCTGATCTCATCCTATCAGTTGATCAGCCCAGTGCTACTGACGGTGATAGGCGATCAGCTGCTTCGCATGATGTACAGGTGCTCATGAAATCCTCACTTGCTCCGCGAACACGCGAAGCATATCGTAGCGAATGGAAGAAGCTCACCGCCTGGCTCGGTACCCGCAAGCTTCGTGACGAATCTCTGGCAGAGTATCTGGCCTTCCTCCACAAAAAAGGCTTAGCGCCGGCGTCAATCAGCCTCGCGCTCGCAGCTGTACGTTGCATCTGCCGCCTTGCTGAAGTTGATTTTCCAGTTGGCCCAATGACAACAAGTGTTATGGGAGGGATCCGCCGTGAGGGGCGAGGTCGCGGCCGTGGCCAGGTTGTTCCAATCCGATTTCGAGAAGCAGATTTGCTAGCAATGATGATTGAGCGGGAAGCTTCAAAAAGCTCCCCCGCCGCCGCGGCTCGGGATGCAGCGCTGGTTAGTACGATGAGCGACGCAATGCTTCGTGTATCTGAATTGGTCGCAATTCAGTGGCGCGACCTTCAAATAGAGCGTGATGGCTCCGGCCGACTTACCATTCCCGTTTCAAAGTCCGATCAGGAAGGGCAGGGGGCAGTGCTCTATTTGGGTCCAATCACAGTGACGCGTCTACAGGCTTGGCGTAAACTGCAAGGAAATGATGGAGAATTTGTTTTCACGAGTATCAGACGTGGAGGATCAATCCAGAAGAATCCCTTAACTCGCCAGTCGGTTCGACGCTTAATTGTTGCGCATTCAAAATGCTATTTGCCTGAGCTTTTTGCGAGCGCTGGTTCCGAAGATGGAGATTCGAGGCCCGGTGCCTCCTCACACTCATTTCGTATTGGTTCCGCTCAGAGTCTTGCCCGTCGCGGCGCCACACTTCCTCAATTACAGACCGCAGGTCGATGGAAGTCACCTTCGATGCCTGCAGCATATTGCCGTAATGAAGCTGCCGGCTCCGGCGCCATGGCTCGTCTCCGCTATAATCGGGAGTAGCAGTAAATTGACATGGAAAATCTATGATACCAAAAACGAAAATGCCCGGACATTTTTAGCAGGAGAGTTTGTTGCAGGATCGGGCCCTGAAAGAATTATGACGCAGTGACAAAAAGTGAAACTTTTTTATCAACCGCCATGATTGATACAGAAACAGTTTATAGCCTGAGAATTTGTATGCTACTGGCCGCAGATTTTGATATTGATTGGCGGAATGTCTTTGTTCGATCAAATGAAATTAACGAGATTAGCACGGATGTTGTCTTTCATGAGATCGATCTTCATGACTGGTTGTTTCAAAGAAACTTCATCAGCATCCTGATAACAGAAAAACGCCCCGATACTTTCGTACCGGGGCGCCTTTCTGTTCACTATGAACAGCTACTGAGATATCCCCCCTTTACTTCACCAGTGTCATGCGACCGGTTTTCACATACCGGCTCTCAGCTCCGGTTGCAATCATCCGATACAAATAGGTACCACTGGCCAGGTTCGTTGCATTGAGCTCAATGCTCCGGTTTGAACCGGCTTCAAATTCTTTCGCCGGTAGTGCCATCACTTCGCGGCCCAGCATGTCTACCACCTGCACCGTTACCTGTGCAGATTCCGGAAGATCAAACTGGATCCGGGTGGATGGATTGAAAGGGTTTGGATAATTCCCGTGCAACGCAAACTCGGTTGGGATCTCGGTAATTTCAGACTCGGTTCCAGTCACAACACTCACGGGAACCTCATCTCCATTCATGTCTACTGCGTAGAGGTCCAGCATAGCCTTGGAACCAGACAAGTTCAGGATCAACGTCTGTCCCTGATATCCTGACAGATCCAGGTCAAACACACCAGCCTTGTCATTTCCTGAGACAACCTCAATCCGGTAGAAGTCAGGGTTCATCTGCTTATAGTTGGTTGCTTGGTCAAACATGAAGTTGCTCGCAAGCAATCTCTTCGGAGATGCTGTGCGCGGATCATCAAGAATATCAATCGTCTGCACTCGCACCACTCCCAAGTCCGCAGATCCATGTACCAGAATTACATCTACCATGTTGTTTGCCAACGAGGTCAATCTAGTTTCCAAAATTTCGGTCTCTAAATTGGTCAAGGAACCGTGGGCAATCACCGCATAGCTCTTTTCATTTATCAAAGAGCCCAGCTCTAATGTAACTGCCTGATCCGCCGGTGCACCTACAAGCTCAATCGTGGCCGTGTGCCCTCCTGCTGCGACATGCAGATAGCCAGTTGCAGTCTGAAAATCTATTCCACTTGCGATTCCAACACCATCCAAGGATAGATTGACTGGAGCTGGGAGTTGCGCATTGTGAATGAACTGAACTCGAGAACGTCCACTGGCCAGAGATTCCTGGTGAATCGGGTTTTCAATCTGGTTCGCGGCAATTCCAAAGATGGAACAGCTGCCAACGTCGATTCCTTCATGGGTAATGTTCAGAATCCCGTTGACGTAGTCATTTACGGCAAACGATTGCGGGTTCACTGCACCCGAGACATCATATTGCCCGGCTAATTGTGGATTCTTCCAATCACAATCCCACTGGACAATGCGAAGTCCTTTCGAATCATACACATTCGAGATCCCGCTCGCAGCGACCCGAAGGTTCACATTGCTACTCAGTGCCTCTTCGCCTAGATCTACTTTCCAGAAGATATCCGAATAGACATCCAAGGTCAAAAACCCGCCATTCATTCCCTGAACCTGCAAGTTCTCTGAGGGCCAGGCCGGAGTTGCGCCTTCCGGCACACTCGTCAGGGATACCGTGACTGCTTCCGACTCTGCAGGATCCACCGGCAGTTGCAGGATGGCCGGACGATAGTAGGACATGTCTTCTTCCACCGTACCCAGCGGGAAGAGATACCCACCAGTGACTTCTCCACCGCCGGCATTGCCAACGGCTAGATGACGGCCAAACATTGCGGAGACATAGGATTGCCGAGAGCCTCTTAAAATCGAAGCACTGCAAGCCGCATCATTATCAGGACCACACGTACTATCTCCCGATCGCGCAGCCATGCGGCGAACCAGGTTCTCTTCAATGGTCGTGTTTTTGACGAGCCACGTATGATCGCCACTGATCACTCCTTTTGTCAAGGTCAGGGGAGCATCTTTATGCTGCATCACATCGCTTTCCAGCATGATGCCTGCGCCATTGACCTCTACGCTATCCAGATCAATCGCCGAAGTCATCAGCGACTGGACCTCTTTTCCGGAAAACAGAAGATTGGCTTGGAATCTCTTATTCTCGTCCTTCGTGTCTTCCGGAAAATCAATCTCTACATGCACATCTCCGTTCAAGGTTAGTTGATCATTTTGATGCACATGATACCAGTCTGAGGCATCGGCTACCATAAGGTTGCCCATGACGGTTTTCATGTTCTCACCGTTCAAGCGAGTACCGTGCTGGTTGCCAGCATGCTTCGTCCCCTCTTTCTGTGCAAAATCTCCTTCAATCATCACCTTTGCCTTATCCCAGGCCGTGAATCCTCCAGTACCGCTGATCGCCAGATCTCCACTAAACTTGATGCTGTTCTCGCCATTCACATAGATCCTGGCCGAACTGAGCGCCACATCTTTTTTGATCTCGATGGCGTACTTATCCGTTTTGGGCTCCGTTTGGTCATAAAATTCAACCGCTGCGTCATTCATTGCCGCCAAGCTGTCAATGGTCACCTTCGTGTCATGGAAGTTCAGCCCTCCACCCCAGTTATTCGCAGTCTTGCTCTTGGGGGTCGGGGTCCCGTCAAGGGTAATCACATCAAAGGCTTCCCCGGTGATATACGTTTGCTTACTTCCTGCCGGAATGTGGATCTTGCCCTTCACTGCCCCCATCTTGGTGTCCCCGGATTTCGCCACTGTGAGCGTCACATCGGGTCTGTCATCACCTGTTTTACCATCCGCCTTCGCTGTATATGCCGGCCCCAGCTGGAACGTCCCTGTGCCCACATCAATCATCCCCTCTGCTCCAACAGTCACGACCGCGGTACTATCCTGGTATTGCCCCTTCATTTTGGGGTTATCTACAACTCCCTCATCATTGCCAAGTGCGTGGAAATCTCCACCATCGGTCACCAATTTCCCGTCTACGGTGACTTCACCGTGAACGACCAGGTTTCCACCGTTTGTGTGCAATTCAGCAGCCGGTTTATTGTTGAGATTTGAAATCACCAGATTCCGAACTGAATCTGCAAGCACAATAGTGCCCTTTGACAGTCCAGTTCCGACCGCGAGGTCTGCTCCTTTCACATGCAGATGTCCTTGGGTGATTTTCAGTTCACCCGGGATGGATACAGAACCTTCCTCGTTCAAGATCACGACGGCTTTCTCATGATTGATCACTACATCTCTAACGCCAGCAAACCACTCAGCATCCACCGTATGTTCTCCCTCCGGGGCATACATTAAAACATAGCCGTCAGCAGTAGCGCCTTTATCGGCTATATCGGTGCCAATGGTCCCCGGTTCGTTTGCATCAAATTCCAACTGCCCGCCTTGGACCGTAATCTGCTCGCTGACTTTCAGCGTTTCTTCCTTATCTGTGCCTGCTTCATATAGCACCAAGGTTCCCTTGCAAAGTCCCAGGTTTTTGGTTTTGGCGACCTGGTCAAAGAGCAAGCTGCCACTGTTCAGCGAAATGGTCAGCGCATCCAGCTCATGACCAACGCTGACAATATCACTGTTGCTGGTCGCATAAGCAATGCGTTTTACCTCTGAATCTTCGGCAATGCTGCCGTCGAGTTCACCTGCAAGGATCAATGCCTCATTGACCGTAACATCATCATCAATATCCAGATCGGCGCCTTTTCCAACATGCAGCGTGTTCACCGTCAATTCACCGTCAATTTCCAGGTCATCATTGGTCACCAGCGCATCAAGCGTCAACGTGCCGATAATCTCATGATCGTTCCCATCGGTTAGGATTAGGCGTGTCCCGGCATCCAGCGAAAACGAGGTCGTACATGTTCCCTCATCCCTGGATTCTGCGGGGCGCATCATCACGATGGATGACCCGTCTGCAAAAACGTCGCCGTCCACTGCCAAGTTATGGGCCGAAATTCGTTCCTTAGTGCCCGAAGATCCGTTTGTCGCTGCACTTAATAGAACGATGCCTTCTCGAGTACTTTCAACGACCAGGTCTCCGCCAATTGTAGACTGCCTTGAAGAGTTATTCGCGCCCACGGCAGATTCGGCAAAAATCGCACGAGGAGCACAACTTGTATCATCTCGGTCTGTCTCGGACGCTTCATCAGCAATATCATTGGACAGGACTTGCAAATCTTCTTCAATCGTTGCAGTACCTTCAAACTGTACGCCTGGGATATAAAACCCTCGTCCAGGGGACGCAGTCGGGCTCTTGAAGAATTGCATTCCCGAAGTGCCGCCGTCCACAAAGAGGTTCACTCCATCATCATCATCAGCATCGCTGGCATTGATCGTAATTGTTACCCTGGATTGTGCTCCCGGGCGCAATACAGTTGATTTCGATAGATCACCCAACTCCACGATGATCGTCTCATCTTTCTCCTCAGCATCATCATCACTTATTATAATGTTTATCGTTTCTTCTGTCTCCCCGCTCGCAATTGCAATCTCGAAATCATCGGGTATAGTATAGTCACCGCCATCATCATCAGTAGCCGTTCCTCCCTTCGCAATCTTTAGCGGGATTGTCACATCAATTTCTGCCGGATGCTCCTTACCAAGGGTTGCTGTTACTGCCACAGTCCCAACGTCCTCATCCACCTTAATTTCCTTCTTATCTTCGCCTACGGACAAGCTTACCGAGGGTACATCTAAGATCAGAACATTCCCCCCTTTAGGACGATATTCGCAGGTGAATGGATCCTTGTCAGTCGCTCCATCCCCCTCTGCTGGCTTAACTCCTCTTCGAATGCTGGTGACAACCTGAGTACCGTTTCCGTCGTCTGCAGTCCGCGCTGTACCGAATCCGCCTAGATTGGTCGGCAGTGCCCCGTCTTTTAGATCTACGCTTCCCTTGACGGTTACGTTCTTCTCAAATACAATTCGGGCATCGTTCCACTGAACGACATCACCATCAACTTCAACATTATTCCTGAAAATGACATCTGTCGTGACATTTTCGGCGGCGTTTTCCCCGGCAATGCTTCCTGCAACGGACAGATCCCCAATCTTTGGAATCTCCACGCAAATATTTCCGGCCGCAATTGCACGGATTTCGTTCTTGATTTCTCCACCGCCTGCAATCCTGACACAATCTTCGTGATCAATCGCGCCTTTATTATCCGGCATATAGTCACTACTCATATGGAAAAATTCATCCATCCGCCCCGCCTCATTATCGACATGTGCGATCCAGATTGTTCCTGGGCCATCAATTGTACCATTTACCGTGAGAATTCCTCCTGGATCATCTTTCTCTGCCTTTCTCAGGGGGACACGCAAGTCAATCGGATTGTCGTCTGTTCCCACCGTCAGAGATGCTCCACGATTGACGGTCAGTGAATCTATACGAACCACCGCCGGAGGACTAGTGCCTGCTGATACGATCTTAAGATCTTCCGAAACTACAAGCGCTTGAATCCTCGGAACCGTCCCATCACTTGCATTTACACTCAGTGTTCCGGAAATCGTCAGCCTCTGTGCCGGATTCGTTTTTTCCGATGTAGCTTTAGTAACACTGAAGGGAGTCCCTGTACTAGCGCTCCTGGTAATCGTCACATCTTCGAAATGGGCACTTGCCAGTCCATGAAGGACAAATTGACCAGCGGCAGTAATTACAAAATCTCCCTCAAATTCCAGTGTTCCCTTCACCGCAGCCCCGCTTCCTCGCACATAGGTCCCAAATACTCGTGCTCCTGTCAGGGGGTTTGGTGCCTCAAGCGTAACGTCTCCCCCTGTCCTCCTTACCCGAATCAGGATGATGTTGTTGGCACCACCTACTGTAGTTTCAGCCAAGACGGTGGGCAAGTCGCATGGAGTGGGATGTCCACCATTCGTCGCGGAACTAATACAAGCAGTCGCATCGGTCCCACCATTGTCTATATCTACATAATAGGTGACTTGTTGCGCAAATGCACTAGAGGTCATGAATAGCATGGCAAACAGTGCCACACAGCCGCCCCCTAAAAGTCTAGTAAAATGTTTCATGTGTTTGGGCCTCCGCCCGTTGAGTTATGTTTTTGGTTTTGAATGGGAAAAGAAATAAGTATCCCTAATTCGATTTAGGGAACCTCATTTTCAAGTCATTTCTCAAAGCCATTTTCATAGCTTTTCTATGCCAATCTCATCGACAGCAGCTTGGGTTATGAGCTGAGTTGGTGACCTCAGGTGAACGCTATAGATGGCATTCTCCTGCAAGTAGTGCCCCGGTTGGGCAAGGCGCCCAATCTGGTTTCAAGGCCTGGATTTACTGGTTTAGATGGACTATATCTCCTAGTTCTTCCGAAGCGATGGCCTGAAATATCATCCAGTTATTGAGAAAGTTATTTTCCGCCGTATGGTGGGTGGGATACGCCACGCGAGTGTTGCTTGGCCGCCTACAAATAGGTTTTGAGAATACCACGGCTTGGACATTATCGCAATCATCATAAGCCACACACACTTTGAATATCACCGACCGCGCACTTTGATTCTCAGTAGATCTACCACTTCCTAAACAGTTTTCGTTGATTTTTTTCTGATCTGATTGTGGGAGATTTCGGATAAAAGTTGAACCTGGGGGTATGAGTACTTAGGGGGCTTCATAGGTGTGCTGTTCTAACAATGACCAAAATATCCCCGGCCAACTCCGTTCACTGAAGATACTTGTACACCTTGGGCGGGGACAGTTGCAAACAACATTCACTTCACACTTGTCGTGATAATAGATAATCAAGAGGGGGCGGACATCACATAGAAATGAGAATACTCAAATTCAACATGTCTACAGTGATGGAACATTAAAAAGGTACTATGATTTATAAATTTATAAAGTTAGATATCTAATATGCATCCATACCATCGTACACAGGTCGGGCGTTTGATTGAATTTGTTTCGAACAGTTCTGACATGCGAATTATTGCCATCGTAGGTCCACGCCAAGTTGGCAAAACGGTCATTGCTCTTCAGGCTCGCCGGCAACTGATAGAATTAGGCTATACGTGTCAATACGTGCCTTTTGACGATCCACGTTTCAGTCAACCGAAATGGCCTCGAGATGCAATCATCCCGGATACTAAACAAATTGAAGATCTTACAAATCCCAAAACTCTTATAGATATATGGGAGGAGGCCCGTAAAGTATCACTGAATTCGCCTCGGGGCCACGTTTTGTTTTTGGATGAAATTCAATTAATCTCAAAGTGGTCGAATTATGTCAAGGGACTATGGGATAGAGATCGTAGAGAGGGCTACCCTCTTCATGTTGTGATTTTAGGATCAGCCGTCTGGCAGATGCTCGTTGGCCGTAATGAAAGCCTTACGGGGCGTTTCCGAGAACTCAGGGTTACGCATTGGTCGTTTCCGGAGATGGATCGGATACTTGCTTTGACGACTGAGCAGTTTATGTTTTACGGCGGTTATCCTGCCTCTTTACCCAAGGAGTCAGAGAAAACAAGGTTTGATTATTGGCACGAATACATCACAGAGACCATCATAGGCTCTGTAATAGGCCGGGACATCCTACTGCTGAACCAGATCAAGAAACCTGCCTTGATGCGCCAATTAATTGAAATTACTCCTAACTACTCCGGTCAAATCATGGCATACAACAAGCTTTTAGGCCATCTTCAAGACAAAGACAATGCCACAACGGTAAAACATTACCTAAACTTGCTTTCCGATGCGGCTCTTATCACCACGCTCCCTCGATATACCCCGACACCGCATTTACGCATGACTTCTCCTCCCAAATTCAATGCCCTAAACACAGCATTGATGACTGCACCATCCGGTTATTCACTCAAGGAAGCACAGGTTGACCGATCCTTTTGGGGGCGTGTTGTGGAAAGCGCAGTAGGAGCACATTTATGTAACACGCGGAAGGCATCAACTCAAATTCATTATTGGCGCCCAAGAGACGGTAAGCATGAGGTTGATTTTGTCATCTCACGGGGCCCGCATCTTGTCGGTATAGAGGTTAAGAGCGGTAAAAAACAGGCACGCCGTGGATTAGATGCGTTCAAAGACCGCTTCCCTTATGCCAAAACAATGATCGTGGGTTCGGGCGGTATTCCACTCAATGAGTTTTTTTCATTTTCCACAGACGAATGGATTGAAGATCAGTGAATGTGATTATGAAACTCGTACCGCGTACCGTCAGCCTAATCAAACCAGATTGTGATCCAATCTATGGACAAGATGGATTATCCCTGAGAGATTTTGATTCCAGTCCTGGTTATATTCTTTTGGGGGAACCGGGAATGGGTAAGAGCACAGAGTTTGGTACGGCAGCGGATGGAATTGATGGTGCACATCTTATCTCTGCGCGGAGGTTTATTCGGTCCAATTTGGATAACCATCCAGAGTGGCGAACAAAAACCATCTTCATTGATGGGCTTGATGAAATGCGTGCTGGTGGAGGAGATCCAAGATCTGCACTGGACAGGATCATCCATGGCCTGGAAGCATTGGGAACTCCCAAATTTCGTTTGTCCTGCCGATCCGGAAGCTGGTTAGGCTCTGGTGATTTGAAAGAATTCAGTTCGCTCTTGGGCAAAAAGGAAATTCCAGTACTCCAATTGAACCCGCTGAATTACGACGGTATCCGCATGGTTATCTCCCAACGTGGAGTTGACGAAAACACCGCCGAAAACATATTTATTGAGCGAGCTCATGAGTACGGGATGGGTGCTTTACTCGGGAATCCGCAATTACTCGATTTCCTGATCACATCCATCAAATCAGAAGGTTGGCCTGGTAGCCAATTGAAAATGTTTGAAAGTGCTTGTCGAGAACTTGTCCAGGAACGAAATGCCGAACATCGTGACGCACGTTCATTTGAATCTCTTCCCTCCCTGGAAGCAATCCTAACCGCGGCAGGATTGCTTTCTGCATACATGTTGATTGCAAACAAGAGTGGCTGGGCAAAAAATGATACGGATGATTCCGAGATGTTATCTCTGCATGATTTGGAATTTCCTCAAGGCCTGCCCATCCAGGCAGCTTATGACTCAAGACTCTTTGAGGGTCAGTCCTCCAGCAAAACCCCGATTCATCGGATCGTGGCCGAATTCCTTGGGGCACGCTATTTGAATCAAAAAATTCAGAGTGACCTAAGTGTCCAACGTGTCCTTGCCACCCTCATGGGACATAATGGGACTCTCTTGCCCGATCTTCGCGGGCTCGCTGCTTGGCTCGCTGCCTTGAATGACCAGGCAAGAGCAATTTTAACTGAGATAGACCCACGTACAGTTGCTTTCAACGGAGATACCAGTGGCTTCAGCACTTACGAGCGAAAGAAACTGCTCGTGAAGCTTGAACAACAAATTCATCTTAGCTCTGACTGGCCCTCTACTCCCACCTTGTATGCTCTAATGGGAAATGAAGACAGCTCAATCATCCAGGAATTCGCGAATTCGCCTGAGCGTTCAAAAAACAGGCAAACACTTGTTTATATGCTCCTCCGGGGAATTACGAAAATGTACTTCCATACGGGCGCTTCAGATAGGGAGAGTAATTACGAAAACCTGTTGAATATCGTTCGTGATCACCACTGGAAATCCGATGTTCGCTGCGAGGCACTTGCTGCGTTAAACAGAATTCTTCACTGCACCTCATGGCGCAGTGATAAACTGCAACAGATCTTAACGAAGTTGCAGAAAAAAAATATTGAAGACGAAAACCATGATCTCCAGGGCGCACTGCTACATCTCATGTACCCAAGCGAGTTGCAACCCGCGGAGATATGGGATTATCTCGTTATGGAACCAGCCACCGATCATTATAGCGGTTATCAAAACTTTTTTGCAAACCTCACTGATAGATCTAACGACTATCACATCAAAGAATTACTGAACTCTCTTTGTGATCGTGCCTCCGAAGTCGTTCCAAAATTAGAAGGACAAAGGGTTGCAGATGTCGTGATTCAATTTCTTGCAAGAGGCCTGGAGCTGTTTGGAGATGAATTATGTACCCCGGAACTGTACCGCTGGTTTGAACTTGTTGAATACGACTATTCTATATCTCAGCTAATCCCCGCTTATAGTTCACGCCCAAGTTTTAGCCGACACGATAAAGCGAACACTGCAATTCGTGACTGGCTGGGTCAGCGAGAAAATATTCAGTATGCTCTCATCGAACATGGCCTGTTACGAAAAGATGTAACAATTGAGAATGCATCTCTTTTTAGAACGATAATATTCAAATTCGCAGGTAATAGTGCACCAGAGGGATTTCGCCTATGGTGTCTTGAGCGCTCGATACAACTTTGGAATTCAAATCAAAATGTGGCTCAAGAGCTCGCATCATGGTCCGTTCAGGCTCAAGAGGGTTGGGGTTTGCCTCTTTCTGATGAAGAAGTTGCCGAGGTCATTTCGGCCGTTCCCGGGTTAGTTCAATGGAATGACCAACGATTAAAAAATAGAGTCAAAGCTGAACATGAAATTGCTGAAATCAAGAAAAAACAAAAGAAAATTCAGGGTGTCTATCAAAAACAAAAACAGGATAAACTGGAATCCCTCCGCGAACAGCAAGCTGAACTGGCAAAAGGGCAATGCACGCCGATCATTCTTGATGAGCTTGCCGATATATACTTTAACAACCCCAATACCCGCGAGGACAATCCTCAGACTTGTTTGAGGGATTACTTTGAAGGCGATGAAGAGTTGGTAAAGGCAACGCTGGCGGGATTTCGTAGCTTATTGAACCGAGATGATCTTCCGGATCTTGATCGAATTACTCAACTTGATGAGGAGAGTCGTGGATCATATTATGCACTTCCTTTTCTCGCGGGAATGGAAGAAGTATTCCAGACAAGTAATGATTTAAATCATCTCTCTGAAACGGAAATTCGGCGAGCATTGGGGTTTTATCTGACCACGGAACTCCCCCGTCAGCAATATTTCCTTCTCAACCAGTTAAATCATCATGACACCGTCCCGGCGTGGTATAAACAGACTTTAGAGTGCTCTCCAAAGGCCGTAGCCGATGCGCTGGTTTCAGTGCACAACGCAAGTGTTCGCTCCAAAAACCCGCCTCATGCCCACATGTATGAGATGGCCTTTGATTCTATCTATGCTCATATAGCGAAGCTCGCTATACCGCGAATGTTTGCCGTATTTCCTTCTCGATGCAGTGCTCGCAAATTGGAGTCTCTGCGTGTGATTCTATGGGGTGTCATTCTGAATAATGGACTTCCTACTGAAGAACTGAAAAAAAATATTTCAAGACGACTAAATCGCAAACAAATGGATATAGGCCAGCGAGCTCAATGGCTGGGTGCGGGATTATCCGCCGACAGGGGTATTTATATTTCAATGCTGATCAAATTTCTGTCTACTGGGGAAGAAACACGCGTGCGCCATGTCATTGATTTCCTTGTTCCTACGGGCTTGGGGCAGCCAATTTTGCAAAATATCAATGAATGGAGTTCTGATGAGATTCGCCAACTTGTTCAAGTATTCGGAAAACGTATTCAGCCACCTGTTTCTCGGAAGCGTGCAGGTCTTATGAGTGATGACCAGAGAATCAGCCGCAAATTTCAGTTACTTTTCACATTTTGGATTGGAGAACTGAAAAAACGCATTTGCGATGAGGCAAGAAAGGATCTGGATATACTGGCATCCGAAATTGATTTATTAGCGTGGAGGCGAGAGATTGTACTCGCCCAAGAAGAACAAGCGAGGCGCCGCCGTGCGACAAAAGACTCGGATCTAAGCTTAGCACAGATCCATGAGGTTTTTCACAGCCAGGAAGCCTCCCCTGCAAATGCCGCAGATCTTACAGCCCTGACGCTTGATGTGCTTGAAGAATTAATAGACGATATACGAAATGATCCAGCTAGTGCTTGGCGTCAATACTGGGATTGGGGGCAGAGTCCACGTAAACCTCTGATGCCGAAGCCGGAAAACGACTGCCGAGATATTCTACTTTTCAGCTTGGCGAGCAAACTCAAAAGATATCAAATTGATGTGCAGCCAGAGGGACACTATGCGGATGATCGTAGAGCAGATATTCGAATATCATACGGATCTAATTTAGCGATTCCGATTGAAATCAAGAAGAATTCTCACAGAGATCTGTGGCGTGCCATCGTCGAGCAGCTTGTACAAAAATATACAAGGGATCCAAAATCTGACGGTTACGGAATTTATTTAGTGTTCTGGTTTGGCGCCGACAGAAAATACATGAGAGTGGTCCCTCCAGAGGGGGGAACACCCAAGAAACCGTCAAAACTAAGGGAATTACTTGAAAAGCGGCTTGATCCAGAACTCAGAGGTAGAATTCATGTCGCCGTCGTTGATGTAGCTCCAGGAGGCAGGTTCGTGCAAGAGGATTGAGGAATTGTTTCGGATTATCTTACTACTCAATAATCGGATCCCTGATATCGTGAGGCGATGGTTTACTCCAGATAGATTAGTGCCTGTGAATCGGAACATGTCATTCTGCTGTGAATTGGAAAATCGGTAATCTTGATTCGAGAATTAGTCATGTTTGGTATTATTTGGATGTTTTTCAGGGTGGTCGCTTCCACAGTGATGCGTGCAGTATTTTTTATATTCTTCAGCTGGTGGGTTCCCAACAAAGTATTGAATTTGGTGAACAAAATAAGCTACCGGCGAAAGCGGTCACGAAAAAGAGATTGGGGAGAATCTCCTGTGATATGTGATGCAAAAGTAATTGTGAGCAAAACCAAGGATGTGACGGACCAGGTCAAACTTGGAACGAAGACTGTTGCAAGCAGAGTGAAGGATGCGGGAGACCAAGTTAAACACGAGGCGAAAGCTACCGCCGGCAAGGTGATGGATGTCGGCAATCAGGTCAAACTCGGAACGCGGGCAGCTACAACCAGGATGGTGGATGCAGGAGATCAAATCAAACATGGAGCAAAAGCTGCCGCTGGTAACGTGGCAGACGTTGGCAACCAGGTTAAACTTGGGGCACAAGTAGTTACAGCCAAATTGGTCGATGCGGGGGATCAAGTCAAGCGTAACACTATAGCCGGTGCGAACATAGTGACAGAAGTTGGAAAAGAAAAATTCTCCGAGATCCTCGCACTCGCCGAACCGAATTTGAAAATATTCCGCCGGGACATAACAGATGCATCAAAGAAATATACCGATGCAATTACCCATACGCTAGATCTTGCAGGCTACAAGCTGCGGAAATCCACTGAGTTGATAGATCCCGATGGACGCTACAGGAGTGATTTGAAAAAGGTCGCCGTAGCCTTTGGAGCTGCCACAGCGGGGGCTTACACTAAAATCCTCGCTGCCTCGCCAGGTTTTACAGAATTACCTCAGGCTCTGAAAACGAAAATAGCTGTAGCTGGTCTGAGACCAGAAATGAGTTGGCGCCCAATAGCGATGGCTGAGAGTTTTTATGATTCTTCTATCCCCGAAGTGGTTAGGAATTTTGGAAAAGATGCTGTAGTGGAATTTTTAGATGGGAAGCATGCCAGTCATATTACTTCGGTGCATAACGACCCTTCCATGACAATGACGGACAGTAACATTGTCTGGGAAGCCGCTGGCGAGAACCTTGCGCGAGAGGCAGTGCTAATATGACTGACGCAGAATTGACCCAAGCCAATGTAGCTAATATTGTCGACGCGACTGGGATTGTAGCCACAGAAACTCTTGAGATTGCTGCGGCAACTGCATGTGTTGGTATGGCACTTGAAGGTATCGTAAGTTTGGGGGAGAACCTGATTTATGTTTACGCCGGAGAACGCACTGCCAAGGAAGCTGCCCTTGACATGACAAAAAAGATGGCAAAGAAAGGAGTACTGTCTGCGGTGAGTGGAGTCGTAATATCAGTGGCAATCGCATGTGGAGCTGGTCCTGCACTCTCGAGTTTAGCTCCAGTAATGATTACCATAGGAGGTACCGTATACATAATTGGTGCAATCAACCGGATTACGAAGGCTTACAAGAATACCCAGCCCGGCTTGGAGATTTCCACACCATAGTGGAGATTTGTCCGTATAAATGATGGATACTACTACGATTGTTGTGGATAAAGCGCCAGATCTCCGCAGAAGAAGAGGATGGCGGATCTAAAGTTTTCAAATTTCCTGTATCCTCTACCGACCGTTTTGACCTCTTGGATTTTTCCATTCATTCGCTCCACTTTGGCATTGGTTTGTGGAAGACGTGAGCGGTAAACATATTCCCTACGATTTAAACAAGCAGGGGAGAGCCTAGCAGGGCGAATTGAATTTGTATCCCTCAATCC
>JAPOTE010000024.1 GCA_026709335.1 Bacteroidota bacterium | reverse complement strand
GTTGCCGCTCTTTCTGGATTGCGGTCCCGATTCACTTTGTACAGATGCTGGTATTGGATTTTTGGTGTAGCCTTCGGCTCCGTTCGGGTGTGAATGGGATTGGGTTGGACGCGTTATTTTCGGTGTTTAAAGGGCTATGACGAGCTGATTCACTTCTGCTTTATTATTCAAGAACTCAAGATGATGATCTCGGAACCTTTGAAGCCTCGACGATGTCCAATCTCCTTCCGGGTAGCATTCTCTCGTAATGTCTGAATTTATACCTCCCGACACCCCTCACGTACCAGATTTCCTGGAAGATCGAGGCCCTGCCGAATATTTTCACGGGCGAACCAAAGTCTTGGACAATTTTGGAAAGCTTTCGAAGCATACGGTGCAGACGAGAAGGGGGACGACCATGCTGATTCAGGGCGCGCCAGGCGCGGGGAAAACGGCCCTGTTGGAGGAAATGGCCTTGGATGCCATGGAAAAACGGTGGGCTGTCGTTAAAATCAATTTTGATGACTTGTACAATCCTGTTCACATGGCACAAACTCTTGGCAAACCCTACATCTCTCGCAAGCAGACAGCTACTAAAGTTGATAGTAAGTTGTTATCCATAGAACGCATCAAGGAAGTTGCAGGGGATTCAAGCGTATCCCATGTGCTTGAAAGGATGGAGTCGGAGCAGGGGGTGCTTCTAATTCTTGATGAAGCCCAGTATATTGGTCGTTTCTTCAATACCCCAAATGAACTTGCAGTAGCGTCGACATTGAACAAGCTTCATAATGGTGAATTGTCCCGCCCAGTAATCCTGCTCGCGGCGGGACTGGGACAGACAGAAGAGGTTTTCCGATTGCTTGGGATTTCGAGATTCAAGGGAGGATGTTTCGTGGAGTTAGGGGCACTGGGCAAGGAATCTGAACGTGCGGTGATTCAGGATTGGCTTGTGAAGGAGGGAGAGGCCAAGGGGGATCCTGCTCCATGGATTGATGCGATTGCGCAGAAAACGCATGGTTGGCCGCAGCATATTACGGCTTATGGAGATGCCGCAGCCAAGCAAATCCAGAGAGATGATGGGGAGATGACTCCTGCGGGGTTGGAGGTCGTGTATCAAGTGGGAGAGGGCAGACGCGAGGCGTATTACAAACAACGCGCGAAAGGGATCAGTGGAAAAGAGCGCTGTAGTTTAGCAAGATTGATCAAAAACGTTACACCAGGCAAGGGACTTCACAGGGAAGATATTGAAGCAACTTTATCGCAGGATTACGGCGATTCGGATAAAGCGAAGAGTTTGTTTAAGAAAGCAGTGGAGCGCGGTATACTGCACAGCCAAGATGAACTCTACAGCATTCCGATCCCATCCATGCAGAACTGGCTGATTTCAAACTATACCCGCGAGCGTGTTTAATTTTCTGTTTCTACGCAACCCGGACGAGCCTTTCCCTAACTATACGAGCAGAGTTTCTGAATCAAATCAAGAGAACTGTAGCATCCGAGGTGAATCTGAATCATTTCATACAAAACCCTACGGAGTCATTTTTAGGAGTTTCTATTTTTCAGGTAGAGTTTTGGTACTCAATGCGTTCAATCGTTGCATTATCTGTGTATGTTGCAACAAGCAGTTTCACGCATCCTTCAATCAAAGAGATAGAACCATCAAAGTAACTAGGCCCTATGCTATCCTCAAATAATCGAAATTCCACTGCGTCTCGCCGGCAATTTCTGCAGACTTCTGGTGCGTTTGCACTAGGTTTTGTTGGATTACATTCATTGGTTGGATGCCGTGATTTTCCCGCACAGGCAAAAGAACGCTTTGGACCTCTCATAGCTGATCCAGAAGGGATTATGGATCTCCCCGAAAAATTCAGCTATAAGATCGTTTCCCGCATGGGAGATCTGATGGATGATGGATTTTATGTACCGGGTGCTGCGGACGGCATGGCTACGTTTGCCGGTCCAACCGGAGAAACCATAGTAATCCGTAATCACGAAATCAACCCCGATGCAGATCCAGGTATGGGCCCGTTTGGATCTGAAAATGCGTTATTCGATCGAATTGATTCAGATCTTCTATACGATGCGGGTATAGACGGAAATCCAGCGCTTGGCGGAACAACAACCTTTATATATGATACCGCCTCTCAGCAGTTGGTATCCCAATATTTAAGCCTTGCCGGGACGTTGCGAAATTGCGCTGGTGGTCCCACTCCCTGGAATACCTGGATCACATGCGAGGAAATTACGACATTGGCCGGAGGGGGGTATGCAAAGGATCATGGCTATGTTTTTCAGGTTCCTGCAAGTGTATCTCCCAGTATTGCACGCCCCATACCCATTCGCGCAATGGGGCGATTCAACCATGAGGCAGTCGCAGTTGACCCAGCAACAAATATCATTTATCAAACAGAGGATACAGGTGACAGCCTTATTTATCGTTTTATTCCGAAGGATCCGAAAAATTTGCCAGATGGAGGCCGCCTACAGGCATTACAAATCATTGAACATCCCAGCCTGGATACCCGCAATTGGGACTCCCAAACTGTTCTCGTTGGGACTCAATTTGATATCGGTTGGATAGATTTGGATGACGTGGGGTCTCCGTTAGATGATTTACGCATACGGGGATTTGATCAGGGAGCAGCCATGTTTGCGCGTGGGGAAGGGATGTGGTATGGAAATGATTCTATTTACTTCGCCTGCACTAACGGGGGAAGCGCCAAATGTGGCCAAATATGGCGATTGGATCCTTCTCGGAATCGACTTGAGTTATTCATTGAGCCCAATGATCCTGGGCTGATTGAAAATGCAGACAATCTTACTGTTACCCCTTGGGGGGATCTAATTGTGTGTGAAGACGGATCAGCCGAACAATTCCTTGTCGGTGTCACCCCGGAAGGGGAATTATACAAATTCGCCCGTAATGCCGTGAGCAATTCAGAACTGGCCGGGTCAACCTTTTCTCCCGATGGCACGACCCTCTTCGTCAATATTCAACACGATGGGTTGACACTGGCTATCACTGGTCCGTGGACTTGATTCGGTGGCAATATTCTCCTGAGAATTGAATACGGCTTGTCAGAATCTTATAGGGACGAAAAGTATGAGAGCTACAATCCCCTTGTAAAGTGCGAACGCTGATCTATTCCTCGGGCAAATAACTTTCAAGTGCAGTGAGGAATTCCCGATAATAGCGACGTGCAACGCGGGGTGTCAGGGGCTGAGACTGAAAAATTCCATCTCCTCCTCCAGGAGATTGATCCACAAATTCCTGGAGGTCAAAGTTGAGCAG
This sequence comes from Bacteroidota bacterium, assembly GCA_026709335.1. GTDB lineage: Bacteria > Bacteroidota > Rhodothermia > Rhodothermales > Bin80 > Bin80. The sequence continues at coordinate 12,766 of JAPOTE010000024.1, read as the reverse complement.
GATTTGAGTTCCATCCGATGTGTTGGATATTAATGCCGAGACCTTCCGGCGGGTAGGCCCGGAAAAGAAGGAAAAGAGTCGATCCTCTGCGCGGTAATCTGTATTGATAATCCCTTCGTCTCTTTGTGCATCAATAATTGCAAATCCCTTTTCCGCAAGCATTTGAACCGTTGCATCAAAAACAATGTCATAATCCAGATCGTACGTGCGGGAACGATCTTCTGCAGGAATGTTCTGGGTAGACACACATCCCAGCAACAGGAGAGGCAACAAGAGTAGAGAATATTTCATGATTTTGGTTGCAATAATTTATTTTTGAATAAACCTTTCAGATCAAAGTCGCATTTAGGGCCTTTCCAGTCACATTACATCAGATTAAAGTCATTTTAGATATCGAGTTCCTCTGACAGGATACTTATACATCAGGTTCTACGATAAGCGTAATCTCTGGATGGGTATTGGGAGCAGTAATTGCATTAAGAACCTCAAATGTGATCGGGTACGGACCATCCTGACCAGCTGTCTTCAAAGTAAATACTGTCGATGAATGGGGGCGAAACTCCACTAAGTTTGCGTCTTCATGGAACGTGTAATCAGATGTATTCCGTAAAAGAAATCTCGCATCTGAATTATTTTCCAATGTAATATCCAATACGGAAGTTCTGGGTCTAAAAACAGCTTTTGAGATAGTGATCGATGCATGAATCAGGGGCAAGAGTTCAGATTCGCGGCCGATCAGCGTATTGCGGAACCAGGCAACGGTCCGCCGTGCGCGTAATCCTTCGTGGAGGCTTTTGGCAGTTCGTTCTTCTGTAAATACCAGCGTCACCGGTCTGTGGCCACCTTCTGCAACTTCAAAATCCCAGTCAATAAGCCCGTGAATATCACTGGTTGCAAGAATGGCGAGATTATAATCAAGAGCAATCTGAAGAGCTTCGTCAGAATATGTAAACTGATTGGCAACTTCAATTCCCTGCAGTAAATCTGAATCAATGAGTACACGGTGTAAATCATCAAGTACGGCCACCCCATCCGGGCGCTGCGCGATCCAGGCAGGATGGTTCCAGAATGCATATCCGCTCTGTGAATGTACTTCTTCAAATAAATTCATGATATCCATTGGTTCTTCTCCTCTGGAGGAAATCAATGCATTTGCATCTTTGATGAAGATGGCATTTACATGTCCAGGAGGCATACCACGTGTAATTTCAGCCCCCGGGATGATGATAAGAGAAGGATCATTATTTGCACGTTTGGCGACTTCAAAAGCACGGTTATGGTTGGGGAGGGGAATATCCGCTCGATGTGGAAGATATTCGAGATGATCCGTGATCGCAATCGCGTCTATCTCATCCCGATAAGCTTCCTGAACCCGGATATTTGGCCAGACACTTCCATCGGAGAACGCGGTATGAATGTGCAGATCACAAATCATTGTGTGAAAGCCTGGAATATCAGGAAATTCAATAGCTCTACGATTTTGCGCCTGGATACTGCTGGAAATAGGAATAAGAGCAACAATTAAAAGGATGGAGCGCATGATTTTGAGTGTAAGGAAGCAGAGTGAGTGTAGAGGGGTTCAAGTAGCATAGTAAAACTTTAGTAAGGCAAAAATAAAATACAAATCATCAATGATTTTTCCATCTATGCCTCGCCATACGAAGATTATTTCAACATTGGGGCCTGCTTCAAGCAGTCGTGATACTATTGCCGACTTGATCGAGGCGGGTACAGATGTGGTACGACTAAATTTTTCCCATGGCGAACATGAAGATCATCGAAGAGTCGTTGCCTTGGTCCGTGAGGAAGCAGAAAAGCAAGATCGGCAGGTCACCATTTTGCAGGACCTCCAAGGTCCGCGTATTCGTGTAAGCCCAGTTCAGGGAGGAACCACCCTATTGTCCGAAGGAACGCAAGTCACTATCTCAGCATCTACTTCCCCCGATGATGTTTCGTCGGAAAGTCACATATACATCAGCTATAAGGCACTTGCACAGGATGTGGCCCCTGGAGGGCAAATTCTTATTGATGATGGTCGCTTATCGTTGACCGTCCTGTCCATAAAGGGGGATGATGTTTATGCGCATGTAGATGTGGGTGGAGTTTTGAAATCTCGCAAAGGCGTCAATCTTCCACGAGTACGCACAAGTGGCCCCGCACTCACCGAAAAAGATCTTGCGGATCTTGAGGTTGCAATAGACTTGAATATTGACTGGATTGCACTGTCATTTGTGCGGAACGAGACGGATGTGGTACATCTTCGCAAACATCTGAAGGCAGCCGGGCACAGGGCGGGAGTGATTGCAAAAATCGAAAAACCCGAAGCATTTGATGCCATCGATAATATTTTGGCCGTCAGTGACGGTATTATGGTTGCACGTGGTGACTTGGGAATTGAAATGCCTATGTCGTCCATCCCTCATGCGCAAAAAACCATTATCCACAAATGCCTTCTAGCAGGAAAACCAGTGATTACAGCAACCCAAATGCTGGAGAGTATGATTGAAGATCATGTTCCGACACGGGCGGAAGCAAGCGATGTCGCCAATGCAGTTCTAGACGGTACGGATGCTGTCATGCTGAGTGGAGAAACGGCCGTCGGACACCACCCGCCACGTGTTGTAGAGGCCATGGCTCGCATTATCAAGGCAGCTGAAGAGCACTGGTATGCTTTGCCAGAAAAAGGTCGTGGACTTCCCGAAGAGTTAAGTGATGTGGAAGACTCCCGTGACATCACCGATGCTGTGAGTTTGACCGCTTGCGAACTGGCAACACATGTCGGAGCGCGCGCGCTAGTTTGTCTGACTGCATCAGGAGCAACTGCTCGAGCGCTTGCAAAGCATCGACCGCGTATGCCGGTGTATGCATTCACAGATTCTCCGAATGTAATCGGGCAAGCGGGGATCTTATGGGGAACAAAAGCTTTTCAAATTCCCTTTCAAAGCGATACGGATGCCGGAGTCAGATTGGTTCAGCAAACACTGGTCAGTAAAGGGTATATCAGAAGCGGGGATACAATTGTAATTTGCGCTGGAATGCCATTACCTCGTAAAGGTCGTACTAATCTGGTTCATGTGAGCTATGTAGATTGAATCCATGAGAAACGTGTCCATCTGTATTCTCGGTTTATTGCTATTCGCAGGATGCAGTAGCAATTCATTCCTCGGCTCCAGATTCAATAACTTTTCTGCGTATTACAATAAATACTACAATGCCAAGCGCTCTCTGGCAGAAGGCGTTCGTGGCTTCGAGGAAAAGCTGGATCAGCAGCCGATAGATCAGGATATATTCCTGTCCCTTTTCGGGCGCAGTGATCAGGCGTCCACTCAGCGAAAGCCATTTGAGGATGCGATCACCAAGAGCTCAGATATTCTCCGCAAGCATCCCAACTCCAAGTGGGTTGATGATGCAATCATGATCATAGGGAAAGCATGGTTTTTCACACTTAATTTTGTTGGAGCAGAGGAAAAATTCAATGATATTCTGGAACTTGACTCCCCTCTGAGGGATGAGGCCAATTTCTGGTTGGCACGTACACTGATAGCAAGTGGAGCTTATGAGGACGCTTCAACCCATTTGCAGGCAATCTTGAGTTCAGAAGATTTGAATCGACGCTGGGAACCACGCTACCGTCTGGCACTTGCCGAGTTATATGTCCAGAGCGAGAACTGGGAAGCTGCATCAATTGAACTAGAAGCGGGGCTTTCGGAGATTCGAGATAAAGATCTGGCAGCGAGGGCTCAATTTCTGGAAGGGCAAGTGCTGGAGCAGCTGCAGAGATTCGCAGATGCAGTAGTTGCCTATGAGCGGGTGCAGCGCCATAGACCATCGTATGAACTCTCTTACGCAGCGCAGTTCAGTGCTGTGCGCCTCCTTGCAGATTATCTTGATGCAGAGGAAGCAATGATCAGGTTGCGCCGGATGGAGCGAGATGATAAAAATTATGATCATCGTGCACAATTGGCATACTTACGAGGACGTGTTCTGATTGCTTTGGGACAGTATGATGATGCTCTCGCAGAATACGACGAGTTGCTATATGATCCGACCGCAGGGGGAGCTCAGGTCCGGGGTCAGGTCCATTACGCACTGGGTACATACTATCGGGATATTGTTGTGGATTATCCGTATGCAGCCGCCCATTTTGATACCGCATCAAAGTCAATTCGAACTCCTGCCCGAGGACAGCAAACCGGTCGAGCAACAACCATTGCACTGAACCCCTCTCCTAGTGCAATCACGGACAGTGAGGATCAGGCAAGTACTTTCGGGGGTTTTTCGAAGGTACTTGATCGAATCGTTCTCATGGATTCTCTCCTGTACCTTGGTACATTGGATGATAGTAGCTTTGCTGAAGTCGTTCTGGAGCTTCGAGAGCGTCGGGCGGAAGAACTCAAGAAAATGGAAGAGGAGATGCGTCGTCAAAGATCTGAATCTGCATTTCGGGGGAACGCACCAGACGTTGGCGCGAGAGGTCAAAACGGATTTGTGAATGCGGTTGAAGCCGGTTCAGAGGGCGAGGCCGGGTTTCTCTATCATAAAGATGGGATGCGCATGACCCAGGCTCGCCAAGATTTTATTCTGATCTGGGGGGATCGGCCGCTGGCGCCAAACTGGCGTCGTATTGCAGCGATTGAAGCTGCATTGGCCGAAGCAGGTGAAGAAGGACTGGAGAATAACCTGCCTCAATTCACCTTAAGTGATTCGGATATGTTGCCTGCGGTGGATGTGTCAGCTGTCCCGAGAACCCAGGAAAAATTCGATCAAATGCTTACGGATCGGGCAAATGCGAGATACGAATTGGCCAATGTACTTTTTCTGTCTATCAACCGACCCGATTCCGCATCCGTATGGTATCGGATGGTTATTGAAGAAGATTCGGGTGAAGAAGTCGTACAGCGAGCCTATTACGCACTGGCCGAAGTTCAGCAGGCATTGGGAGATACATTGGCTGCCAATCGTCTATATGAACTCATTATCTCCAATCACCAAGAATCTGATCTGACAGATCAGGCCTATATCAGACTGGGGCGTTCCGTTCCGGATCGTGCATCTTCAGATTCCCTGGCTCTCGCAGAAAATGCATATGAATACTATCAGATGAAGTGGCAGGAAGGAGTAGACAAAGGGATTATTTCCAGCCTGTTTAATCTTGGATTGGACTGGCCTAATACCCCCGTTGCACCGAGGGCATTTCTAGCATCGGGTAAAGCATATCTTGAGTGGGCGGCAAAAGATAGCCTAGACGTACTTTCTGCGTTACCTGTATCTGCCGATGAATCTCAACTAGAAGCCGCCGGTTTTTACGCAGGGTTGGATTCAACCGCCACCGCTAAGGATAGTCTGATTACTCTTCCCAAGGTGCTCCGGCATATTCAAAGGTCTTTTGCTACATCTCTACAGGCACCCCGAGCTACTCGAATGCTAACTGCTCTTGAAGAGGAGAGAGCCCGACGTCAAGCCATTACGGATTCTCTCCAATTTATTGCCGATTCTATAGCCACCCAGTTAGCTATCGCAGATTCAATTGCAAACCTGAACGTGGATTCCCTAATGCAATCCGTTGCTACAAATTCCACAGGTTTTATCGATGGAGTGAATTCTGATTCGCTACAGTCCATCACCACAGGTTCTGATTCCTTAGATGTACAAATTGCCGCCGATTTTCATGAAGAATCCGATAGTAGTTCGCTTTATCAGCCTGAGGACTCGTTTTCCGAATATTCAGTCGTATACGATTCTACGAGGAAGGAAATACCTATGGAAGCTTTTGCCGTATCGGATAGTTTAATGGTTGTGCCACCTCTTGAATCCCTTCCTGTTCAGCGGCCCGAGTTTGGGTTGACGGATGAACATGAAGTTCAAATTGAGCCGGAGGGTATTTCTGAATCAAGGGATGAGATAACTGGAGAACTGCCGGATCAACCAGCGCAGAAGAGCAATAACGATCCCAGTTTGGGGAATATCGATTGGTCTCAGGGAGGTTATACCATTTACCTTGTCTCCTACGATGACCGTGAAATGGCAAAGAATTTCATCAACTATTTCGGCCGGACACTCTCAGGTGTGCAGGACAATATGGACATTTACGGAGCAGAAGTCCAGAATGGAATTGAATTCAGAGTTGGACTGGGGCTTTTTGGTACGCTTCAGGAAGCTGAAGCTTTGATGCAGCAATTGGCCGGGAAAATTCCGGATGGTGCACGGGTCACCCGGATTAGGGGGGGAAGTCAATAGGATTCCGGCCATAGAAGAAACAGTTTTCCCGTTGTTCGCGTATACCCGAGCTGTCAAAAATTTACTTTCTTATCTCTGTTGCCACATCCCTAAATGAGGCCAGAAAACTCAAACCCAGATTTAAATCCGGAGCGTGGTCAATCTGACCGGGAAACTCGCAATTCCCGGCGCAGGGGGCGCTACATGTGGATTTATGTAGTTTTGCTCGGATTCTTGCTGATCAATATCATTTTCTCGCTGGGACGTGAGGATTCAAGAAAAATTGCGTACAGTACGTTCCTGAGTTACGTGGAACAGGGATATGTCAAATCGGTTTTGATTCAGAACGATCGTAAGGTTATTGGAACACTGAGCGATACCGGGATTCAGGAGCTCGGAGTTACGACGGAAAGCAGTCAGAATCAGGGCCTGTTTCGTGGCAGTGAAAACCATAGTTCCTTTGTAACCACAAAGACTGCAAACCATGACTTGGTTGCTTTTCTAGAGGAAAATCGATCAGAGATCGAAGCAGGCGAACCCCTTACGTATGAAGTTGTCTACCAAGAGAATTGGTTCGGCGGAGCGATGGCTTGGCTTTTACCTCTGGCAATTATTCTCGTGATCTGGATCCTTATTCTCCGACGAGTTGGCCCAGGCTCACAAGTGTTGAATATTGGCAAGAACAGAGCGGTACTCTTTGAATCCCTTGGAAAACCTACGGTCACGTTTGAGGATGTAGCAGGCCTTGCCGAAGCAAAAGAAGAGGTGACTGAGGTTGTTGAATTCTTAAAGAACCCTAAAAAATTCACCAAGCTGGGTGGGGTACTTCCGAAAGGTGTACTGCTTGTAGGTCCGCCAGGGACAGGAAAGACGCTAATGGGAAAAGCTGTGGCAGGAGAAGCAGGTGCTCCGTTTTTTTCGATCAGTGGGAGTGACTTTGTTGAGATGTTCGTGGGTGTGGGAGCTGCACGTGTACGTGATTTATTCAAGAAGGCAAAAGAAAAAGCTCCATGTATCATCTTCATTGATGAGATTGATGCAATTGGGCGGAGCCGTGGTCGTAATATGATGATGGGTGGAAATGATGAGCGCGAAAATACACTCAATCAGCTCCTGGTTGAAATGGACGGGTTTAACACCGACAAAGGTGTCATCATTATGGCTGCAACCAACCGGCCAGATGTACTCGATGCAGCTCTATTGCGCCCTGGACGCTTTGACCGACAAATTTTGATTGACCGACCTGATCGCCTTGAAAGAGCAATGATTTTTCGTGTACATACACGAAATCTCGTCCTTGCAAAGGATGTTGAACATGAAGTTCTAGCCTCCCAGACTCCAGGCTTTGCCGGTGCAGAAATTGCAAATGTCTGTAATGAAGCTGCCCTTTTAGCTGCACGTCTGGACAGAGAGGCAATCGGGATGAAAGATTTTGAACAGGCGATTGATCGTGTGATCGGTGGCCTGGAAAAGAAAAACAAGTTGATTAAGCCTGAAGAGAAACGAATTGTTGCCTATCACGAAGCAGGGCATGCAATTGCCGGTTGGTACTTGCCCAATACAGATCCGGTCATTAAGGTCTCTATCGTTCCAAGGGGGTTGGCAGCACTCGGATATGCCCAGTCATTGCCAGATGAACGATACATCACGACACGTCAGGCCTTCATGGATCAGATGACAATGATGATGGGAGGACGGGTTGCAGAGGAAATCAAGTTTGGCCAACTCTCCACCGGGGCACAGAATGATTTAGAGCGAATTACCAAGACTGCCTATGCGATGGTAGTCGATTTCGGAATGAGCAAGAAAGTCGGGCATGTAAGTTTCAATATGTCCGGGCGACGCCAGTCCACTCCGATGTTTGATAAGCCATATTCTGAGAAGATGGCGTCCACGATTGATCAGGAAGTGCGTGAACTCATTGAAGAGGTGCGTCAGAGAGCCTGGAATCTCCTGAGAGAGAAAGGTGAACGGTTGGAAGAACTGGCACAGCTCCTTCTGGAGAAGGAAGTACTCGGGCCAAGGGATCTGGTTGGAGTTTTGGGAGAGCGCCCCTTCGGAGAATATGTTACGCTAAATGGCAGTCATGAAAATGGCAGTCATGACAAACAGGAAGCGGACGTAAAATCTTCCGAGAAGAATAAGACGGAGATTCCATCCAGTTGAAGGGGCCTCACGAAGTCAGAAAAAAAATAAAAACTGCACAGATGTGCAACATTAACAAAATATTTCGTAAATTGAAAGGCTATACATTAATTGGAGTGTGGTGATCCGCGAAACTTGTTCGCAACCTTGCCGAATTCCACGAATCTGATAGTTAAGTGCCAACAATACAACAACTTGTTCGAACAGGTCGCCATCCGAAGGTGAAAAAAACCAAGGCGGCTGCATTACAGGGAAATCCCCAGCGTCGGGGAGTCTGTACCCGAGTGTACACAACTACCCCGAAAAAGCCGAATTCGGCACTTCGGAAGGTTGCCAAGGTGCGTCTGACGAATCAGATCGAGGTGATCGCATACATTCCTGGTGAGGGCCATAACTTGCAGGAGCATTCAATTGTTTTGGTAAGAGGAGGGCGTGTGAAAGATTTACCCGGTGTGAAATATCACATTGTGCGTGGGGCACTGGACACTTCCGGAGTGGAAGATCGAACACAGTCACGTTCCAAGTATGGCGCCAAGCGTCCCAAATAGCCCGACTATCAGGAGATTGCCCAGAATTTATAACGATGCGTAGAAAATCAGCTGAGCGGCGTACGATTACCCCGGATCCTAAATATGGAGATCCACTTGTGGCGCAATTTATAAATTACGTCATGCTTCATGGCAAGAAGAACGTCGCTCGGAAAATTGTATACGATGCATTTTCCAAGGCGGAGGAGCGTGCAGGCGAGCCTGGACTGGAGATTTTTCAGCGAGCTGTCGAAAATGTTGCCCCTCTCGTCGAAGTGCGCAGTCGCCGGGTTGGCGGTGCAACCTATCAGGTTCCTATTGAAGTTCGGGCAGATCGTCGTACGGCGCTTGCATTCCGGTGGATAATTCAACATGCCTCCAAGAGATCCGATTGTTCCATGGCAGAGCGTTTGGCTGGCGAATTATATGCCGCCTCACGTGGGGAGGGCGCCGCAGTGAAGAAAAAGGATGATACGCACAGGATGGCAGAATCAAATAAAGCATTTGCCCACTTCAGATTGTAATGACAATAATTCCAATGAGCTCACTCAGGGATTCAAAGCTTCGTCGGATGCGCAATATCGGGATCATGGCCCATATTGACGCAGGCAAGACAACCACTACAGAACGGATACTTTTCTACACTGGACGTTTGCACCGGATGGGAGAAGTCCATGATGGCGGAGCCACTATGGACTGGATGGAGCAAGAAAAGGAAAGGGGAATTACCATTACCAGTGCGGCAACCACATGCTTCTGGAAGAAGAATGATCAGCAGTTTCGGATCAATATCATCGATACTCCGGGACATGTTGACTTCACTGTTGAGGTAGAACGTTCACTGCGGATCCTGGATGGGGCCGTAGCTCTTTTTTGCGCAGTCGGAGGAGTTGAACCGCAATCAGAAACCGTCTGGAGACAGGCGAATAAATACAGGGTCCCTCGGATTGCATTTGTCAACAAGATGGATCGCACTGGTGCCGATTTTACCAATGCTCTGAACTCCATGAAGGAGCGTCTCAAGGCAAACCCTGTTCCGGTACAGATTCCGATTGGCGCAGGTGCCATGTTCCGCGGTGTGATTGACCTGATCACGAATAAAGCCATCATTTGGCATGACAAGACACAGGGAGCAACTTGGGATGTGATTGATATTCCGAAGGATCTCCGTAAGGAGGCCAGACACTGGAGGATTCTGCTTTTGGAATCGGTTGCCGAGCATAATGATAACCTTCTCATGAAATACCTGGAAGGTGAAGAAATTACGGCCGATGAAATTCGATCTACCGTCCGGTCAGCTACCCTGAATCTGGATATAACTCCAGTTTTCTGTGGCTCCGCTTTCAAGAATAAAGGGGTCCAGCGTCTGCTGGATGGAGTGATTGACTATTTGCCGAGTCCTGCAGATATTCCCCCTGTATCCGGGGTAGCACCCCATACGGGTAAAGAGGTAACGCGTGCACCTATCGCGGATGAACCTTTCTCTGCGATTGCATTCAAGATTGCAACAGATCCTTATGTAGGCAAGCTCACATTCTTCAGAGTGTATAGTGGATCACTAGGTAAGGGTTCACAGGTGTATAACTCGACTACGGAGCGCAAAGAACGTGTTGGACGCCTTCTGTTTATGCATGCCAAGGATCGCGAAGATGTAGATCGGGTAGAAGCTGGGGATATTGCGGCTGCCGTGGGGCTGAAAAATGTTCGAACCGGAGATACCTTGTCTGATCCAGGTCATCCTGCGATTTTAGAGCAGATGGATTTTCCCGATCCCGTAATCCGCATTGCGATTGAACCCAAGACCAAGGCAGACAGTGACAAACTCTCTTCCGGTCTTCAAAAATTATCCGAAGAAGATCCGACCTTCAAGGTATCTATTGATTCCGAGACGGGGCAGACCATTATCGCAGGAATGGGCGAATTGTACCTCGAGATTATTGTGGACAGACTCCGCAGAGAGTTCAAGGTAGAAGCCAATGTGGGTAAACCACAGGTTGCTTATCGGGAAGCTTTCCGCAAGTCTGTGCACGAGCGATATACTCATAAGAAACAGACCGGTGGACGCGGACAGTTTGCTGTGATTGAGATGGAGATTGGTCCGAATGAGAGCGGGGTTGGCTTCGAATTCGTCAGTGAGGTTGTTGGTGGAGCAATCCCGAAGGAATACATTCCGAGTGTTCAAAAGGGTATCAAGAGCGCGATTCACCATGGACCTCTCGCAGGATATCCTGTGGAAGGTATCCATGTGAGGCTACTTGATGGAAAACATCATGAAGTGGATTCCGATCAGAATGCCTTCGAAATTGCTGGACAGATGGCATTCCGTAGCGCTGCACGCCGGGCCAATCCTGTCCTTATGGAGCCGGTCATGAAGGTAGAGGTGGTGACTCCCGAGGAGTATATGGGAGACGTAATTGGAGACCTGAATAGTCGGCGAGGACGGATCTTATCTATGGATCAGCGCCAGGATGCCCGTGTAGTAAAGGCAATGGTTCCTCTCTCAGAGATGTTTGGGTACTCAACCGACATGCGATCATTGACCCAAGGGCGAGCGATTTATACCATGCAGTTTGAGTCCTATGAACCCGCACCAAAATCTGTAGCCGAGAAGATAATTCTCTCCAGTTACGGCAAAGCAAGTTAACACACAAAACCAATCAGTATTTTCAGTTTAGCTTAAACAATGGCAAAAGAAGTATTTCAGCGAACGAAGCCCCACGTGAATGTGGGGACGATCGGGCATGTGGATCATGGTAAGACGACCTTAACGGCGGCGATCACTCGTGTATTGAATGATCGATATGGTGGGACGGAGATTCGTTCATTTGATTCGATTGATAATGCACCGGAGGAGCGAGAGCGCGGGATCACGATAGCGACGGCGCATGTGGAGTATGAGACGGGGGAGCGTCATTATGCGCACGTGGATTGTCCGGGTCATGCGGACTATGTGAAGAACATGGTAACGGGTGCGGCTCAGATGGACGGGGCGATTTTGGTTGTGGATGCGTCGGACGGTCCGATGCCACAGACGCGGGAGCATATTTTGTTGGCACGTCAGGTGGGGGTTCCGTACATTGTGGTATTTATGAACAAGGTGGATTTGGTGGATGATGAGGAGTTGTTGGAGTTGGTGGAGATGGAGATTCGGGAGTTGTTGGATGCGTATGAGTTTCCGGGGGATGAGATCCCGGTGGTGCAGGGGTCGGCTTTGGGGGCACTGAACGGGGAGTCGGAGTGGGAGGAGACGGTGGTGAAGTTGATGGAGTCGGTGGATGGATATGTACCGACCCCGGAGCGGGACAAGGACAAGCCGTTTTTGATGCCGGTGGAGGATGTATTTTCGATTACGGGTCGGGGAACGGTTGCGACGGGTCGGGTGGAGCGCGGGATTGTGCGAACGGGAGAGAAGGTTGAGATAGTGGGGATCAAGGAGGAGAAGACGAGTACGACAGTAACGGGTGTGGAGATGTTCAGGAAGATTTTGGATGAGGGTCAGGCGGGGGACAATGTAGGGTTATTGCTTCGGGGAGTGGCGAAGGATGAGGTAGAGCGTGGTCAGGTGGTGGTGCATCCGGATTCGATCAAGCCTCATCGGGAGTTTACCTGTGAGGTGTATGTATTGAGCAAGGATGAGGGGGGACGTCATACGCCGTTTTTTCCGGGATATCGTCCGCAGTTTTATTTTCGGACGACGGATGTGACGGGAGATATTGAGTTGCCTTCGGGGACGGAGATGGTGATGCCCGGGGATAACACGCAGTTCAAGGTGAAGTTGATCCAGCCGGTCGCAATGGAGCAGGGGTTACGGTTTGCAATCCGGGAAGGCGGTCGCACGGTTGGCGCAGGCGTCGTAACTAATATTCTTGATTGAACCC
>JAPOTE010000020.1 GCA_026709335.1 Bacteroidota bacterium | reverse complement strand
ATCGAACCAGCACGCCCGTAAGGGCACTGCCCCCTCAAGACAGCGCGTCTACCTGTTCCGCCACCCGGGCTGAGTGTGATCCCGCCAGGGCTCGAACCTGGGACCCTCTGATTAACTTACCACACCGGATTTCGCCGGCCACATGAATGTGTGTTGTGGTCTGGACCATCTCTTCACCCTTCCGGGATTTGGGGTGGGGTGGGCTGCGTATGGCCTCTGAGGGCTCTCTTGAATCCGCCTGAAGCGGATAGGACAGAAGTGTTTCCGATAAGCCCGTTACGGCTATGGGGGTAGAACTGAACTGTCTGATTCAAGGTTGCCTGCTGATAACCCATAATATCCGGTGCATTTTTACGTGTAACGACGTAGCGACGGCTTTAGGGTGTCCCAGCATACAGCAGCCTCCACTCATGCAGTTTCCTGCATGAGGCTCCATGACTTAAAGTCAGATGCTCTTCCAACTGAGCTACGGGATCAGAATGTAGAGAACAGTGCGCTAATTTACGGCAAATTTTCCGAATGTTCCATCATTCGGAGTTGTGCCTCCCACAATGTTTCCATTGGAAAACGCAAAATCAATCTCCCCTTTAACTTCGAACGGTCAAAATTGATGAAACCATGAGCCAGATAAATTTCTGACGGAAGGCATCTCCAGAGGAGTTTAATTTCTCGATCTCCCTGTCGATAATCGTCTGTAACAATCATTCCGACTAAACAATTTTCACCGGAACCCACAAATACATCTACCTCTGCACGGTCTGAGCTTATTGTATTACAGATGAATCCATAATCCATTGGATAAATAATACTTGGATATCGAGGATGGGGAGTATACTTTGGGCGATCCAGTGAAACGCCTTCAGTCAGAATTAATTGTTCCCACCTGTCCCAGGGAAATTTTTTCTGCAGGAGCGAGGCATAAACATCTGTCATTCGGATTTTGGGGTATATTGAATCTGTAGCTCATCCAATCTTTCGGATTCAACCAGTGCGGGGGTTCCAGACATGGGTTCTTGCGCACTTTGTGTCTTTGGGAATGCGATCACTTCTCTGAGAGAAGCAGATTTGGAAAGTAGCATAACAATTCGATCTAACCCCAAGGCAATGCCTCCATGTGGAGGGGCTCCATAACGCAGAGCTTCAAGTAGAAATCCAAAACGTTCTTCACTTTCTTCGTCAGGGATTCCAAGAATCCCGAAAACTTGTTTTTGGATTTCACGATCGTGAATTCGGATGGATCCGCCTCCAATCTCCATACCATTCAATACGATGTCGTAAGCGCGGGCCCGAACACGATTCGGTTGGGTTTCTATCAATGCGAGGTCTTCCGCCCGTGGAGATGTAAACGGGTGATGCATAGATGAATAACGTTTCTTTTGTCTATCCCATTGCAAGAGAGGAAAATCTGTGATCCAGGCAAATTTCCACAAAGTATCATCTATGTAACCGAGCTCTTGTGCCATATGGAGGCGGAGAGATCCCATTTGCTCCTGTACAGTGGGCCAAGTACCACAAAGTATAAGAAGGAGGTCCCCCGTTTTGGCCCCGGAGACTGCGATTGCGTCGCCTACAAAAGATTCAGGAAGAACATGAGATTTTACAGAACATTTTGGAGGTGACCCATCTGAGGGGATTCGTATATGAATCAAACCGCCGGCTCCAATTTGTTTACGAACTACGGTTTTATCCAAGCGATCCATGTATCCTCTTCCCTTCTCACCAAATTTTGGAATTACGAGACCCAAAACAGCTCCGCCCGCAGATAGTACCTGATCAAATACGCGGAATCCAGAGTTTTCGAAGGATGAACTCAGATTACAGACCGGAAGATCAAAGCGCAGGTCAGGCTTGTCAGAGCCATATTTCCACAGAGCATCCTGGTATGTTATCCGAGGAAAGGGGAGCGAGAGGTCGACATTTAACACCTTTTTCCAGAGATCTTTCATCAATCCCTCCGTTAGAGTGTAGATAGCCTCTTCTGTTGCAAACGTCATTTCTACATCAATTTGAGTAAACTCCGGCTGTCGATCCGCGCGAAGATCTTCATCCCGAAAGCATTTAACAATCTGTACATACTTGTCCAATCCCCCGACCATTAAGAGTTGCTTGTATGTTTGGGGGCTTTGAGGGAGGGCATAGAAAGATCCTGGATGAACGCGGCTCGGAACCAGGTAGTCACGCGCGCCTTCAGGAGTTGATTTCATGAGCGTTGGTGTTTCTATCTCAAGAAATCCCTGCATATCAAAGTATCGATGAATCACTTGATAAGCTTGATGTCTGAGGATCAATTTTTGCTGCATATCGGGCCTTCGAAGGTCTAGATATCGATACCGTAAGCGCAAATCTTCGGAGGCAAGGAGGGTCTTCTGTGCATGGGCGGAGATCGAAAAGGGTAATGCCTCCGATTCAGATAGAATAAGAAGGCTTTCTACTCGAACTTCAATCCTTCCTGTTGAAATTTTAGGATTAACAGTTTCGGCAGAACGGAGAGTAACCGAACCTGTAACAGATATGACATATTCGTTACGCAGGCGATCTGCGAGTTCATGTGCAGAGGGATTATCTTGAGGGGAGAAGACAATCTGGGTCAGGCCGTAGCGATCCCTGAGATCCACAAAAATAACCCCTCCCAAGTCACGTCGGGTATCGACCCATCCCTTAAGGGTTACCGGTTTGTCTAAGTGTGCATCAGAGAGTTCGCCGCAGGTATGGGTTCGAGCCGAGTGCTGAACTCCAACGTTTTCAGAATAGTGGGACATCTTACTTATATCTTTTGATCGGTGATAAGTAGCCAGCAACTATACAGTCAATCATATAGAATCGGCCATATTACATGAAGGTTTATCCAAAGACTCGTATTTTACACATCATTGTACCACATAGATGAACATGACCGATATTAAATCCACACAAACTGCACAATGGTTCGGACACCCCCGAGGGCTATCCACGTTATTTTTTACCGAGCTTTGGGAGCGATTCAGTTATTACGGTATGCGAGCTCTTTTGGTGCTTTTTATGACCACCGCAGCCGCACAGGAGAATCCTGGATTGAACTTCGGGGAAGGTAAAGCAGGAGCAATTTATGGTCTCTATACTTTTTTCGTATATGTTTTAGCCTTACCAGGAGGCTGGGTTGCAGATAATATCTGGGGGCAACGGAAGGCAGTATTTGTAGGGGGATGTATCATTGCTTTGGGTCATTTTACGATGGCAGGGCCGCTGGTGGGGATACCAGATAACTTCAGCTTTTTTGTGGGCTTGATGTTCATCGCGATTGGGACGGGTTTGCTTAAACCGAATGTAAGCACTATGGTTGGCGACTTGTATCCGGAAGGTGGCGCAAGGCGAGACGCAGGATTTTCAATTTTTTATACGGGGATCAATTTGGGTGCGTTTGCGGGGCCGATTCTCACAGGATGGCTTGGTGAGGCATACAACTGGCATTATGGTTTTTCGCTAGCAGGCCTGGGAATGATTCTTGGGCTGATCCAATATCGACTAGGTGCAAAACATCTTGGAAATGCTGGTTTGTTGAGTAGGGAGAAATCTGGGGATAACCTCAGAAATAAGACCCGTGTAACCTATATCGTGATTGTTATTTCATGTGTGATTGCTGCCTTGGCGGGCACATTGCTTTTACAGAGTCTATCACTCGAGAAGCTTGCGGCTTCGCTTGGTTATGCAGTCATTGTGATTGCGGTACTATTTTTTGTGTATCTCTTATTTTTTACAGAGCACACGGGGTTAGAGAAGAGACGGATGCTTGTCATTTTCTGGTTGTTTATTCTTTCGGCCGTTTTTTGGTCGGGATTTGAGCAGGCGGGATCATCTCTCAACCTGTTTGCCCGTGACTCTACTAACAGAATAATTGCAGGATGGGAGTTGCCGGCTAGTTGGCTTCAGTCGATTAATGCCACATTTATTATTCTTCTTGCTCCCGTATTTGGATCTCTCTGGATAACGCTGGCTCGACTCAAACGTAACCCTTCAATTCCCGTCAAATTTGCTATCGGGCTTTCCGGATTAGCAGGAGGTTTTTTTGTGATCGCTTGGGGGGCCGCCAATGCGGGAAATGATGCATTGGTTTCTCCGGTCTGGCTTATAGTGATGTATTTTCTTCATACGGTGGGCGAGTTGAGTCTGAGCCCGGTTGGATTGTCTTCGATTACCAAATTGGCTCCTGCAGGGAGGGTGGGGCAAATGATGGGAGTCTGGTTTATTGCCACTGCTCTTGGGAATTTATTTGCTGGGCTCGTTGCTGGTCAACTGGAGACGTTGGCTCCGGTTGAACTCTTTGGTAATGTCGCAATGACAATTGGAATTGCAGGAGTTGTAGCTTTTGTGACTTTCCCATTGATTAAGCGCCTGATGGGAGATGTCGATTAGAGAAATTCTATCTGTTAATTTTTGGTGAGCGTAGGGATATCAATCCGATACGAAGGAATAGATTTCTCGGCGCGCAAATAATTATCTGCGCCGGATCAAATCTGCCCACTGCCAATTTATGCCCGTCTCACAATAAAAGCTGAAGACTCTTTTTCTTGGCGTATAGTTCTGCATATTCAATTGCCTGAACCAAGCCGTCAATCATCCTGTCCAACTGAAGATGAGATTGTGCATACTCATATGCATGAAGCGAAAAATCGACTTGTTTTTTTAGAACCGTCTGTGTCGCATTCACGAGTGCATTAAGATCACCATACTCGGCCATCATGCCGTTCATACCTGGCTGTAAGTAGGCAATTTCAGGGCTGTGATAACGAATTCGGGGGTCAGGGCTCTTACAAGTAACAATCGGAAGTCCCAAGCAAAATGCATGATTGACATTCAAGCCTACATATCCTGGACATACCATGACATCCGAAGCATATATCCATGGGGCTGAATCTTCTAGCTCAGATATTCGGCCGAGCATGAATATATTTGTCAGCCTTTCATGTTGAATGCGAGCTTCAAGTTTTGCTCGTTCTGGGCCGTCCCCAATGATGACGAGTGTTGCGTTGCCCACGGTACTCAAGGATTTATGCAAATCAAGTAGAACCTCGACACGTTTCTCTTTAATGAGGCGCCCAACAAACACCACTGTCTTTCCATTCTCTGGCAGACCGAGACGGGAACGAACTGCTTGTTTTCGTTCAGATGCCAACTCCCTTTTTAGCCGAAACAATTTATTCGTATCCAAGGTGTTCGGTGCGACAAAACAAGCCTCGTTTGATATGTATGGTTCGATTAATTCAGCAATTTGGTGGGTATAGCAGACGCAACCGTTTACTCCCTTTGCCATAGCGATTCTATATCGGTCAGGTAGGCTACGTTCCGAAAATTTTCGTTGGTTAGAAGAGAAATGCCCCCAAAGTAATGTACCAATTCGTTTCCTTTTTGCAATATTCAACAACCAGGGTAACGAAATTGTACGTGGAGATTCTTCTGCCAAGATGACAACAGGGTTACATTCAATCACCGGTTTCACACTCTGAATCAGGGCTTTGTGCCCGCCAATCCACCTATTCTTTAGTTGAATAGATTTGTAGCCTGTGGGGGATTTATTGGATGGATTTTTAAAAGATGTATCATGAGAGGAGCCAGCACAAACAACGAGCCTGCCGTTTAACCGATCGTTCAGTTTCTTCAAGATCGGTCTTCGGTATTCCGGGACAAAGCGTGCCACATAGGCAATAGGAAGATTCATTGCAATGCATGTTTGAGAGCTAGCTCAAACTGATCAGTAATTCGATTGAGATCAAATTTTCGATTCGCCCAAGCCTGTCCTTTTTTCCCCATAGATTGGCATAGTTCGGGTTCATCAATTAGCATCAGAGCGTCTTGAGTGAAGCTGTCAAAGTCGTCTGGTTCTGTCACAAGCCCTGCACCCGAACATTCAAGGATACGTGAGGCGAGGTTGGCCTTGGGCGCAGAAGTAAGAATTGGTTTACCCGCGCAGAGGCAGGTAAGTACCTTTGATGGCACAGAAAATTCTCCAGCATCTTCGGTTAGTAGGACCAAGAGAATCTGTGCTGCAGCGTACATTGCCGGTAATTGCTCCCGGGGTTGATAGGGAAGAATTGTCAGGTTAGAGATATCACGTTCAGAGATTGTTTTTTTGAGCCAATCTGCGCCTGCTCCCTGAGAAACAACCACAATATGAGCGCGCTCATCGACATGTTGAGCAAGATCAGCGAGTATAGCTGGATTATGCTTCATGCTCAGAGTACCAGCATAAAGCAGAAGCGGGCGTTTTTCGAGTTGATACTGCTTTGCCCATGTTGAGGGATTGCCTTGGAATGGGGCCAGAGTTCCCCAATTTTCAATAATATGATAGCGATCAGGTGAGATTCCAAGTTTTTGAAGGTGAATACAAAAGTCCTCTGTAATTAAGATTACAGCATCACTTCTACGAAGCAATTGAGCCTCAATCATCTGAAAATACGATCCAATCGATGAAGCAAAAAAAGGCAATCTTGCCTTGAGAATCTTTGAAGCTGCCACGCCAATCAAATCTTGCAACCAGAATATAAATGGAATCCCATTCTGCCTGCACATTTTTTGGATGTATTGTTGTGCATTCAGTGGAGTGTTTGCAGAAATCACGATATCCGGACGGAAATCCAGAATGGTGCGCGCAGCCAAGCGTCCGTACTCTTTCTCTTGCAACCAACGCTGTATGAAGCTATATTTGTTGAGCGGGCGAGAAGTTTGGATTGGCAGAAGAGTGATTTCGGTTGAATTCTCGCTCACATTGTTGGGAGTGGTAGTTAGACTATTGCAATAGGCATGACCAACGTCATACCCACGACTCTGGAGTGTGTGGCTCAGTGTGACTGGAAATGCATAAGCTCCAAAATCGTGGATGAGTATTCGCATGATCCCAAAAATCTAAATAATGCTCTTCACATGATCAATTGTGAAGATTTTGAAAGGCTAAAATCCTGCTATTGTCTTAGCCATGATTTGTGATCGGAGGAGTGGATGTGTTAAGCTTTTGAGATATTCTTTGACCAGCTCCTGTCGCCAACCCTGCGGCAAGGGCGATTACGAATAGATAATTCTTCAAGAAAAAAGGATTTTGTGTCAAGGTGGAAACGGTCAATGCGACCAAAGGTACGGCACCTGCCAAGCCAGCAAGGCGGGCCCACCGGTCCGATACATCACTCCGAAATGCATACAAACCTGATTTGATGGAGGAATACCAAAAATACAAGACCAACCCCAGCCCCCAAAGACCATACTTATACCATAGGCCTACATATCCGTTATGCACAAACGAATCCGTATGTGTCACTTGATGCACAATATCATAGAACAGGTACGATACACCGGGGCCGTATCCAATCAGGGGATTTACGATGATTTTCTCAAAAACGGCGCTGGTTTCACGGAATCGATTCACGAGGGATAAATCTTGTGAGAAAGCCATTGTGATAGAACCGAAGCGCTCAATAATCCCCTCAAGAACGACATTCAAAAAAGGGCCAATTAGAGCATATCCTACTCCGAGAATCACGAGAGTAATAGATCCACCAATCGTCAATAATTTGATCCTTGCAGGCGTCCGGACCAGCAGAATGAGTGAAAGAGTTCCCAATAAAAACGCCAGCCAAGATCCACGGGATTGGGTCATAATCAATCCAGCAAATGTGAGTGCCAAAGCGCTTATGGAAAGCAGGACTGAAGTTGGGCCTCGGGCATAGACCAGTAAAATTAGACTCATCAGTGCACCAATCATCAGCAGACCATCATTCACAACGACTCTTGAGCCGGCGATGTGGGATAATGAGATAGCGTTGGAGAGATCCGATGCATAGTTAAACGTATTTGATAAAGCCACAGTACTGCACATGACAATCATTGTGACGAGAATGATTTTTGGCCCAAGTTTGTGATAAGCCACCGTATGTTTAACAGGAAAATAGATTAGCAGCATGGAAAGCGATAGCAACTCACTGGCAGCTATTCGAAACTCTCCTTGAAATACTCCCGTCAGGATCAGTGTTACAGGTAAGAGTCCTAAAAATATGGCTAGTGCCCAATCAGCTTTTTCTGTCAGAATCTTTTCAGGATCGAAAAATGCGTGACGAAGAAGCCATGTCATCAGAAGTACGAGGAGGTAAGCAGCATAGGCAATTTCGATAGCCTGGAACCCCGTTTCATTTGATGCCATCAGTACAAATCCCAATATAGCAGCCATAAGATTCAGCACGGGATTTGCGAAGAAAACACATATAGCACCGACCATCAAAATCGCTACAGGTAGTGCAATAACGAATGATATCGATCCGGTATTAGCAAGGCCCAAGGTAATAGCTATGCCTACGATAAATCCAGCGGTCAATATTGCGGTTCCGGTTCGAGAGAACTTTATGGTTGGGGGATTGGATGCAATCTGTCCCATGGCATGGGTATCGCAGGATGAGGTTTTTACGCTACCCCAGATGAACTGAGTTTTGATGCAATGAGCGCGTGATTCTGCTTCCACCAAGCACTTGCAAGCACATAAAGCAAGGAGAGCATAAAGCCGGAGAGGGTACTGACTACACAAATGGCGGCACGCCAGGGGCGAGCTTTCTCGGTGGGCGGGATCGCAGGATCGAGTACCTGTACTGATTTGGCGGCACGCTCCTCTGACAATCTGGCTTCTTCCAATAATGGGCGTGCGAATTCAATTAGGCTGGTTAAAATGACAGATTCAACCTGTAAGTCTGCAAATCTAAATGCAACTTCTGGGAGATCTTCCCGAGCAACAGGCATAAGCCGTTCGGCGCCTTCAAGTGCCCGATTATAGGATTGACTGGCCTGTTCAACTGCGTTCTGGGCGGCTTTCGTCTGGGAATGGTTTGGACCATAAAGGAAGAGTAGCTTATCGAACTCAAGTTCGGCGAGGAAAATCTGAGATCTCCACTCGGTCAATCCTTCCATAAAGGCCGCTCCCTGTGTGGGTAGGTCCAATATTCCGGTCTGTTGCTGGAGTTCACGAACAGATAACAGGACCGTATTTAGGCTGTCTTCAATTTCCTGGTAACGTTTTTCTACGGCAAGGCGATAAGATCTGGCTGTTTCTGTGGACAACTCAATTCCAATACGATTCAATTCAGTGACAAAGAAATTGGCCATATTGGCTGCGCGCTGCGGATCTTGATCATATACCCGTATGGAGAGATAGTTGTATTCATTATCTACGACAAACTCAATATTCCCCTCAAGCTCTTCAATCGTGTACTGCATGGGAGCATCGCTATCTGCGAGATCATATATTTCAATAAGACCAAACTCCTGCACTACATTTTCCTTAATTGTGCGGCTGTTTAAGATAGCAAGTTGCTGTTGGTAATCACTGATCAGTCCACCAAGAAGTGAAGCGGTACCACCACCGATTCGGCCAGATGCCAAGCTCGATAACAAGCCCGTAGAGGTTTGTCCGGGGACCAGAAGGCGCGTTTCAGCTAAATACCAATTTGAGAGAAATAAACTGATGATCACGGCTGCAATGGCAGTGCATCCCGTAACTCCAATCACAAACCATCGGCGGTTCAGGATCGTTCGGATAAGTAACCAGAAGGTTTCTGATGTTCTGAGATCCGTCATCGGGATAGAACAGAAATAAGGATTGCAGCCAAGCTGATGCTGCTTGAAACGATGATTTGTGTGCGCTGAGTCCGTGTCTGGCGATTTCGGACGGTCAAATCCTCCAGCCATCCGACAAAGACCGCATCGCCAGGAAGGACAATTTCTTTCTCACCTCGGCGGACTGAGCCGCTACTGCCCCCATAGACATAGATATTTTCAGTGGCTGGTCCTGTGCCTCCGGCACGATCTACATAATGGCTAGCTGGCATGCCGGGGACAAATGAGACATATCCGGGTTGAGGGACATGTCCGGTGACTAGGACAGTTCCTTCATCACGTGGAAAAACAAGGCGATCCCCATCATAGAGCACGATATCTTGACCACTTCCGGTGAGCGCCCCAGCAATGTCAACTGCTACATGGCTACCAATCTCTCCGGAAAATGATCTCTGAAAGCCTTTGGTAAACTGAACTGCGAGGTCAGCCCCAACAGCAATTGGTCGTAAGCTGGCCTCTTCCTGGAGAGGAAGAGGTATTTCAGGGGCATCCAGTAACCTGTCAACACTTGTACGCTCCAGTACAGCTCCATTTGGATTGGCGCCCTCTTTAAGTCCACCGGCCAGTTTCACCAACTGTGTTAACGTGGTGACACCACCTTCAATCCGATACTCCCCCGGGTAGGTTACCCATCCTTCAATACTGGCAGTGGCAGATTCTCGTTCGTATACAGTGATATGATCGCCTGGCATCAGTAATTGGGTAGCAATTGAATCTGTGCCTAGGCTCTGAATGGTTTGGTCAGTTATAACGGAATACGTTCCTTGATTCCAGCGCATAATTCGAAATCGGTCAACTTCATCGAGCGAGCGCCCTCCCATTGCAACATCAAGGATACTTACAATGGTGTCGTCGGGACGCCAATCATATAATCCTGGCCAGGTTACATCACCGAAAATACGGATGCCATCACGGATTACATGGTAGGCAGGAACGTTAATGCGGTCTCCATCTTGCAGAACCGGATTATAATCTGTGTTTCCGGTCGTTTGATAACGGGTAAAATCAATCAGATCTTCGGTTCCGTCAATATGTAAAACCTGAATATTTCTGAGTGCAGGTTCATATACATCATTGATTTCCGGTTTAAATTCATGATCTGGCACTGCGAAATTAATTTGAAAATCTTCTGTTGTGCGCCGAGTTTTTACTAGTCCAGATGATAGTGATTGCTGAATCACATCACTCACTCGTGACCTTGGAAGCATCAAATAGCGGCCGGTTTGAGTGACGGCTCCTGTGACATGGACATAAAAGCTTCGCGCCTGGGTAAGGGCAATACTGACGGATGTATTCGCATAGTGGGATTCAAGCCGCTCAAGGGCTTCCTTTTCAACATCTGCGAGCGATCGCCCTCCTGCTCGTAGCAGTCCTACTTCTGGTAATGAGAGAATACCGGAAACTGAGACAGTCAAGGGGATTTCCATGGGAGGTACTCCTCCAACCATCACACTAAAAACATCGCCTGGTCCAACCAGATACTCATTCGGATCCACTGAACCCTCTAACGCCAAGATTCCAGATTGCCCTATTCTAGTCATCATAACCCGTCGCATTTCTTCCTGGGGGGTATCGGTGACGGAGCCGAGGACTTGGCTACCGGAGATTTGGGCCCGAACAACAGGGGCAATGGGACTCAACAAGAAAATGGCAAGCCCCCAGATGGCGAGTCTATACATCGGCAAAGGGAAAATCAATTAATAAACGGAAGGTAGCCGATGCGACGATATACGTGACGGGAATCATGGAAATTGCGAGTCCAACGGTATTTGGCAAACCTTGGTTCCTTTTTAACTAATAACTTGTTACAGCTGAGATGGCCATTCTATGGGTCTGTTTTTGGTGTTGATATGGAGATTATTGGTAATTTTGGCCTACAGAGATCGCCATGGTTCCGTTTCTTCATGATCAAAATTTCAAGCTTACATTCAGAAGCTCCAGCCAAGATCAATCTTGGCCTTCATATTTTACGAAAACGAATTGACGGATATCATGATTTAGCTACAGTCTTTCACCGGATTTCCTGGGCTGACAAACTTACAGCACTTTCTGCAGAGAAGCTTAGCATGACATGCACGGATCACACTCTTTCGTGTGGAGATGATAATCTGGTCATGCGCGCAGCGAAGCTTTTACAGAGAACTTCGGATGTAAATGAGGGCGCTTCGATGCATCTGGAGAAGAACCTGCCCCATGGTGCAGGGATAGGAGGTGGGTCAAGCGATGCCGCGACCGTGTTACTCATGTTATGTGAGCTGTGGAAGTTGAATAAAGCAGCCATTCCACTTGACTCACTTGCGTTGCAGCTCGGTTCGGATGTGCCCTTCTTTTTACATCATCATACGGCATATGCAGAAGGCAGAGGCGAAGAGCTGGCTCCGATGACGGGCTATCATTTTCCATTTAGTTTGGCGGTGATTGTTCAGCCCATTCATATATCCACCCAGTGGGCTTTCCGACAGGTTGATGTGTCAGAGGAGAATCGAGCAGATCTGGTGGAGATCGTCGCATCCAATGATTTGGAACGTTGGAGGTATGAATTAGTGAATGATTTTGAAGAGCCGGTGTTTTCACATTGGCCGCAATTGCGAGAAGTCAAATCTCATTTGCTTCGGAGCGGGGCAGGGTTCGCAGGACTGACTGGATCAGGTTCCGGGGTATACGGTGTATTCGAATCTTATGAAGATGCGAATGAGGCGGCCATGGAAGCGAGGGAAGATGGATGTTCAACATGGTGTCAACCTTCCGTTCGTCCATGAAAGAGTGCATCGAGATGAACATTTAGATCTTATAGCAGGACGGTTCTGCCTGGTTTGCGCTACCTTAGCGCTTATTCACCCATTAACCATACAAGAACTGTCCCATGCAAAACTACATCAAAACATTCACTTCTGTATCTATGGTGGGGATGGATGTGCACAAAAAGACGATTGCTTCGTGTATCCGTCATGCGAAGATCGGTGCGATCTTGAACGCCGATGGCGCAAAGAAAAATGATTGTGAGCGGAATGCTTCCAAGCGACTGATTGAAGATTTTCGGCGGGAGCAGCCACACTTGCAGGTCATTGTACTGGAAGACGGAATTGGTCTAATGCCCTGCATATTCGGCAATACTACATCAGCCGAGGTTTGTAGGTGAATTTCAGAATGGCATAGCGTCCCAGTAATGAAATACGTGATTCTTGAAAATAATTGGCCCCGCTGGAGATGGTCACGTTCCGACTTTTATTTAGCGCATCGTTGAGTTCAAGCTCTATATTGCCGCGGCCCTTCAGAAGTAATCTCGACATTGATAAATTCAGCAGAGCTATATCCTGATTGGAGCCGAAAAGCGTTCGGTCAAAGATGCGGTAAAGTAGTGATGACTCAAATGACCATTTTTCGGAGAGATTCCAAATCATCTGTGCATCCACTGTACCGTTGGTGTAGTTCCGATTTAGCTCTTCATTTAATGAATAACGGATTCTATTGTACGTTATCCACCCGGTTGCCGTAAGATCAACTTTGCTCCCTCGGTAGTGCGTAATTTCGAGACTTAGCCTGTTGCGAAGTACCCGTGTATCATTCTCTTCGCTGTTGATAAACTCCATGCCTCGCTCCATGTCAATTTTGCTACTTAAATCCCAATTCATATTCAATGACCGAACAGGCATCCCAAAACTTATCCCACCATCAATTGACCATACATCTCCTGCGTTGATCGCATGTAATGTCTGTCGCAACTGTTCATCTATCGTACGCCTATATATAATACTATTGCGCGTATACATCCCATTAAGATCCATGGATAGGTGGAATTCCGAGTACGGCTGGGATAAAAAATACCCGACTCCGGTTTTATGCTCATATTCGGGTGTCAGCGCTGGATTTCCAATGAAAATGCGCAGCGGATTGCTGTTATCCGTAAAGGGCTGCAATTGCCTCAGCGAAGGTTCATGTATTCTTGCCTCATAGCGGAACTCAAGTAAGTGCCGTTCTCCAAGTTCAGTTTGCATCAGGAAGTCAGGCAGTATATGTGTGAAGCGACTCCGTATGGTTTGTGAACGATCTTTGATTAAACCTTTTCGACGAGAGTACTGCGCTTCCAGGGTTCCAATTACCCACCAGGATTGATCATCAGCCTGTAGCGTAAACTCTGCACCTGAACGCCAGTACTCATAATGCTGTATAAATCTCTCACTAAGGGAGGCATTCCTGATGCTGGCTTCATCAATGATGTCAAAGTATGACTTATTCTCCCTTCGATTGGTGGCTGTACGGTTCACATACAATGTTAGTACGCGGCCTCTGACCAAGGGTTGTAGAAATTCCATACGGTGCCCATATCGTAGACTGCTACCCTCAAATTTCTGCTCCTGATCCAGTTCTTCGCGCGTCTGTATGTCCCCGAGGGTAGAGAGTTGTGTTTCTGTGCCGAGACGAGCTGCTTCGTCTGAATTATTCGCATCAACCGTACTTGTCGCAATAAGGCTGTGCCCTTTGGATGAGAGCCTTTTGCGCCACACCAGACGCGCATCTGCACTAAGAGCATCTTTTTCATTGCTCTTGGTGTGCATGGCTATACTTGATAATGCTCTGGATAGATCCTTCGTGTGCTCCAAACCCGTACGATTTAGCGATAGTATCACCTTTGACAATGTCCCTTTAAATCGCAGATCTTCTCCTTTGCGTAGCTTTACATCGGCCTGCAGTACTGCTGAATGTGTTAGGTTATCGGTTCTGCGGTTATTGAATTCATCACTTGATGCCGCTACGTCTGCACCCAACAGTTCCTTACGCGCTAGAATTGACTTCTGTGTATTTGAATGGTCGCTCAGAAAGTAGCTGATATTGACCATTGTGTTGTCGCTAAAATCGCGATTAGCATGGAAACCCAGCCCCAAGGAATTCGAAATCCCGTCATTCGGTGACATTACTCTGCCTGCTCCACGGAAACTTCTCAATTGATTGAAGCTGAAGCCTGGCTGGTTTATATTTTCTGCATTCCCAATCAGTGCCAACTGCGTTTTGGGAGCGAACTGGAAAGCACTCAGTTGACCAAAGTACCGCCCCTGATCCCAACTCTTCCCGCCAAATCCACCACTAGTTTGACCAAATGCCCCACGTTTCGCCTCCTCAGTAAGTTTCAAGTCAATAGTTTTCTGCTCCTGGCCATCGGGAATCCCGGTGAACTCCGATCTGTCAGATATCTTATCGTACACTTGAACTTTGTCAACGGCATCTGCGGGTAGGTTACGCGTAGCAATCGTATGATCATTGCCAAAGAATTCCTTGCCCTCCACCAGAACATGCTCAACAATCTTCCCTTGGGCGAATATTGTACCGTAGCGATCCACATTTATACCCGGTAGTCGTCGTAGCAAATCCTCCACCATGTCTTGCGGACGCACAATAAAAGCCAGAGGATTATACTCAATCGTATCCCCAAGGACGACATAAGGTAGGCGATCAGCTTCAACCACAAATTCTTCTAGTGCCTGCAATTGCATACTAAGAACAATTGAGCCTAAACGGACATCCGTACTTGCGATATCAAATTTCCGGTGTTTCGTCTGATACCCCACAGAAGAAACCCGAAGAAGATATTTACCTACGGATAAACGACCAATGCTGAAGTCACCAGTATCACCTGTTGTTCCGAACTGTATGAGTGCCGAATCTGCATGCGCCAACACCATTACGGTCGCTTGCGTAAGTGCAGTACCCGTCGAATCTGTGACTGAACCGGTTACAGAAAAGTGCTGAGCATATACGACAAGAACGCGGTGTTGAGCCAACACCATTACCGAAGCAACACACAAGACAAGTTTTATAGCAATCATACATGTTCTGCTTCTGCCCGCGATATCCATGCATATAAAACTGTCGGTCAACACCGCCATCCAGTTACAGGGGAGACTATAGTGCAGACTCCGAAGTCATAAATGTGTCGGTAGAAACAACCAGGCCGGATGGATCCATTCCCGCGAGCGTACAGGTGCGCGTATAGAGGCATCTAGGACCAAGTAAAGAGTTTTGTACATGCGTATATAGATCTAATAGGTGAACTGAGTAAAGAACACAAGATATGTGCCCGTTTTTTTCATTAGACCTATACGTATGGATACTATGAAACTGTCAGAAACAAACAGCTTCAATTTACTCAGTGATTGGGCCACATATGCTAGAGCATTATCTGATTTGACTACTGCCCCCGCCACTTCAGGATGGTTATCTTTCCTTCTTGAATGTCGCGTAATTCCTGTTCATATAGGCGCCGATCTTCATCCATTACCTCTTTCCTTGTACGGATATATTCTCCATCCGATACTTCTAATCCCCTCACAGGCGGAACGATAGCATGCACCAATTCGTCCATCAAAAGGGAATCCGCCGCATACACCTCTCCTGATGCCGCATTTGTGACCATCAAAATGAGCCCAGGTAGCCCTCCAAACAGTCCCGGACCAGCCGGAATAGGAATCTCTGATGTGAACCATGCTTCAATTTCGGTAGAATCTATCACCGCCGTCGCCTTTTCCACACGTAGCCCTAAATAAACACGCTCTTCATCACCCAAGCGCCATGGGATAGATGGAATTTCATCATTGGCGAGATACACATCCATACCCAGTACCCGCGATTCCGTGTACGTACGAAGGCGGAAATTAACATAGGTCGTGTCAACTTCCTCCTCTCCTTCACTGACCTTCCTATCTTCAGGCTCAACATGAGGCTTATCTGTCGGATACATCAGGGAGGCAGTTGTGTCAAAAACCATGCTTCGGGATACTGTGGCATACATTGGAGGCTTAACGAACTCTGTTCCAACTAACTCACTTCTAGCAGCACTATAGTCAAAATAATGACTATACAGTACCGGATATGTATGCGTGTAGCGTACGGTACCCATCTGTGCTGACGCACTAAAAGGTACCAGTGTGACTGCGATTAAGATAATCTGGCGCATGATTTACATATGAGATATAAACCGAAAAGTCCGTGTTCAACAGCCTATGTCCCGAACGAGTGAACAAACTGTCTGAACTGCTGGCTTATCATGATACATCCGTCTCCAATCATTACATACCACAAACAGCCGCGTTGCAGGTGGAAAACTCATCGCCAGCTTCATTCTGGCAGGTATACCAGCCCCCCTTTCCTTCGCATTTCAAGTTTGACTTACATTCTTCGTAACGATCTCGTTGTTTTCTGGTAGAATCTATTAAAAGTGCGCATTCAGGCGCAGACGCCACTTGCAAGGACAGGCCCGCATCTACCAAAATATTCGATGCGGGCACAACGCGGACTGGATCAACACTTAATTCAACTGCAGGCAAGGGGCACCGGGTTGATTTAGTGTGATGATCAGATAACAATACGTGAGATGCATTATCCAGTACAAAACTGGTATGGGCAGTTGCCCCGAAATCTGTATCAACTGCGATGGCAGAGACAACATTGGAGGACAATTGACCAAACACATCGGGAACATATCCTGCGAAAACAACGAACAGCCCCATGAGGGCCAAAAACGAAAAACGAACTCTAAGCATTACGATCACCATTTAGTTAAGAATATATAACAAATTACCCGTGAGGGCATCGTATTCATACGAAAATTCCATGTAAGATAATCATTTATACGGAATAAATTGGGGTTGGCAATTTCGTATGGATACAAAAAATACATCAATTACACTCTTCCCTACCCTTTGAAAGCTTGCAGATAGTACA
>JAPOTE010000116.1 GCA_026709335.1 Bacteroidota bacterium | reverse complement strand
AATTTAGGATTGCGTAGACGCGTAAATTTCGGCACTTTCGTATATAATTCCCATTCTGAAACATCTGGGCAATCTTCATGACTTCGTTCACGCCCGACTCTTCCACACTGATGACCCAAAGGAGTACTCCATGATGGAATCGATTACGTTGCTTTGCATTCGAAAATGAGTTTAAGGTTCGTTCAACCAAAATTAATCATTCCATACAAATTGTAGTAGAACCCAATTGAATACAGACAAAATTTCAACCTGCCTACCAAGACGGTATCATTGCTACCAATGATTGATCGAGCATGCCCGGAGCCTAGATTCAGACAGACCAGCCCTCACGGTATTCACGTGTGATGTACTCCTGTGGGACGTTGCCGCTTGTAATGTTCTGATTCACCGCATCCCAAGTGATATGTTCATCTGTACGCAGAGATATGTTTGCGAGCGCACAGGCTTCGGCAAGATTCGCAACATTAATATAGCTTCCCCGACTTTGTTTTCCCTCTCGAATTGCATCTACATACTCATCTGTCAAATTTTTCACCGCTTCAACCGGTCGCTTAATTGGAATGGATCCTTGCTCATTGATCATTTGACGTTCAGGCAGAAGACGAAAACTTTTCGATAGAAAGTCGTTGCCCATGATCACTCCATGTTCTCCTACATACAGGGCTCCTTCCATGGGAAGCGCCTCACCCGATGCCAGCAATCCTTTGGGAATGCGTGGTTTCATCCCTCCATCATACCAGAAAATATCAACATCTCGGTGTTCAAAATGAACCATGCTGGCAGTGGGGAATGCAACCTTCGAGCGCCGCCATTGGCTCTGATTTCTGACAATGGCCGCTCCAGTCGCTGCATTGGATTGCACGCTGATCACTGGCCCCGGATTCAATATCCGATAAGTTCTCCACAAACTATAGTATCCCATATCTCCCAGAGCGCCGCTCCCAAATTCATACCATCCTCGAAAAAGAGCATGCGTGTAATCAATATGATATGGTCGATCAGGAACACATCCAAGCCACAGTTTCCAGTCTAGGCCATCTGGGATTGCCATTTCCTCCTTGGGTGTTTCAAGCCACCCCTGTGGCCACACAGGGCGATTGGACCAATTATGTACCTCCTTTACTTTACCAATGACTCCCAGATCGATCCACTCCCACAATTGATAGAGTTCGGGATCATTATTCCACGCCAATAGGTGACTTGTCACACCGGTTTCCTTGGCAACCTGTACAGTTTGATGCACCTCATGCAATGTGTTGGCAAGTACCTTGTGAGAGACCACAGCTTTTCCCGCCTTCATTACGGCAATATTAATGACTCCGTGAAGGTGCTCAGGTGTCACATTAATAATGACATCTATGCCTTCGGACTCGGCCAGCATTTCTCGAAAATCCGAGTAAAGCTTCAAGCCATGCCAGTTACTCTGTCCGCGTTTGTTTGCATAATGACCTTCAACTACCTCCTTTGCCGCCATGAGGCCGGCTCGAATCCCTGTTTCGGATCCCCAATTTGGGTTGTTCAAAAACTGACGCACCTCATTGCGGAGTCCATGTGGACTCCAGTCACGATAATCCTCCGAATCCTTATTTGGATCACAAAGTGCAACCAGATGAATATCATCTCTTGGCAACCAATCGCTCATCAATTGACGCAAGCCCTGCGTTCCGCAGCCAATCAATGCAACATGAATTTTATCGTTCGGAGAGACATGACTTGTTCTACCAATCACTCGTCCGGGAAGCACCGTTGCAACCGATAATGCCCCCACAGTAGTAGTAATAAATTCTCGGCGATCCATACAGCTGACTATTTTTGACATGACACAAGTTTTTACTTTTGACTCAAATGCAAACTGCACAAAGGACAAATTTACTCACTGGAAGGCATTGGATCTACCCTGCCACCTTCTGGCATAACAAGCCGGCTTTCATCAAACGGCTGCGTATAAGAATGTTCGCTCGATGCGGCCTCATAATATTTTTCACCTTTCGATCCCCCTGAAAATCCATATCCTTCAAATTGAGTGGGGACCGTTAACCCGTCAACTGTAACATAATCCTCGTAGTATAGAAGCGTCTGAAGCATATCTTCGCTGATCTCCGGACGTCCGCGGCCATATGTTGATCGATACAGAATTGCATTGACCATGTGTGTTTCGGGATTAATGTAGAGCGTGTAATGATCTCCTGGAGCGTCTCCTACACCATCATCAAACGTTGCACGCACAATCTGATGCTCTACGCTATCAAGGAGCGCAGGAGTCAATACCTCATAACGAACTCCGGGATCGGCAAGGATAAAGGGAATTGACTGAAAATAGTACCCCGTAGTGGCCATAAAGCGTGGTGATGTGGGAAGGGAATCAGGGTAAATCCAGGCATTGGTTCCATCCCAGGCCATCTGAGCATCCGGTGCTGCTTCGTCCCCCATAAACATGATATCATGGTATACCTGCCGAGTTCGATTATGGGCAACCATTTTCCCCTTCATGCCACCTTCAAATCCCCAAACATAACTGCTCGTCTCTGCGTTGTGCCAGGCATCTAAGCCACCATGAGCATTAATTGCACGTAACAGGAGTTGGCCTCCTTCTGTCGCCATGAGGCGTGCTTCAGTTACGGCAGTGAGTGAACTGATATCAGGCTCTTCCATCATGGCCTGTTCTGTTTCCATATTGCCACAGCCGAGTATAAAAATGACAACAAACAAAATTGTACTAAATAAACGCATCAAATTAAGGGAGTATCTGGTTGGACACGAAATATACATCATCTGAATTTTCTCTCCATGTCTCCTTCTTCCATACGAGTAGCCGCCGTGCAAATGTGCTCTGGCCAAAACATCGACGCTAACCTTTCACAGGCGAAGCTTTTGATTGA
Source organism: Bacteroidota bacterium (assembly GCA_026709335.1). Classification (GTDB taxonomy): domain Bacteria; phylum Bacteroidota; class Rhodothermia; order Rhodothermales; family Bin80; genus Bin80. The sequence continues at coordinate 14,468 of JAPOTE010000116.1, read as the reverse complement.
AGAAGCAGTTTCTCAAAATGCACAACTTGTGGCACTTCCCGAAAATTTTTCATACCTGGATCGAGAGGGAAAAAAGATCGATGCGGTCGAAAACCTTAATGATGGACCCGCAGTTGAGCTGCTCCAGAAATTAGCTCAATCACATTCCATATATATCTTGGGAGGCACGGTACCCCTGTCGGCAAATGATCGAGTCACAAACACCTGCCTGGTTTTTGGACCCGACGGTCAAATTATTACTCGATACGACAAAATCCATCTATTTGATATTCATTTGGACGACTCTCACTCATTTATGGAATCTCGTTACATTAAGCCAGGTAAGACACCTGTCACATTTGAAGCTCTGGGAGCAAAAATGGGACTCAGCGTATGCTACGACCTGCGCTTTCCAGAATTATACAGAGTATTGACGGCTCAGGGCGCGCGGGTACTCTTTGTCCCCTCGGCATTCACTTGGAGAACTGGTGCATACCATTGGCTTGCACTTCTTCGGGCACGTGCAATTGAAAACCTGTCCTATGTGGTTGCACCAGCTCAGTTCGGACGGCACAATACCGAGCGGGAAAGTTTTGGACACTCGGTAATCATTGATCCTTGGGGACAGATTCTTGCACAGGCACCAGATCGAACCTGTGTGATCAGCAGCGACTTGAATTTCGCATATCAGAATCAACTGCGTAAGCGGCTACCCTGTCTGAACCACAGGCGTATTGGATGATTGACCTCAACCTAAAGGACGAAGACAGTGGATCCATAGAAACCCGTCCCGCAACCGGTGCATGATTGGCTACTAGGAAAACATTCTTCTGGGAATTGGCAATTCTATAGACATTTTTCACCTTCATTCTTCATTTTTGGATTATTGAATTTTCGATTTTTTGTGAAATAATCCATATTTCCCGTTCCATAATCTTATCTTTCGGGCTTATTCCAAATAACATTTCATATGACTTACCTCGTTCGTACGCTTTCCCTGATCGGGATTCTCATGACATCCCCCGTTTTCGCTCAAGACAACTTGGTTCATGAGACAGATTTCTCTGCCATAAAATTACGCAATGTGGGGCCTGCATTCACATCGGGGCGCATTGCCGACATTGCAATGCATCCTGAAGATGACAATGTGTGGTATGTCGCCGTAGGAAGTGGCGGTGTATGGAAAACTGGCAATGCCGGAACTACCTGGAAATCTCTTTTTGACGGGCAAGGATCTTACTCTATTGGAGCCATCACTCTGGATCCACGAAACCCTCATACGGTTTGGGTTGGCACAGGAGAAAATGTCGGCGGCCGACACGTAGGCTATGGCGACGGTATCTATCGTAGTGATGATGGAGGCGAAACATGGCACAACATGGGGCTCAAGGAATCTCGACATATTTCGCGAATCATTGTTCATCCGGATAACAGTGACGTAATCTGGGTTGCTGCACAAGGGCCACTCTGGAATAGTGGAGGGGAGCGAGGACTCTATATGAGTACGGATGGAGGTAAGTCATGGGAGCACAAACTCGGAGATAATGAATGGGTCGGAGTCACGGATTTGGTCATTGATCCTCGAGATCCCTCAGTTCTATATGCTGCTACATGGCAAAGGCATAGGAATGTAGCTGCATATATGGGAGGTGGCCCCGGCACTGGACTTCATAAAAGTACAGATGGTGGACACACCTGGATGCCCCTTACCAAAGGAATCCCCAAATCAAACCTTGGAAAAATCGGCCTGGCGATTTCACCTCAAAACCCGGACATCATTTATGCAGCAATTGAACTTGATCTGAGAACCGGCGGAATATTTATGTCTTCTGATCGGGGAGCTTCCTGGGAAAAAATGTCGGATGCAGTTGCAGGAGCAACTGGTCCCCATTATTATCAGGAACTCTATGCTTCACCACACCAAGAGGGAACGATCTATCTCATGGATGTGCGTGTGCAGGTATCCCATGATCATGGACGTACATTTTATCGAATGAGTGGTACCGATAAACATGTGGACAACCATGCAATGGGCTTCCGTATGGATGATCCGGATTATATTCTCATGGGAACCGATGGGGGACTTTTTCAAACCTATGATGGTACAAAATCATGGGATTTTATCGGCAATCTTCCGATCACACAATACTATAAAGTTGCCGTAGATGACTCCGAACCGTTCTATCGCATCTTTGGCGGCACACAGGATAACGGATCTCATGGAGGCCCTTCGCGAACCGATAATCGACACGGAATACGAAACGCTGACTGGTTCAAAACACTCGGAGGAGATGGACACCAATCCGCAGTTGAACCTGGAAACCCTGACATTATCTACGCTCAATCTCAACAGGGACGATTACATCGTGTTGACCTGATTACCGGCGAACAAACTCTGATTCAGCCCCAGGCAGGGAGTGGTGAAAAAAATGAACGCTACAACTGGGATGCCCCCATCGTTGTGAGCCCTCATGACCCGGCTACACTATACTTTGGATCCTACCGCGTCTGGAAATCAATTGATCGCGGAGACAGCTGGACAGCCATTTCCGGAGATCTGACTCTTGATCAGGAACGTATTGAACTTCCGATCATGGGGCGTGTCCAGAGCTATAATAATCCATGGGATTTTTATGCCATGTCCGTCTATAATACTATATCATCTATAGCTGAATCCCCTCTTGAAGCAGGACTCCTATATGTAGGGACAGACGATGGTCTGATTCAGATTACAGAAGACGATGGTCAAAATTGGCGCACTCTGGAAGTTGGAAACATTGATGGAATCCCTGCGGGCGCATTCGTAAATAACCTCTATGCCGACTTGCATAACGCAGACGTCGTATATGCTGCACTTGACCATCATAAATTCGGGGATCTGTCTCCCTATCTGATCAAAAGTATCGATCGTGGTCGTACCTGGACTTCCATTGCCGGAAATCTTCCGGATCGAACACTAATTTGGCGTATTGTACAAGATCATGTGAACCCTGATTTATTGTTTACTGCGACTGAATTTGGAATCTACTTTACCGTTGATGGTGGGAAGTACTGGACAAAGATTGCATCCGATGCAACGATTTCATTCCGGGATATTGTGATTCAAAGACGGGAAAATGACGTCATAGCTGCGTCATTTGGCCGTGGATTTTTCGTTCTTGACGACTACTCCCCCCTCCGGCTCGTGAATGAAGAATTGCTCTCTCAGGATGCTCATCTGTTCACACCGCGCACAACCAAGCTGTTTATTGAACGTGACGTCGCAGGAACTGCTCAGGGGACTAACTATTTTGCCGCCCCGAACCCTCCTTATGGCACAAACTTCACCTACTACCTTCGTGAAGGCTCTCAAACGCTGAAACAGGCCCGGGTGGAAGCAGAAAAGGAGATCGACCCCGATGAGGATATTCCTTTTCCTGGCTGGGATGCACTTGACGCCGAGCTCAACGAGACTGAAGACAAGGTTTTTATCGTGATCAGAGATGAAGCAAACCAGGTGGCCGGCCGTGTTGCTGGCGGCACGTCTAAAGGAATGCATCGAGCGACCTGGGATCTAAGATATCCCGCGACCAGCGTAGTCAGACCCGGAAGTCAAAATAACGGCTCAGGCCGATTCCTTGCCACACCTGGCACCTACACCGCCACGTTAGTTCGGGTGAGCGATGGGATGGAATCAGTTCTTTCCGGGCCTACTTCATTTGAAGTTGAACCCCTTCGAGCGCCTGCACTTGAGGGAAAAACTCCTGGCGAAATCAACTCCTATCGCAAAAAAGTTGCTTCGCTGATGCAACGCGCAAGTAAATTCTCAGAGTCTCTTGAAAATCATACCGAATTAATCGAAGCCATGGAGACTGCGCATCTTCGGGCAACAAATCCTTCAGCAGAACTCACCACAGAGCTTCACAAGGCACGAACTACTCTCCTTGGAATTGATCATAATCTGACCGGATATGAATCAAAAAATCCTCTTGGCGAAAGGAATTCACCCACACTCATGTCGCGGCTGTTTGTGGGAATGAGTGGCCTACAGAACACCTATGGACCCACGGATTTACACGAACGGTCGTTGGAGATCGCCGAAACCCAACTCATTGAACTTGAAGCAACTTTGACATCCTTTGAAGAAACGGTACTCCCGGCGCTGACCAGTGCTCTAGAGGCAACAGGTGCACCACCAATTCAAAGATAGGCTCTACCGCAATTCTTGTGGATACAGATGAAACAAGTGAGCACTCCATCTAACAATCCGGGCATTCACCTGATACGATTTCCTTGAAAAATCACGCAACGTCTACAGTCCCTGCGGCCAATGACGGTCGAGGCTTCCCGGATATCAAGGTCATCATCATATTCCGGGTCAAAAACAGGTGCAAGCTTTTGGAGCTCTAGTGTCTATTCTGCCGGAACGGCAACGATCTCAAAGGTGATAACCAGTTCATCACCAGTTCTGAGACGCCCAAACATGAGGGAGGGAGGCTTGAGTCCATAATCGGTCATCAGGAGTTCATGTGTTCCTCTGAAATGGATTGCACCACCCGGCTTCCTGATGCCCTCCACAGGAAGATTGATTTCTTTGGTTTCCGCTGCAATCGTCAGATTACCCGTTGCATTGAGCGTGAACATGGTATCATTGGAGGCGGTGACGTCCGAAACCGAAGCAAGTTTATAAATAATCTCGGGAAAATCATTTGCCTGAAGTGCATCATACATCCCCCGATCCATAATCGGGCTTTTTTTACTCTTCATCATCTTGGAGGGCACGACTATCTGTGCGGTATCTACATTGCCCTCTTCATTCAAGTTCACTGTACCAGTAATTTCCGTTGCATAGACTCTCCATTCAGGTGTCTGATTTGAGGTTCCGTCTACATATATGTTACTCTCAGGAGCGATGGTGTAATTTGTAATCTGCGCATATACAGGTGTTATCAGAATTATAACCAGGAAAAGTGCGCATGACAAAGATTTCCAATTCAGAGAAGATATCATTTTCCGTGACAGTTTGGTCATTTATATTTTAGGCTGATTCAGCCGTAATTGTTTCATATTACGTGTTGGTATGTGCTGTCTGTATTCCCTCCGAGGACAGGGCTCTACCGAAGATATGTAACACCGACATCCATGAAGATAGACAATCACAATTCATTAAAGATAATGAGAACCATTAAAAACAGCCTTCATCAAACAGATAACGAAGCACTAAACCTCTCAAAATTTATGCCGGATGATATGTCGATGAGAAACTGACAACCATTTGAAGCGGAGAGGTTTGATTGGCATGTCTTCTATCTGTTCTTTTAATTTTTTTTTGTATCTTACCGGGCCCGCCTCGGCTTTCGGAAGCGGTTCCATTCATTATTGTCAACTATCATTATAACTTATCATGCTAGACAAACAAAACTCTCGTCGTGACTTTATCAAAAAGTCCGCTATCGGTACCGCCGCAGTTGCGGCCGGATTGCAGGGTGTAAATACTGCCCGTTCCAAGGCACCCGCAACTGGTTCAGTGCTAGGGGCCAATGACGCAATTGTATGTGGATTTATAGGTGTGGGCGGACAGGGTTTTAATGCTCACCTGTTAAGCGTCACCAATCCAACGAATAATGGGAGGCCTCGCCATAACGTTCAGTTGAATGCTATTGGAGCAGCGGCTTGTGATTTGTTTTCCAAACGACGCGACCGGGCTCATAAGGCACTTGATGCTGCACGCCAGGCAGCTGGCCGTGAAGCCGCCGTAGAGGTTCATGAGGACTATCAGGCAATTCTAGACAACCCTGATATTGATGCAGTTTTCATCGGTACGGTTGATCATTGGCACACGAAAATTGCGGTAGATGCGCTGGATGCAGGTAAGCATGTCTACTGCGAAAAACCCATGACCCGTTACTTTACTGAAGGGTTTGAGATCTATGATAAGGTTAAGGAAACAGGCCATAAATTTCAAATTGGCTCACAGTACTGTACTCAGGGAAAATGGCATGCAGCTGCAGAACTGATCCGCGCTGGCCGAATAGGACCGCTGGTGTTGGCACAGGACTCTTACCATAGGAATACTCCCCAGGGCGAATGGAACTACTACGAACTGGAGTCAGAACTTGAGCCCGGAAAAACACTTGATTGGGACAAATGGCTTGGCCCCGTATCTTCCCGTGAGTTCAATGCTCAGCATTATCATCGCTGGCGGAAGTACTATCCATACTGTGCAGGCATTTTGGGAGACCTTCTCGCTCATCGTATCCACCCCCTTCTGATTGCAACAGGTAATCCGGAATTTCCAACTCGCGTCTGTTCAATCGGAAACAAGAAGATTGGCGATGCAAATCTCGGACCGGAAGATCGGGATGTGACTGATAACTGTCAATTACTGGCGGAATTCCCCAGCGGCCTCTGCATGCTGGTCACTGGAAGTAGTGTAAATGAACAGGGACTTGCACAGGTGATTCGTGGTAACGAAGGTACACTATACTTCAGCGGAGAAAACCTTGAACTCCGCCCCGAACGCCCGTTTGCTGACTTGGTTGACGGAGAACAAATGGACAACCTCCTTCCAGGTGTCAACGTACCAGATCATATCAATAATTTCTTTGATGCAATTCGTGAAGATGTTCCTGCGAATGGAAATATCGATGTTGCCATTCGAGCACAAACGATCATCTCTATGGCAGAATTAAGCGAGCGCATGGGCGAAATGATCTACTTCAATGAGGAAGATCGTTCTCTCCATACTGGTGGTGGCATGAAAATTGAGCCGATCACCTACGAGACTGAAACTTATTAATTTGAGTTCAGATAATGAGGCACGGAAGAGACAGTTCTACTCTCTTCCGTGCTTGGTTTGATATAGATATATCAGCATGCAAACCGTTCGACTGGCGCTACATGCCATGGCGACACGGTTTGAGCTTGTCCTTCACGGGGAAGATGCTGTCTACTTAAGGGCAGCGGGGGAAGAGGCACTCGCAGAAATTAAGCGCTTGCACCGGCGATTGAGCGTCTACGATCCGACCAGTGAAGTCAGCCACATAAACAGGAACGCATCTGAAACTCCAGTTGAGATAAACCGAAATCTTTTTTCCCTTCTCCAAATGGCCTCCGATCTTCATCATAGCACGGATGGTGCTTTTGATATTACTGTGGGGCCCCTGATGCGTTGCTGGGGATTTATGGGAGACTCGGGGTCGTGGCCGGAAGAAGCCCAACGAAAGGAAGCTCTAGAAAAAACTGGAATGGATAAGGTAGAGTTAGATGATTCCACCTGTACCATTGCCTTTAAGCGGGACGGCATGGCCATAGATCTTGGAGCGATTGGTAAGGGATACGCAATTGAAGAGGCAACTACTCTACTTCAAGAGTGTGGAATTACCTCAGCTCTTCTACATGGGGGGACAAGTACCATGGCTGCCATTGGTACACCTTCTCCAGATGAGGACGGCTGGCCCATTGGTATTGCGGATCCACTGGATCAATCTCATGTACTCACATCAACCACGATTCGTGACGAAGCATTCTCTGTTTCCGCGCCTCATGGAAAGGCATTCCAAAAAGATAACAAGATATGGGGGCATGTTATTGACCCGCGCCATGGTTACCCTATTCAAGGTCCAGCTCTATCAGCTGTAGTGCATTCATCTGCAACTGTTTGTGACGGAATCTCAACTGCGTTGCTAGCGATGAATCAGACTGAAGTCAACAAAATTGCACAAAAATTCAACGGAATGCGTATTCTTTGTGCATATTCCGATAACAATGTTCTAAACCTTGTCTCCAATGGATTCATCAATAAATTCAAAGATTCTCAATGACTGGAAAAAACGTTAGCCGAAGAGCTTTTTTGATGGGGGGAGCCGTCCTGAGCGGTGCTGGACTGGTACGTGCAGCCAAAATCAAAACAAGGGCATGGCCCGGAAATCGCAATGATGTAAATTGCGGAATTATTGGGTATGGTCCAAGGGGTCGCGAAATCACCGAGACTCTTGCACGCGTTCCTGGCGCGCGTGTCTCAGCTATCTGTGATACGTACGCTCCCATGCTCCGCCGGGCCCAGCGTGATGTCCCTGAAGCTACCCAGCACCAAGATTATAGGGAGATCCTGGACAATGCGGATATCCAAGCTGTTATTATTGCAACCCCTACACACCTGCATCACGATATCGTGATCAATGCATTAGACGCCGGGAAAAATATCTACTGTGAAGCTCCTATGGCTTCATCCATTGATGATGCCAAATCTATCGCACGTGCTGCGCGAGACGCACCCAATCAGATCTTTCAGGTTGGTCAGATTTATCGCTCTAACCCCCAACACCTTTCCGTATTTCAGTTTATGCGCAGCGGGGCAATCGGCAAACCTGCGGTAGCACGAGGCCAATGGCACGCCAAAGAGAGCTGGCGAAGAGCCTCTCCAAACGCCGACCGTGTTCGTGAACTGAATTGGCGCCTTGATCCTGAGGTAAGCCTTGGATTGATTGGTGAATCTGCACTGCTCCAGATGGATGTAGCCTATTGGGTACTCGGAGAGCTTCCAAGTTCGGTTCATGGATTTGGACAAATTATGCTCTGGGACGATGGACGAGAGATTCCTGATACAATTCAAACAATCTTTGAATTTCCAAGCGGCCTGCATATGATTTTTGATGCTACCCTTGCAAGTTCCTATGAAGATGCGTATGAAGTTTACATGGGATCCAACAGCACAATTGTCTTCCGTGACCGAGGCAAGGCCTGGATGTTTAAGGAGGTGGATTCTTTGATGCTTGGCTGGGAGGTGTATGCGCGAAAAGACCGATTCTACAAAGAGACCGGTATCGCGCTCTTGGCCAATGCAACCCAATTGGATGCCCAGAACTTAGATCCTACTGAAGACGATCCTAATGTAGAAACCCCGCTCTGGTATGCAATGCAGGAATTCATGGACAATCATGCGTTCGGCCCCTATCCTCCTACCGCAAACTGGGAGCGGGGATTGGAAGCAACAGCTATCGCAGTTATTGCTAATCAAGCCATTTTGGAGCGCTCGCATAAGAAGATTGATCCACTCTTCTATACGCTGGACTAGCTTGGGTCCATGCTGACCCTTACGGAAAAGGCTCTTTTTGCGTTAGCTCTGATTTTCGCCGTATACGGTACGAGTCTGGGGTTTTCTGCCATATTCAGAGTTATACGTCGCGGCCAGGAACCTGCCTTAACCAGTGATTGGAAGCGTACAATCCGTGCGTTGGGGGCATGGATTACCATGGGCGGCATGTGGAAGACACGCCCTGTAATCAATGTCATTCATGCATTACTCGCATGGGCTTTTGTGCTTTATCTCCTGGTGAACGTCGTTGACCTAGTCCGTGGCTACGTACCCTCCCCGGTTTATGTATTTCCCGACTGGATCAGACAAAGCTACCGACTGGCAGTAGATATCGCTAGCGGCACAGTATTACTGGCAATGATCCTGCTTTTGGTACGACGCTTCATTCTGCCTCATCGACAGATTCTATCTCATCGTGCTAACGTTTTTCGTATTCGCGAGGTACGACTGCGTTATTTGAATCAGACAATATCTGTGGATTCACTGATTGTCGGTGCATTCATTTTATTGCATGTAGGCTTCCGTTTACTTGGAGAATCTGTCGTTATTGAACTACATGGTCCAGATCCTTGGCAACCCTTGGCTTCAGCCTTGACTCCTGTCTGGTCAGGTTCCAGTACAGACCTACTCAACGTATGGCATCATGTATGTTGGTGGGGGGCGCTCGGACTGATTTTAGCTTTTGCTCCATATTTCCCGTATACAAAGCATTTACACTTCATTATGGCAGGGTTCAATTTTGCCACCCAAGTAAAGAGAGCATCTCCGGGAGCATTGGATCCGATTAACTTCGAGGACGAAAACTTAGAAATTTTTGGAGCACTCACATTTGAGCAACTCCCACAATCAAATATTACAGACACATTTGCCTGCATTATGTGCAATCGTTGCCAGGATGTTTGCCCTGCTTACGCTACAGGCAAAGAACTGTCCCCTGCTGCCCTTGAAATTAACAAACGCTATTTCGCCAGCGAAAATTTATTCAATCTCGCCTCGGGTGAACTATCAGAAGCTGAACTGACCGACTATGCGATTACTGAAGCTGCGGTATGGGCATGTACTGCATGTGGGGCATGCACTGAAGTCTGCCCAGTTGCAAACGCTCCAATGCAAGACATTCTACAGATTCGACGTGGACTGGTCTTGATGAAAGATCAATATCCGGAAGCTCTGGAAACGATCTATCAAGGCATGGAGCGTAATGGCAATCCATGGAACTTGGGTTCAAGTGAGCGGATGGGATGGGCCAAAGGGTTCAATGTCCCCACGATTGAAGAAAATCCTGATGCAGATCTTCTATGGTGGATTGGTTGTGCTCCTTCCTATGACAAGAGAGCTCAGAAAACCGCACAGGCACTCGTACACATACTACATACTGCCGGAGTTTCTTTTTCTGTGCTGGGAGGTCGCGAGTGTTGTACGGGGGATTCTGCTCGGAGAAGTGGTAATGAGTATCTTTTTTCTGAGCTGGCCTCAAACAACATTTCGACCCTGAATGAGGTCAAACCTAAACGCATTTTGACGACTTGCCCTCATTGCCTTCATACACTTGGCAAGGAATATCCTGCCTTGGGAGGGCACTACCAAGTTATTCATCATACCGAACTGTTGTCTGAACTTGCCGAACAGAAACGTATTCCCCTCAACGAATTACCCGAGAAGATCACTTTCCATGATCCATGTTACCTTGGACGGCAAAACGACATTACCGAAGCGCCCCGATCTATTCTAAAGCATACTGGTGCTACCATTACAGAAATGCCTCGTAATCGGAAAAAATCGTTCTGCTGTGGTGCCGGCGGCGCCCAAATGTGGATGGAGGAGGCAGAGCCAAGAGTCAATCAGGCCCGCTATGCCGAAGCGGTCGATACCGGCGCAAATACTATTGCTACAGGATGCCCGTTCTGTCTTACTATGCTCAGCGATGCAGCAAAGAGTGCTGATTCAGATCATCCCGTGATCAAAGACATCGCAGAATTAGTGGCTGACCGCCTTCCGTTCAATTCAGATACTTCGCCAAACAATGAAGCGATTTCCTGAATTATATTGACTGGGATAGCCTCCTCCATTGCGTTGCAATTGCGGGGCAGTGATATGGTCCATGGAAAGAATAGATCGTTGGTGATGCGGATCATCCACAAATGGGGTCTCTTGTAAAGTTCACCTAGCTTGAACAGCGCTGAAAAACAATCCGCACTACCACCATGCATGATTGAGCTGGAACAATGATATCCGGAGATTCAGCAATTTCAGCTCATCCTGAGATCGGAATAATGAGAGCACACGTGCTTACAAATTCATCCAAACCAAATAGATGCTCTTCTATCCATTTTGGATATGAAGCCTCAAACGTTATAACTGGTAATTAGAGTAATCTTCGCTATCGACCTCTTTTTCGGCTTCTGAAATTGCCTCTCGCAAGCCTGCATAACTGCATTCTTTGGGAGAGAGTTTTTTGAGAGAGCTTAATCCAATCGATTTCTGGGTGGACATCTTCAAGTCCAGAACTTTAGTCGGAATAACATAAAAATCCCATGCGCTCAGATCCAACGGATCGAAAGGCGCTTCTTTTCTATTGAAAACGCAAAATACATAGATTTGAGCTGAGCGCTTTTGAATCTCTGAGTACTTTCCTGTCGTTGCATCCCAAATACCGTGAGGTGCGATCCCAAAGATGATCTTGGAGTATTCGGATTGTTCCCAAGATTGTACATACGCAGCACTCTTGACCTCAATTTTAGTACCGGACCCCATACGCACATCTGCCTCGTCCCATTCTCTTCTTGGATTTCTATGTAGATCTAATGCGGAAGCAACTAAAAATTCTGCCAAAATCCCACGTACAGTATTGTCTAAAAGCATGGAGGCAGACCATCTCCAGTAGTCATTAAGCTGTAGAGGCTGTGTGGTTTCCTGCCCATGAAATGGTTCATCGCCACTGCATAGTGTTGCTTCGTGTTCAGGTAGCCCGTCATTCATGTGAAAATAGCACAATAATGTTTAGAAGATTTCTTCCCGGAAGGCAAATGGGGAGGATATGAACGCGGTTAATATTTTTCAAATTCAAGAATCATTTTCATTATATGACGACCAAAAATCTAGGATTTCTTGTCCGTGATTTTTGAAGTCAGGGACCTTGATGACATGTACAATCTTACCTGATTCATCAATCATGAAAGTCGTACGAATCGTATCTAACCAGGTTTTTCCATAGATCTTTATTCCTCTCCGAACGCCATAAAGGTCCATGATTTTCTTTTTTGTGTCGGATACAATAGGAAATGGAAGATTGTTTTTTCAGCGAATTTTTGATGGCTCTTTGCACGACCACCAGAAACACCAATCACTACGATACCTGCCTCCTTGATGGTTTTCCAATCATTCCGAATGCTACATGCTTGTTCATTGCATCCATAGGCGCTACCTTTGGGGTAAAAGTACAACGCAACCCTTTGACCGATGAAGTCACTGAGACGAATTTGCCCTCCCCCATTTTTTTGTATAGACCCTATAAAATCAGGTGTCTGATCTCCAACTCGTAACATAAATGATTTGGTTAAAACTTTGGGAAGAACAATACGTTTATCTTTTGCCATGTCCCGAGCTCAATTCTTTTACCTTAGAGCCTCTTGCAAAACCTCTGAGCTCGAAAGCTTGAGATACAAAAAATGGCGCTGTTCATTCTTCGAGCCCTTTTTGTTCCCCAAAAAGGGGGGATTTTCTCGAGAATTCCCGCTTCTTAAAGATCTCACAGATAATTGGCTCCGCTCACCTGTTTTTTTTTGGGCTTCAGCTTTTATTGTGAGATTAGTCATAAATTCGGGGGATATTCAAAGATTTCTAGTGTCATGTCATTCATAAAATATCGAATATAATTGGCTGACAGTTCACCACCGAGGATTCACGGGGGAAACTAAAGTGCATATATCCGACATTTTATGCATGACAGAACACTAGATCAGCTACTGTCTGGTGACAGCAGATAACACTTCTTTTTCCTGATCGATATCAAGTAATCCAATCCACACATCCTCTACTTTTGCTTCATTATCCAAGAGTATAATTGTTGGAACAGAAGATATTCCCCAATCTATCGTAGGAATGGTAATCAATGTATCAATATTTAGCCCTTCTCTTAGAATCAACCGCCTTTCAATTTCGATAGGAACAGATAGATCAACCCCAACAACAATCTTAGTGTCTTGTCTTTTGCTTTCTATCACTTTTCTATAAAATGGATAGCTCTGTATGCAATATGGACAGGTAGGAGTCAGAACAAACAAGATCAATTTATCAGTGCCTTCTTCAAAATAATCTGACATAGCTGGAATCTTAGATATGACACCGTGTTCATTACTTGGCTTTGCGAAGAAGGTCACGCAAAGAAAAAGTATCAATGCAGAAACTACCAGTGCATACATTATCCGTTCTAAGTACTCATCGTTACCCTGCAATAATTTTTTGCACAAATTCCAGGGGCTGTACTTCTTCTATTCTTCCATTGAAAAAATAGCCACTGTAGTGTCTAGTGGTTGATACATCCGATCATTCATTATAAATGCGTAGGCGTAATTTGGTGCTTTGAAAGAATATTCATAATCAGCTGATTCAGCTTCATAAACATCAATAACCATATCTTCATCAACACGCCCAGCAAGAAACAATTTATCCTTGTCAACGCTCATCATAGCATTAACAACCTCTCCTTCCGTTACAAAAGTAACCATTTGATTCATTGTAGATTGTATAACTTCTGGTCTTTGAAAATCATCCCCATAGGCCATTGTTTTTTTTGAGAGAATAAGATTCCCATCTGGATCATATATCAAAATTAGAGGGAAACGAGCAAACGCATACACCATATTTTCTTTATACGTTACCAAATCTCCATCTACTAGTGCACCTATAAGTCCAAGTCCGTCGTGGTTTTCTAACAGTTCCCCAAATTCAACAACGTTTTCTCCAAATTTGGAGGAAAACATCTTTTTGCTATCTATATGGGCAATATATTCTATGCCTGAATCTGTGGCAGCGTATCTCATGGGGGACTTCAGGCCGGTAAAAGATTTTGTGTCTATAAGCTCCCCATTTTCCTTCAAGAAAAGAGATATTCTTTTTGCAGAATGATCAATTACATATATCGTCGAATCAGATGCAATTTTAATATCTGTTATACTTGAAAATTCACCCGGTGCATTACCGGCACCGTCGCCATACGACATCACATAGGTGCCATTAGAGTCAAATCGGAGAATCTCAAAGACTCCGTAGTCCACAACATATATGTCTCCATTAGTATCCGGCACTAAGATGCCGGCGTTATACAAAACCGTTTCCTCGTCAGAAGGAATTTCAGCTATCTTTTTTAAAGAGACCTTTTTCCAGATCCTTTCCTTGGCCTCCTGTTCTTCAG
>JAPOTE010000070.1 GCA_026709335.1 Bacteroidota bacterium | reverse complement strand
CAAGTGAGTGGCGTGGGTTCTCCTACCGTGCCAATCGCTTCTCCATAAGTCAGGATATACACATGTATGTTGAGGATCTAGGTTAACGGAGTTTCCAGGTGTAATGCTCCCCAAAGAAAGCCAACGAATTTCCGTGCGACCGCTGTATTCGCGATACATCGAGATTTGGCTTGACTCAGGTGACGAAATCGCTTTTTGTCGTTGTTGAAGCATACGGCTGCTGCGAGGAGGGTGTGCATATTTCCAGGCAGCCGAAACCAGAGCTTTTCGCGCATGGGTGTTTCCGGTCTTGGTGATCCCGCCTCGTTGGGTGTGCGCCCCAGAACTGTGTTCACTCGGAACCAAGCTCAAATACGCCATCAATTGGCGCGGAACTGCAAAACGCCGAAGATCCCCCAGCTCCAAAACAAATGTCAATGCCGTCACCAAGCCAATCCCGCGGAATGCGAGTAACACCTTGACCGGTGCTCCATAAGGACCTTGCTCGACCTGCTCCGATAAATCTCCTTCAATTCGAAGCACTTCCTGCTCCAGTTGATCCAACTGATGCAGATACGTGTGTAAGGTGTTCTGATCCACCCCAATGACCGGCAACGCACGAAGCCACGTGTGAAACATCTTGGTCCAACGGGTTCTGCCTGAGTACTCAAACCCGCGGACCTGAAGAAACGCCAAGATCCGCTGCTTCGTCCGGGTCACGGTCTCGGATAAATCCCCCCGACAGCGCAGTAAGGAGCGGAGCGCCTCCTGCTCTTCATCCGGAATACAGATCGGAGTCAATCATCCAGCAGCATACAGCGTTGCCAACTTCCGGGCATCCCGCCGATCGGTTTTTACCCGATCCCCTGAACGACGCGGAATCGACGAAGGAGCAACCACTTCGCAAAAAATCCCATTCGCTTCCAACGTGCGCTGTAATCCAAAGCCACAGGATGACGCCTCATAGCAGGAACGCAGTAGGCCATGATGATCTTGTACTTTCCGAAGATATTTTGTAATCCTCGGAAGATCATGAGGCAATTCCCGTTCATCCAAAGTCGCGCCGGTCTTCGCATGATAGATACACGATGCTATCGCCTTTTTGTGCACATCCATCTCAACAGAGATCGGAGATGCAGAAGTGAATGTTTTGATGTAGTTTTACATAGGACAGTTCTTGTCTGGTTAATAGGTAAATAAGCGCTAAGGTAGCGCAAACCAACCAGAACCGTCCCGCTATAAGATCTAAAATTATATAAAACCGTTATTTTTCACCACCGATTGTTCTATAAAAATGCCATCCAAAATATATAATTCCCAAAATAATAGTAATGAAAGAAAGGAAAAATGAAGTTGATTTCCAAGAATTAGTAAATTCAAATCCAAAAAATTGCTCACTAAAAGAATATCAATTCATCGGAGCTTTAATCCAGTCCTATACACCTTGTAATGTCCTGGTTTTTGGAGTTGGTTATGATAGCCCTTATTGGATTAAACTCAATCAAGGAGGAATGACATGGTTTCTGGAAAATAGTCTGATTTGGGCAAACCGGATCAAGGATAAAATCCCCGAAATTCAAATAGAAATGGTGAACTATACAACCAAGAGATTACAATGGCGACGGCTTATGAATCAAGCTGTAAAACTGGCTCTTTGTCTGCCAGATACAATTCTGAACCTTGATTGGGATGTTATTTTTGTAGATGCCCCACTGGGATCAAACAGAAAGACTCCGGGGAGAATGCAAAGCATTTATTCAGCATCTCGGTTAAATTACAAGCATATACTGGTTCATGATTGTAATCGAAAAGTAGAACGAAAATACTTTAAAAAATTCATTGGAGAACCCGATAATATCATCGATAAATTGTTCCACAAATCGCTCGTTCAAACAAAATTTAATACTTTGATTGCATAACTCTTTTCCAAATTTGAGTCCAACATCCAATAGCCTGCCTCCGGTTACTTCAAGATCTACTACCCCCTCGGCTTCGATAGACAATGAGATGTTCAGTGACAGGAAACCCTAAAAGTATATTTTTGAGAAGATTTGTGTGAGTCACTAAATCGTAAGACTGCATTGAGATTTACATCACTGATTCAATAGCATCTAGAAATCTATCCCACCCAAATAACCGCTTCTGGTGCAGAATACCTTGAGTTAGTTGATCTTTCATGCTCCCTGAAAAATATCTGATGATCGCACCTGCTAAAGCCGCGGCATCATTTGGCGGAACAATAAGGCCGGCTTTTTCATGAGGTATCGTTTCAGAGAGTCCCCCTACATCCGTGGTAATAATGGGAACCTCAAAATGATATGCGACCTGTGCTACCCCACTCTGGGTAGCAGACAAGTATGGCTGTACGACTACATCAGTTGCAGCAAAATAATCGGCTACCTCATCTTTGGGAATATATTGATCAAAGAAGCTCACATGCTTAGATAAGCCAAGTGCTTTAACCCTATCCTTACACAGCGCTTCTTCCTCATAAAATTCTCCTGCTATCAATAGACAAATTTCCGGGAGTGCTCTTCGGACCTTATCCATGCTTTCTATTAGTATTTGTAAGCCTTTGTACTTCCTGATAAATCCAAAAAAAAGAAGCACGGGTGCGTCCGGGTCTAGTTGCAATTTCTTACGTGCATGCCCCCTGTTTGCTGGTTTACCAAAGGTGTCATACAGCGGATGGGGGGCAAATGCTCTTGGACAAGAGGGATTGAGCAAATCCATATCATGGCCTACGGAAGAGGACATTACCACACATCCGTGTATTGTCTTGAAAAAATACCGGCCCAATGAAACATCTCCAGCTCTACGTTCGTGGGGTAAAGCATTGTCAACTATGACGACACATTTAATACGAGCGCGGGCAAGATTCCGAGCAATTGTGCCAAAGGCGGGAGCAAAAAAAGGCAGCCAATATCGAAATATTACAACATCAGGCGCCAAGTCTCGGATGCGCTTAGCAGCTTTAAACCATGAAAGAGGATTCACTGAATCAATCAATCGCTCCGCCTCTACTACCCGGCCGGGAACAAGATTGGTTTCATACTGAGTCTTACCTGGAAACAGGAGAGCAGGATATTGACGAGTAAAAGTTATCGCCCGAACCTGATGCCCGCGCTCTACAAATCCTTTTGCTATGCCCTCGGATAAATGAGCTATACCTCCCCGGAAGGGATACATTGGGCTTACAAGCACAATACGATGATGGTCACTTATCGACATCTTTCTCACAATATATTTCGTGAAACTCTGTTATTTTTATCGAAATTCGTTTTAAATTTCAATTTCATTAATACTGCTGACTTGGGTCGAATAGTGCACAAACGCCATTGTAATCAATGCCGTCAAATTCACAAGTATTCATGGATTATTGGTAAATAAGGCATCACTCGCAGACTTCATAAACTTATATTTGAAGATTCTCGTTTCCAAATTTTGAGTTTACGATATAACCTTATCTCCAGTATGGCATAAAACCCACCAGGCAACTTAAGTTAATCATGCTACGCAACCGGAAGCAAGAGATTGCGTAACGTTAGACACATTAGTTTATTCTATTTCATGACTTCACGTAATAATAACATCGGAGAACGTATCGGAGAGCGCTTTGAAGAAATTAAAGTTGAGGGATCCCAGTTGGTTGACAAGGTAAAAGAACTTGCACGAGAAGGACGGGTGCGAAAAATATCTATCATCAAAGAGGGGCGTACTATTGCTGACTTCCCTCTCTATGTAGGCCTAGGAGGCTCCCTTGCTGCTGTTCTCCTTGCTCCTACCCTTGCAGCGATCGGTGCAATTGCAGCCTTGGTTACGGATGTGACAGTTCGTATTGAACGAAAAACTTCCGAAGAAATCGAACATCGTTCCTCACAAGAGGCTGATGATCTACCGTGACGAGTCTTTTCAGTGTGGAATTTGAAGATATTTGTTTGGCTGCCAGCCGGCTCCAGGACGTTGCCAACCAAACCCCGGTGCTTACCTCAAATACTTTGAATGAGCATACGGGCGCACGCTTATATGTGAAGTGTGAGAACTTTCAAAAATCCGGAAGTTTCAAATTCCGCGGCGCTTACAATACATTGCGCCAGCTTCCTGATTCAACCAGTGAAGTACTCACCTTTTCATCAGGTAATCATGCCCAGGCGGTTGCTCTCGCCGGAAATTATCTAGGCATCCGCCCTACGATTATCATGCCTCGAGATGCACCAAGTGTCAAGCGTGCTGCCACAAGCGATTACGGAGCAGAGATTATCCTGTATGATCGAAATGAAACAAGCCGTGAAGCTCTCGCGCTGAATTTGGCAAAGGAAAAAGATTTGCCAATCATTCCTCCTTATGATCATCCACATATTATCGCCGGTCAAGGAACCGTAGCACTGGAACTGCTAAATATGCATCCTAACCTGGATATGCTCCTGGTACCTTGCGGCGGCGGTGGACTTCTATCTGGCTCTGCCCTAGTTGCTCATGCAATGCAGTCTCAAACACGAGTCATTGGTGTTGAGCCGGAGATGGCAAATGATGCAACACTCAGTTTCAAGAGTGGGATCCTCCATACTGTGAAAAATCCTGATACTATTGCAGACGGCGCACGTACGCTCTCCCTCGGGGAACTTCCCTTTCAGATTATTCGTAGCTTCGCTGACAATATTGTGACCGTAACAGAAACGGCCATTATCCACGCCGTGAAATTTTTGTGGGAAAGAATGAAAATTGTTGTCGAACCAACCGGGGCGTTAGGAGTGGCCGCTGTACTGAGCGAAGCCGTTAGCGTAGAGGGAATGAACATTGGAGTCATCCTGAGTGGCGGGAATGTAGATCTTCCTCAAATGGCCTCCTATTTCAGGAAGCTTTGATCCTTAGCATCTGCCCAACGCCAAGTCCTCAATACGTCTAAACATCCGTAAGACGTACGATCATATTGTAGGGGCGTAACAGATACATACCCGTCCTCGACACTCTGGTTATCTGTGTCCGGTGAATCATCCAAAATGTTCAGTACTCCACGATACCAATAGTACTGTTTATTTGAAGGATCTGTCCGCCCGACGAACCCTTCTTGCCATCTGGATCTCGCCTGGCGAGTAACTTGAATTCCATTGATTTCATGTTCAGGAATGGCGGGGATATTTGCGCTGAGGACAACCCCCGTTGGAAGTTGACTCCGAAGCACTTTCTGAGCAATAATCTTCGCGTAATTGCCGGCCGGAATAAAATCGGCATTCGGATCCTTTGAATCTAGACTAAAGGCAATCGAGTCAATCCCGTTCACTGAAGATTCGGTAGCCGCACTGATCGTACCAGAATAAATCACATTGATTGCAATATTTGAACCCATGTTGATTCCACTGACAGCTAAATCAGGCTTACGATGCATCAATTCATGCAATGCGAGTTTCATACAGTCACAGGGAGTTCCTGTAATGGCTAAGGCGTGTACATGACTTAATTCGCCGCCAAAATTATAGTCCTTAACACGAATAGGGCGATCCAAAGTGATTGAATGTCCTACTGCGCTTTGCTCGTCAGCTGGAGCAACCACAACAACATCTCCCAGAGCGTCCATTGCTTTCGTGAGTGCACGAATACCCGGGGCAGTAATCCCATCATCATTAGTCACAAGAATCAACGGGCGCCGCCGTGATTGTATCATTTTCTGCTTTGCTTCACTGGGCATAGGTTAATAACTCTCTTCTGGAGATGGAAAGGTGCGATTTCGCACATTATCAACATAATTTTCGACTGCCTTAGTCGTGACATCTGTCAAATTGGCATAGCGGCGAACGAAGCGTGGATTGAAATCAGTACTTAAGCCAAGCGCATCATGAGTGACAAGTACTTGGCCATCACACGCATTCCCTGCCCCAATCCCGATGGTTGGAATCATCAACGATGTAGAAATTTCTCTTGCCAAACTCGCGGGAATTTTCTCTAAAACTACTGCAAAACATCCAGCTTTCTGGAGTTCCAGCGCATCTTCTCTGAGTTGCTCAGCTTCTTCGGGGTTCTTGCCACGAGCCTTGTATGTTCCAAAATGATATATACTTTGAGGGGTCAACCCCAGGTGCCCCATTACAGGAATACCTGACCGAGAAATGTTTTCTATGGCACGTACAGCTGTTCTCCCTCCTTCTATCTTCACCGCGTGAGCACCAGCTTCCTTCATTACACGAATTGTTGACACCAAAGCTTCTTGACTGTTTCCCTGATAGCTCCCAAACGGCAAGTCCACGATTACAAACGCGCGTTTTACAGCACGAACAACGCACTGGGCATGATAAATCATCTGATCGAGTGTGATTGGAAGTGTGGTCTCATGCCCCGCTATAACATTTGAAGCCGAGTCGCCTACCAAAAGGGCATCCACGCCAGCGCGATCCAAAATACGCGCCATAGTGTAATCGTATGCCGTAAGAACTGCTATCGGCACACCGCGCGCCTTCATTTGGCGAAATGTTTGAGTTGTTACCCGCCTAACACCTTCCATGAAGAAATCTGGAATCAATAGGAACTATTAGCGGGTATTTGATCCAACACTCTAGTTGCCCTCGGATTGTTGCATTGCTGCATCAACATCGATACCCAGTTCCCGGGCAACCTCAATGGTAATATCTGTAATCCGATCTTCGTTTGCGTAAAGTAAAATGGGTTGTGATGGGCCTGCCTGAGTGCGGAGCACCAAATCAAGACCCTTTTCGGCAGCAATCGTTTGAATTGCTGTATCAACCTGCTGAAAAATAGGCCCCATCAGATCAATTTCGCGCTGGACTAGATCCTGCTCAAGTTCAGAAGCTTTATTACGGAGATCTTCTTCAAGAGAAATTAATTCCTGCTGGCGCTCTTCCCTACGCTCCTCCGATAACAAAGCCTGTTGCTTCTGGTAACGGTCGAGCTTCCCCGCGAGATCCTCCTGCATGGACTGAAGAACTCTTTGCCCACTTTCCAACTCAGCCTGCAGCTCCTCTTGTATCACACGAGTTTGAGGCATATTTGAAATCAACACCTCATGATCGGTGTATCCTATCCTGAGAGCTGGAAGTTGCTGTGCCTGCGCCACAGCAATAAATCCGACGAGTGATGCAGCAAATAAACAACCAATACTGCGTTTAAGCGAAAATAGTCGCATAGAATTATATGAATTAAATGTTGTGAAACTTATTGTCCTGGATTTCGGATCACATCAATGCCCAACTCTTCCAGGACGATGTCTGTAATATCAAGCCTTTCATTTGTATACAAAAAGATGAAATCACCTCCTCGATCAAATACATAGTCATATCCCTCATCCTCTGCCACTTGTTCAATTGCTATGAGAACCTTTTCCTGTATCGGGCGCAAAACTTGTTCCTGTTGCTGAAACAATTGCCCCTCCGGGCCAAAATATTGAACTCGTAAACGCTCTAGTTCTTCCTCAGCAGCAATAATTTCATTCTGTTTTTGCTGACGTGATTCTGCTGTATACAGAAGTTCACGTGCCTGGTACTCCTCGAACATTTCATCAACTTCGTTTTGGCGCTCGCTCAGGTCCTGTTCCCATTGCTGAGCAATTCGATCCAAGGATTGTTGCGCCGTAGAGAATTCAGGATAATTGTCATATATCCGTTCGGAATCAACATAGGCAATCTTGTGCTGCGCAATTACAGGGGTGACGAACCATACGAAAAACAAGCAAAAACTGAATAGTATTTTCATCCGCTGAGCCTTAATCTGTTAGTTGAATCCTTGCCCGAGAGTGAACTGAAAGAACCATTTTTTTGAACCATCGTGGTTTGAGTTCTGCCCGGATATTTGTTGAAATTCGTCAAAATTATACCCATATGCAATCTCCAGCATTCCCAGTATTGGCAAGAATAGCCGGGCGCCTATCCCAGCTGAGCGATACAATTGCCGGGGGTTGTAGGTTTGGAACTGATCCCATGTGTTTGCTGCATCCATAAATAGATATGGTGCTGCTGTAAGTTGAGGAGTCTGAATGGCAAGTAATCGAAGTTCTGAGGTGAACTTGTTCAGAATACGTCCACCAACTGCCTCACTACCGCGGCGAGGACCAATTACACGAGCCGGATATCCACGCATGTAAACAATATCTTTCCCGAAATTGCTTCGATATCCTTGAACATCAAACGGCGATCCACCAACAATGTAGCGCTCAAAGAGGACATCCTCACCGGTAAGTGATCCAATATATCCGAAGTCCGCAGAAAAACTGGTTGTTAGCTTTCGTACGATTGGCACGTTCCAGGACGTACTGAGTTTCCACTTGTGATACTGAATAAAGTCAGAGACTGGTAATGCCAGTTCTCCAGAAAGTAAAAATGTGGATCCGGCGGTTGGGAAAACTGGATGATCTACCGAGCTTCGGGTTAGCGCCTGCCGAATGGTGACCTGTTGGCTTCGCCCAGCCGGAAGTGCCAATGTAAAATTCCTATTTGAATAGAGTTGATACCCCAATGAGGTGCTGGTACTGAATTTGTCATCCGGCCATTGTAGTCTTTGCTCATAGAAGACCCGAGCGGACGTATTTGCAAAACCAAGGTTGTCATTTCGATTATTGTTATTGGGATTAAGATAGTTGTATCCATAAAATGACAACCCGCTAAACCGCGAATGCGACACCTGAAAACCAACTGGCGTGGGCTTCCCATTGAGCCACGGTTCTGTAAAGCCCAAAGAATAGTTTTGATACTGCCTTCCACTAGTCTGAAGACTGATTGATAATTGTTGTCCGTCCCCGGATGGAAGCGGCCTCCAAGCGCTACCCTTGAATAAATCTTGAGCGCTGAAATTATTAAATCCAAACCTCAACTGCAAAATCACACCAAACCGCCCATATGTACCACTTAATTCCAATTGATCACTTCCCACTTCTTCCAGATTGTAGGTCAAATTAACTTTTTTCTCCTCCTGATCTAAGTCAATGGATGGGCCGGCCCCCAGTTTTTCTTGGTCAAAATATTTTAACTGAGATAATCTTCGGATGGTCTCCTGAATTAACTCTCTGCTGAATGTCTGGCCTGGAATCGTATAAAGCTCCCGGCGTACCACATGCTCTTTTGTCTTGTCATTCCCTGCAATCTCAATCTCCCCAAAACTGAAAATATCCCCCTCATAAAGATCGTAATACAGGTCCAGTGAATCTCCCTCAACAACTCGAATCTCAGGCTCTGCACGAAAAAGCATGTGTCCACGATTCATATATAAACTGGAGACATCGCTACTTGCCGAGTTTCCGAGAAGATTCCTTTCAATTCTCTCGGAATTGTACGTATCCCCCGACTTTACACCCAGTGCAGAAGAGAGTACATGATCAGGATATACCGTATTACCTTCCCATTCAATATTTCGGATATGATAGCGAGGGCCTTCCTGAACCTTCAAGGATACAATGATCCCCGGTTTTTCTCCCGTGACATCCATCCAGACGGAATCTTTGACAATTCTGGCATCGTAGAAGCCCTTTGAATTAAAGTGATTGATAAGATTCACTTTGTCTTCTTCATAGAGCATTCGATCGTATCGGGCTTTCCGCCAGAAAAATAGAGGCCGCCTCGGTTTTGTTTTCTTAAGTTTTCGGCGTACAGATCGAGTATTGACATTCTCATTTCCCGAAACGAGAACCTCTTTGATCCTGACCTTCTCGCCTCTATCAACCGCAAATTCAAGGTTCAGAGTATTCTCGGAAGCTGGTGTTTTGGTTACCTCCACCTCAGCAAGGAGGAAGCCCTTTTCCTCAAAGTAATCCTTGATAACCTGCTTTGAACGGTCAAGGTCAGCGGGCCGAACGCGTGTTCCCTTAAAAAGCGGGATTTCATCTTCTAGTTTACGTCGATCTCTTTTCCTGACACCAGAGATCGTAAACTCAGCCAATTGTGGCTCTTCGATAACCCGAATCAACAAAAAAACACCAGTGCCTACTCGACGTTCCTCAACAATCTTTACATCCGAAAATACTCGTAGTTTGTAGAGACTGTGTATGGCCTCGGATATGGCAGGATCTCCCGGGAGTATTACCTTCTGTCCGACTGTCAATCCACTACTTCTGAGCGCGAAATTACGCATACTCTCAACCTCTACTCCCTCAACTGAAATCCCCAAAATTTCAAACTCCTCAGGGCCGGAAAATGTATTACTGGCCAATGAACTCCCAGAAATACTCTGTGCAATTACAGTATTGGCACTTAGGATTATGATCAGGAATTGAATAGTGACGCGCATCATGATTCAGGCTTATATGGAAAGGATCTACTTTTGCGCAACCACATGATACCACTCAACAGGGGTACTTGTTTCTGCAACTTTCCACTAACGATCAGCACGGACTCGTTAGTACAAATAGGCAATAAGGATCACTCATCATTTGTTGTCTGCTCTACTTCATCAACCTGGCAGATCGCTGGTTCAGCAACAGTGGTGTTGCCACGGGAACTAAATGCACGAATTACATCGTTAGTGATAAGGAATGCCATCAATATCAACAGGAGGATCATCCCTATTTGCTGCAGAAAAATTCGCACTTTCATGGGAGGTTCTCTGCGAGCAATCAACTCGTAAAAAAGGAATACAAGATGTCCTCCATCCAAGACAGGGATGGGGAGAATGTTTACAATTGCCAGTGTGATGGAAAGCACTGCAACAATATGCCAGAATGGACGAGCACCGCTACTTGCGGCTTCACCAATTACATTGGCTACCATCACCGGCCCACCAAGATTTTCGCGAACACTCTCTTTCCCAGCTGCAATGCGCCATAAACTGGTTGTGATAGTCCGGGTGTTATTCCAGGTGTCTGACCATGCAATAGCTGCAGATTCAAAAGGACCATGATTAATCTGGGTAAGCTGCAGGCGAATTCCAATCACATAATCACAGTTCGCATTCATGACCGGAACTACAAAGGCCTCATGCTCAACAGGTATCTGTTCCTCCTCACGAACCCATGTGAAGAGTAGTGAGTCTCCATTTGAGTTGGACACGTGATCGGTTAATTCAGGCCAATAACGAATCGGCGTACCATTCACAGAAGTTATGCGGTCTCCGGGTTGCATACCCGCCAAGTCTGCCGGCATCCCATCCACAATGGATCCCAGAATACTCGGCCAGTTGTAGATTCCCAATCCATAAAGTCCCCCCGTAGGTTGCTCCTGAATTCTGGTCATGAGGTTCTCAGGACCAGGAAGTGTTAAACGCTGACTCTCACGCTCCACTTCAAACATGAGGTTTTCCGTTAGCAGGGCAGTAAGAGGGATGATTGACCCGTCCGGGGTATAGGGATGATCTCCAATAGAGACAAGTCGATCCCCCGTCTGCATACCTATATCGAGGGCAGCGACTGAACTGTCTGCCACAAAAAACGTCGCATCCTCGGTGTGAGCGATACGGCTCGAACCATATCCCCAAGTAAGAGCAAAAAAGATGACCAAGGCAAGGATCATATTCATGATCACACCTGCACTGATCACAATCATGCGCTGCCACAAAGGTTTCGACCGAAATTCATCGGGTTGAGGCTCCTCATTCCCGAAATCAGTATCCAGACTCTCGTCCACCATACCAGCAATTTTAACATAACCTCCAAGCGGGGTCAATCCAAGAACGTATTCGGTTTGGCCAAATCGCTTTTTAAGTATGTTAGGAGGGAATCCAATCGAAAAACGATCCA
Organism: Bacteroidota bacterium; assembly: GCA_026709335.1. Classification (GTDB taxonomy): domain Bacteria; phylum Bacteroidota; class Rhodothermia; order Rhodothermales; family Bin80; genus Bin80. Next base: position 66,427 of record JAPOTE010000070.1, on the reverse strand, counting down.
CTCGCATGCCGAAAGCACGCGCTGCCCAGAAATGCCCCAACTCGTGTACGAACACGAGAATCATTAGGGCAGGAATAAATGTAAATAGAATCCAAAGAAGGTTCACGAAACACTCCGTCTATTGTTCGGCCCCGTATACGTCACAGCGCGTAGGTGTTCCTTTTTGCGGCATGAAAAACATATTTTCTCGCCTCCTGATCCACATCAACCACCTCTTCATAACTGTTGGGCTCTTCCCCGGACAACTGCCCCAAAGCCTGCTCAATCACATTCGGGATTCCTATAAACCGGAGTTTCCCCTTTAAGAAAAGGTGCACTGCGACTTCATTGGCTGCATTCAGCACCGCCGGTGCGCTCCCACCGGTTGTAAGGGCTTCTTGAGCCAAGCGTAAACAAGGAAATTTATCTAGGTCAGGAGGGCCAAAGGTCAGGCATTGATCGCTGGACCAATCAACACGCCCTTCGGGAAATGCCCAGCGATCTGGATAAGTGAAGGCGTATTGAATTGGTAATCTCATATCCGGAAGACTAAGCTGAGCTTTTACAGAGCCATCTATAAATAAAACCATTGAATGAACGATTGACTGCGGGTGTACAACAACCTGAATCTGGTCATTCCTAAGTCCAAATAGCCAGTATGCCTCAATAACCTCCAGTCCCTTATTCATCATCGTAGCAGAATCTACCGTTACCTTGGGGCCCATATCCCAGTTGGGATGATCGAGAGCTTCTTTGGGGGTAATATTATTTAGATCAGCCCGCTTATGCATCCTGAAAGGGCCACCGGAAGCCGTCAGGAGGATTTTCTCGACATTTTCAATCCCGTTGTCTTCCAGACATTGAAAAATTGCTGAATGTTCGCTATCTACCGGAATAATTGTGGCTTGATGCATTCGGGCAGTATGCATGGCCAAAGCACCTCCAGCAACTAAAGTTTCTTTATTGGCCAGTGCCAGTACTTTACCTTCGGTCAACGCAGCTAAAACAGATTTCAACCCCGCAACTCCCGTCGCAGCGCCCAAGACAATATCGGCCTCGGGGTGCGTTGCACAGGTACATATACCCTCTTCGCCATCGAAAACCTGAATTCCACTTCCATCCAGTTCTCTTCGAAGTATCTCAGTACGGGATCGATCTGCCAAGGCTACTATCTTGGGGGAAAATTCCTTGGCCTGCTTTACCAACAAATCTATATTCCGATTGGCGCCCAGAGCTGTAACACGAAGTCGTTCAGGATTTCTTCGTATGATATCCAGGCACTGTGTTCCGATGGATCCAGTTGATCCAATAATACTTACACTACATTGCTTTTTGCTCATTTTTGGATTTTTCCGTTATCTGAGATAATCTTGTTTTCTTGTTTATCGTGTTCAAAGTTTCATCACGATGAGATGATTCAATTCTATGTTAATCCCCTTGTATAGTAGGATGGCCGTCAGATAAAGCTACGGGGCGCTATGTGTCGACAAAGTTACGTCATTTCATGTAGTTTGGACTATAGAGAAACGATGTGGCCGCCTCTGCGGCGAACCAGTCAGGATATACGCATGTATACGAAGGGTCTAGTTGAATGGATTTTCCAGATGCAATGCTCCCCAAAGAAAGCCAACTAGTTCCCATGCGACCGCTCCCAACAGAGATCGAAGATGTGGAAGTGAACGTTTTGATGTAATTTTGCATAGGACTGCTCTTGTCTGGTTAATGGATGAATGAGTGCTAATGCAGCGCAAACCAGGCAGAACCGTCCTGTTATAAGATCTGAACACTGTTTCCCTGTCATGCGATTCTTTCCAATTCATTTATTGGTCTTTACTTTCTTGGCTGGCTCGGTTTCTGCACAGCCGCAACGTGCGGATAGAACCGCTCAATTATCAGAAGAAGAATCCCTCGAAGGAACTGATGCCTCCCGATACCAACTTGCTCTTAGTTATATCAGGGGTATGCAATTTGACCAAGCAATTGCGGTATTACGTGAACTGCATGTTGAGTATCCTGAGCGCCCAATTTTCTTTGAGAAACTCAAGGAGGCTTACGTCAATACGAAGGAATATGAAAATGCTATTAAACTCCTAGATGAAGAGATCCTCAGGAGAGATGAAGAGCAACGTCCAGTACTCGAGGCAGAACGCGCGCAACTCTTGTATCTGAGTGGAGATGAACCTGCCGCTATGAAAGCATGGTATGCAATGGTTGAGTCAGCTTTCAGTACAGAGACTGCCTATCGCATTGCATACAATAGTATGATTCAGGTACGCCTCCTTGTTCAGGCAATTGACTTACTCATCAATGGGAGGCAAAAGATTGGTAATCAACACCTGTTTCAAGTCGAAGTGGCTTACCTATATAACCTCACTGGACAACATGAACTCGCTACCCAAGAATACCTCGACCTCCTGGCATTGAATGATCGGCAACTCAACTACGTAAAGGGACGTCTTGCCAGAGATTTGCAACAGGATGGCGCGCTTGAATCTGCGATTCGAGTTACACAAAAATACATTTCCATTGAACCAGAGTTACAGCAGTTCCGAAACCTGCTGGCATGGCTATATGAAGAAAATGGAGACTTTGAACTTGCATACAACGAACTCCTTTTCCTCGAAACAGAAGCAGAAGCGAGCGGTCATGGCATTTTTCAGTTTGCCCTTCGAGCTGCAGAGGCAGGTGCTTATAGCACGGCAGGAAAAGCATTCCAAAATGTTCTCGGGACATACCCAGAAGAAGACATCTCAGTTGAAGCACGGCTTGGTATAGCTACTATGTATCGACTACAGGGTGAGAGATCTGCGCAGCCCTCTGAGTATTACCAAATGGCACTGGAAGCCTATGAAAACTTTTTGTCTGATTTTCCTGAACATCATCAAACCCCTTCCGTGATGGCACAGATTGCTCACCTATATCAGGATATTTTTCGAAACCGGGACTCAGCTCGATATGTGCTATCCAAGTTGGCCACGGAATATGCAGATTCTCCTGTTGGTCATCAAGCTCAGTTTGACCTTGGACGCCTTGCCATAGAAGAAGGAAATTTGGACAGGGCCAAAGAGATTTTCTCACAACTGTCTGACCATGCTGAGGGTGAATTATCCGCGCACGCCAAATTTGAGGAAGCATTGATTTACTTTTATTCCGGCAAATTTGAAATAACACAATCTTTGTTGAACAGTAGTATTCGACAGAGTACTGACAAAGAAATCGCAAATGATGCAATCGCATTGAGGGTTCTTCTCCTAGAAAATCCACCGTTAGATTCTACAAATCAAGCTCTAATGAGCTATGCAAAAGCACGATTGCTTTTGCGTCAGCATAAAATAGATGAAACCGTGAAGGCTTCACAGGATATACTTTCACATTGGGGTCAGTATCCGATTGCGGACGAGACTCAGTTTCTCCTTGCTGAAGCCCTTTTAATCAACAAACAATTTGATGAAGCATTAGTAGTATTTGAGGAGTTTTCACGGCTACACCCACAAAGCCCACTACGCGATCACAGCCTTTTTTATTATGCAGAAATTCTTGAGACGGTTCGCGGAGATACCGCGAAAGCACTGCAGGCCTATAATGATTTTCTTATCCAATTTCCAGGATCCCTGTTGGTCGGCAAAGTACGTGAGCGTATCTGGGCACTCCGTGATTCAAGTATGTAGAGTTGTGGTCCTGCTCCTCGTGCTGGCATCTCCGGCCCGTGCACAAGATGTTCTGATTCCAATGGATGCGAGTCAAACTGATCACCTAAAATCATATGGGGTTGTGTATTGGGCTCTCCAGAGAGGAGAGCCTGTCGACTGGCTACTCAATTATCGTGGAGGCTCGTTCCTTGTTGCAGATTTTTCGGGATTCCGCAATGAGCTTGCAATCCGCGGAATTTCTCATGTGCAGTTGTCCGGGACTGAGGTCGCACAGCTAGTTGCCGAAGTTGAGAGCAATCAGGCAAATACCGCACTGGTGAGACTTGAAACTCCCCCTCGCATTGCGGTCTACGCCCCTGAACAGACGTTACCCTGGGACGATGCAGTTCTTCTGGCACTTAAATACGCAGAGGTTCCATATGACATGATTTATGATGATGATGTTCTAAACGGTATCCTGTCTGCTTATGATTGGTTACATCTCCATCATGAGGATTTTACAGGGCAGTATGGCAAGTTTTATCAGTATCGAAATATGCCTTGGTACATTGAACAGCAAAGAGAAGCAGAGTTGGCTGCACAGCGTCACGGACACCGAAAGGTGAGCCAACTAAAACTGCTCGTAACCCAAGCCATCCAGCAATATGTTTCCGAAGGAGGCTTTCTCTTTGCCATGTGCTCCGGTACCGACACGTATGATATTGCTTTGGCGGCATTTGCTACTGATATCGTTCCCGTTGAATACGATGGAGACCCTGTAGACCCGGATGCCCTGAAGAAGCTGGACTACTCGGCTACACTTGCGTTTGAGGACTTTACACCCAGTTTTAATGCTGCGGAATATGAGCACTCTGATATTGATACCGGCCCACCTCCACCACAATTGCAAAACCCCGCATTGGATTATTTTACGCTATTTGAATTCAGCGCCAAGTGGGATCCTGTTCCTTCAATGTTGACACAAAATCACGTCGGAACCATTGCAGGATTTATAGGCCAAACAACTGCATTCCATAAACGTTTTGTCAAGCCCGAAGTCGTCATTCTTGCCGAAGCACCTCAGCGTGAAGAGGTAAAATATTTACATGGCTCTTATGGACAGGGGACTTTCACCTTTTATGGAGGCCATGATCCGGAAGATTATCAGCATTTTGTTGGCGATCCTCCAACCGATTTGAGCCTGCATCCAAACTCTCCAGGATATCGTCTGATTCTAAATAATATCCTCTTCCCTGCGGCCCGAAAGAAAAAACAGAAAACTTGAGCGATGAGCATCCGAAAAACTCCCGATGACTCTCGATGTGTGATGTCTGAGGTGGTTCTTCCGAACGACACCAATTCTCATGGGACTATATTCGGCGGAAGACTCATGTCTCTGATGGATAAATGCGCAGCAATTAGCGCTACTCGTCATTCTGAAATTCTCTGTGTTACAGTTGCGGTAGACTCGGTAGAGTTCACTTCCCCTGTCTACCTGGGCGAGGTAGTCATGCTAGAGTCGTGGGTCAACCGGGTATTCAATACATCCCTTGAAGTGGAAATCTCGGTGGAAGCTGAAAATATTCTCAAAAAAAAACGTCGTCAATGCAACCGGGCTTTCTTCACATTTGTAGCAGTGAATGCACGGGGAAAACCTGTTCCCGTGCCTCCACTCCATCCTGAGACAGACCTTGAAAAAGAGCGCTATGAAAAGGCAGCTTTACGCCGGGAAATGCGTCTATACATGAAAGGGCGACTGCCGCTCGAGAATACAACACACCTCAAAGATGATCTTATCGCAGAGATTTCTCGCAAAGATCTCCGATAAATGTGATTTACGGAGTACATGGCTAAAACACGCCTGTTGATTACGGGAGCCAATGGACTTCTCGGGCAGGAAATCTCTCGACAAATAGTACAAAAACGAAGGGAATTCGACCTGTTGGTTACAGGGCGTGCGTCAATTCCTTGTCTGCGAGAGCTTGCGAACCACCCCTACGCATCTCTTGACATATGCAATAAAGATACTGTTCAGGATATATTCAATGATTTCTCTCCCGAATGGGTGATCAATTGTGCTGCTATGACGAGAGTAGATGATTGCGAAACACATCGAGATGATTGCTGGCGGGTAAATGCGGAAGCAGTCGGAATTCTTGCACATCAATGTCACAGCCATGGCGCACATCTGATTCAGTTGTCTACTGATTTCATCTTTGATGGCAATAATGGGCCGTATCGCGAACATGATCGCCCCAGTCCAGTGAATTTTTATGGTAAATCTAAACTTGCCGGTGAAAACGCCGCACGCGGCGCCGGCGTTGGAAAGTGGACCATTGTACGAACCAATGTCGTATACGGCAACGCTTGTAGGATTCCGACTCCGGATTTTGTGCATTGGGTTTTGGAGAATCTCTCCAAAAAACAGAAAATCCAGATTTATACCGATCAATGGCGTACACCTTCATATACCCATGACCTTGCACTGGGAATCTTACGTCTTATACACCTTCAAAAGAATGGTGTGTATAACCTGTCTGGCAGAGAATTTCTAAGCATGTATGAATTTTCTCTGCTGATTGCCGAAGCTTTCGATCTTGATCCTACCCTGATACATCCGGCTGTGCAGAACTCAAATCCCCAAGTTGCTCGACGCCCTCAATATACCGGGCTCGTTACACTGAAAGCCGAAACCGAGATTGGATATCGCCCCTTTCCCTTGAAGAAGGCTCTAGAACATCTCCGATTTTACGTCAAAATCCCTTCAACCCGCGATCTCTCTGAAGATGCTAGCTGTTGAATTTATCCGTTCTAATCCAGATGAAGTTTGCCGGGCGCTCTCCCGCCGCGGTGCTTTGGAGAGTATCAAACTGATCGATGAAATTATCCGACAGGATCTAATTCTTCGAGAGACACTGACACTTCAACAAACTAGGCAACAAACCCTAAATCAAGAAAGCCGCTCCATTGCTACACTAATGCGTGAAGGGAATCAGGAGGCTGCCAGAAAGGTGATTGAACGCCAGAAAGATCTAAAAGCAGAGATCAAGGCATTCGGGCAACAAGTTACCGATTCAGAACAATTGCTTTCCGAATTGCTCCTCGCAATTCCAAATGTGACACATGAGAGCGTTCCAGATGGGTTGACTACAAAGGATAATGTGATTATACATTCCCACGGAGATCTCCCCTCCTTTGACTTTACTCCCCTGCCCCATTGGGAGATCTCCGAGCGACATCAACTGATCGATTTTGAGCGTGGTGCAAAAGTGGCAGGAGCAGGCTTCCCGTTCTATATGAATGCCGGAGCAAAATTGCATCGTGCTCTAATCAATTTTTTCATCAATTCGGCAGAACCCGAGTATACCGAAGTTCGCCCCCCTCTGTTTGTAAACGCAGCCAGTGCCCAAGGAACCGGTCAACTTCCAGACAAGGAAGGACAAATGTATCATACAGAAGATGGCTTCTATCCTGTCCCTACTGCTGAGGTCCCTCTGACCAATTATTTTCGTGATGAAATATTATCTCATACTGATTTGCCGGTCAAACTGTGTGCACACACGCCTTGCTGGCGCAGAGAAGCAGGTTCTTATGGGGCTCACGTCCGCGGGCTGAATCGATTACATCAGTTTGATAAGGTGGAAATTGTACAATTGACCCATCCTGAACAAAGTTATCAGGTCCTCGAAGTGATGCGTGAGCATGCGGAAAAACTTCTACAAGCCCTGAAACTACCCTACAGATGCCTCCTGATGTGTGCAGGCGAGTTAGGGTTTAACCAGACGAAGCAGTATGACTTGGAAGTATGGAGTGCTGGGCAACAGCGCTGGCTGGAAGTATCTTCGATCTCCAATTTTACAGACTACCAAGCCAGGCGGATGAATATACGTTTTCGCCCCATGCAAGGTGGGAAGCCACAACTTGTTCACACATTGAATGGAAGCGCACTAGCCTTGCCTAGAGTCGTTGCAGCCCTCTTGGAGCATAACCAAAAGGAAGATGGCTCGTACGAGTTACCGTCAGCCCTTGAACCATACTTGACCTAAATTCTCCATGACCAGATTACTCTTATCGTGATCAACATATTCTGCCGATCACGCTCCTTTTGTGTACAGTCAATCTTTCCAAAAACTGCCTTTCTCATTGGACTGGCGTTTCTGCCTACTTCACTATATGGCCAAATCCCCCCCGCCGCGCTGGACGGATTCATTACGGATTCATCCAATGGAGAAACACTCATCGCCGCAAATATCTTCCTTGAAGGCACACTCCGAGGAGCTACCAGTAATCTTTCTGGATATTATGCGGTTTCAGGAATTGAGCCAGGGACCTACATTGTTCGGTTTTCCTATATCGGATACACTTCAGTCAGACGTGAGATCACCTTTTCACCCGGGGAATCTGTTCGCCTCGACATTGAACTTTCTCCCGAACAGGAATTGCTTGATGCTGTTGAGGTGTCCGCGGATCGAATTACTGAAGAAGAAATCCGCTCTGTAGGGGTCAATCAAATCAGTGTTGCAACTATTCAGCAACTGCCTCAGGTTTTTGAACCAGATGTGTTTCGTTCGCTTCAGCTTTTACCCGGTGTTGCGCAATCCTCTGACTATTCTAGCGGCCTGTATATCCGCGGAGGAGATCCTGGTCAAACGTTGATTCTTCTGGATCGAACGAAAATTTATAACCCAAGTCACGTTTTCGGCTTTTTTTCTACCTTTAATACCGATGCGATTAAGGATGTACGCCTCTACAAAGGAGGGTTTCCAGCCAAATATGGCGGAGTATTGGGCTCTGTACTGGATGTGCAAAACAAGGATGGCAACCGGCGGGAAACCCACGGGAAACTCAGTATTGGATTGTTGGCTTCACGTGCCTTTGCTGAGGGCCCTTACTCTCGTGGCTCCTGGATGGTGGCACTGAGACGTTCAACGCTAGAACCGATTCTTGCTGCTCTTCAAGATATTGACGCAGTCCCGAAAGCGTTCTATTTCTATGACTTTAACGGGAAAATCAATTTTGATGCATCCCCAAATGATAAGCTCTCCGTTTCACTCTATTCCGGTATGGACTACCTGAGATCCAACTTCCTTGATGGAATCGAAATCAAGCTGCTCTACGGAAATCGTACAGTTACGGGGAACTGGACTCATTTATGGTCCAACCAGTTTTTTACGAATGCTACCGTTACTTATACCTGGTATGAATCAACCCCGACAGCAACCATTAGTGGTACGAACTTCAAACAGGTTAATCGTGTGACCGAGACTTCGGTGCGGGCAGATTTTGAATACTACCCCAACCCCAGACATGAAATCATCGGTGGATTTTGGACGGGTATTTTTAACGCACCGTTAACCAATTTTTTTGACGACAGGGAAGTTTTCAATACCAGGAATCGAGTAGAGCATGCTACCCTCTATTTTCAGGATACATATCGTCCAACACCAAACTGGTCGATCATACCAGGATTGCGGGCTACCTACTATGGATTCGGAAGTTATCTCACTGTAGCACCGCGAATATCTATTGAGCGCCAATTGGGCCCCGACATTCGACTTCAGGCAAGTGGAGGAAGGTATTTTCAATTCCTCACTCTAATCAGTAATGAGACCTTTTCCGGATTTGATTTCTGGTTAACCAGCGGAGAGGGAGTCAAGCCCGCTTATGGAGATCAGTTTATCCTTGGGCTGAAGACTAATCTTATGAGAGATATTACCTTGGATGCCGAAGTGTATTACAGGACGATGCGTCAACTCTTTATCCAAGACCCGTTTACTACAGGACTCGCGGGAATCGAATATGCTGATCTGTTTGCTTTTGGAAAAGGGATGGCAAGAGGCGCAGAAATACAGATATCTCGCCAGAGCGGCCGCATCAACGGGTTTATGGCATATACGGTAGCGCATACGAACCGGTTCTTTCCTAGACTGAATCAGGACGCATTTGGAGTACCACAAAGTTTTATCCCGCGAAATGATCGATTGCACGACTTGAATGTTGTCGCACAATGGAGAATTTCCCGTCGATGGGAGTTGGGAGCAGTATTCACATATGCTACCGGACAGGCATATACACGCCCCGAAGCTACCTATACCGCCTATGATCTGCAACTTATTAATGGATCTGACGAGACCAATCTACTGGTCTCCCCTGGATTGAATCAGGCCAGATTACCGAGCTACCATCGCCTTGATTTTGGTGCCACCTGGAGTGGCTCATTCGGGCGTTTTGCGGACTATGAACTCCAGATACAAGTGATCAACGCCTATGCAAGGGAGAACATATGGTTCATTTTTAATGAGTTTGAAGAAGATGGAACTCTCTCTCGAAACACGATTCCTCAGATTCCGGTCCCTCTCCCCAATTTTTCGTTCACGCTCAATTTCTGATGCTACTACGATCTCTTCTCGTGGGCCTGATTGCTGTAATTACCGGCTGTGATTCTGCGGATTTCAGTGTTCTGGACAACAAATTTGTCGTTGAACTAACACTGATTGCAAATGAACCCTTGCCATCGGCACGGGTGAGCGAACTTGCGCGTATTGATCAGAAGAATCAATTTAAGGATTTAGCTATTACCAATGCCCAGGTGCTTCTTACTACGGGAACGACTGAACTATTCATGGAGCCCTCCGAAGGGAATCCAGGCATTTATGAATATCTCGGGAAGAAACATATCGTACAACCCGGCACACGCTATGATCTGCGTGTTACCATACCTGGTATGTCAGAGCCCATTACAGGGATGACGAACGTACCTTCGTCGGTAAAAATTCTTGCTGCATCTCGCGAATCGGGTACATACTTGACGGACGAACAACTCACACTAAAGGTCACCCCTGGACGCGGTATAGATCAGGTTCAAAGCAATTTCACCCTCGTGACTCAAGCATTGGATGCAGGGATAAGTTCTGCTGTTCCATTCGTAGCTGCTTCATTGGAAGATGATGATGAGCTTACATTGGAAGATTTTAGAATTGGTGGATCTCCTATCATTGCAGAGGGTAATTTTGTCACATTCTCTGACGGTACAATTGAGTTGATCTATCCTTGGATTGGAGTCAATTTCTATGGCCGTAACATCATATACTTGAATGCACTTGACGATAACCTGACAGAATTTGTTCGTTCAGCAGAGGAGCAACAGGGGGGGAATGGGGTTTTTGGCCCTGGTGTCATCCCTAATGTGATCCAGAGCCTCTCTGGCGCTCACGGAATTTTCGGAAGTGTCGCCAGAGATAGCATCCTGTTTACGGTCTTTCCACCTGACGACTCATAACGTCAGATAACTCCCTTCATCGTCTCCTCAATTAGCAGATCTACGACAGCTTTGATTGCTTTCTCTGGAGTAGCTCCTTCGGCAATTGCCTGCTGATAAGCATTTCGCTGCCAGTGTGCACTGGTTCCGCGCTCAAGGATTTTCCGTGCATGTTCAACTTCTTCCATACATCCGAGATCTTCTGCATCCTGCATGATAAAAGATAATAACTCTTCTATCAGTTCTGGATATGGGACCATCTCCCCTTTTCCGTAATCAATCAGATGCCCATCAATCCCATAACGCTGGGCGAGCCAGCGATTTTCATATAGAAGCATATTCGCATAGCTACGCCAGCGCTGGTTTTCTCGCCTTAAACGCCAGAGCATATGTAACCAACATTGATACAACGCGGCTATACAAACAGCGTCCTCTACTCTAGTGCAAATATCTGCGACGCGCATTTCCAATGTTGGAAAGCGATGACTCGGTCGAATATCCCACCAGATCTTTGTGCTATCTTCGATCACTCCGGCATGTACCAGTATACTGACATGCCTTTCAAAATCTGCATAGCTCTCAAAGTGTTCAGGAAGCCCTGTGCGGGGCAATTCATTCCAGACTGCAATCCGATAGGACATCAAGCCGGTGTCATAGCCTTCCCAAAAGGGGGACGATGAGCTGAGAGCCAACAGATGCGGCAACACATAAGTGGCTTGATTCATCAGATCTATTCGCAAGTTTGAATCTTCAATTCCTGCATGAACATGCATGCCACAAATCACCATTCTTCGGGCAATTACCTGCATATTCTGAGCCAATATTTCATAGCGTTCCCGAGGAGTATGGCGTTGGGTAAAGTAGGAGGCATTCGGATGTGTTGACGAAGCAATAATCGCGAGTCCATAAGGTTCAACCACATCGGATACAGTTCTGCGTAGCCGTATCAACTCATCACGAGCCTCTTTCACAGTTTTACAGACACTTGTGCCGACTTCAATCTGGGACTGAAAAAATTCCTGAGAAACCTGTTTGCCGAGTGCCAGACGGGCGTCCATTAACATCTTGGGAGAAGCTTCACGGATTAATTTGCCCGTATCTTGATCTACAATCAGGTATTCTTCTTCAATACCTAGACTGAGCGAGGGCATCTTCAGGATTTCACTTGCAATGGACATGTATATTTCTGATTAATTAATGATAAACTATAGATCTGAGTATAATTATGGGAGTGTAACTTAAGAATAATGATCCGCTTCTAATGTGAGAGTATAATAGTCGAACTGATGAAACTCATTTTTAAATTCATCTGCTTTTCTTCCCGCAAGTTACTACTCATCAAACTCTATATTGACGATTCTAAATTTCTGACACTAAAATAATTAGCATGAACCGTTTTCGCGAGTCTGACTCTTGATCAAATATGAATCTGGATTTCTTTGAACGTCTCAGGAATGCACAAATCGCTACCAACAGTTTGGTCTGTGTAGGCTTGGATCCCGATCTTGAGAAGATCCCCGATTTTTTAGGTAAACAATACAAGTCACCCGAAGCAATCGTGACAGCCTTTAATCGGGCAATTATACAGGCTACCGCACCCTATGCCTGTGCATACAAGCTCAATTCTGCCTTTTATGAGAGTATGGGGGGGAGCGGCTTTGATGTGTTGAAGACTACACTTGAGTCGATCCCAAAGGATAAAATTCGCATCATTGATGCAAAGCGTGGCGATATCGGTAATACTGCATCTAAGTACGCCTACAGCATATTCAATTTGTTGGATGCAGACGGGTGCACGGTTGCACCATACATGGGATTGGATGCAGTGGAGCCGTTTTTGGCATATGAGGGGCGCGCCGTATTCATCTTGGTTCGAACATCCAATCCGAGTAGCCATCAACTTCAATCATTGATGGCTGATGGCCATTCGCTCTACGAACATGTTGCCAGACTTGCATTTACATGGGGAGAAAATTTACCTGGATCTGTTGGATTTGTAGTAGGTGCTACAAATCCCGCAGAATTAACTCACCTACGTGAAGAGTATCCTGATACCCCTTTTCTGATTCCTGGCATTGGAGCACAGGGTGGATCCATAGCCACTGTTGGAAATGTGGCACATTCTAAAGGGCTTGTGCTTGTGAATAGTAGCAGAGGGATCTTGTACGCCTCCGCAGGAGAAAATTTTGACAAAATGGCTGCAAAAGCTGCCATGGAATTGCGGAATATTCTCAACAAAGCAATCCACGATCATGCTGATTAGAATTGTTCGACTTCACCTACAGGAGGAGTTTACCCAATCATTTCATGAGATTTTCGAGGCAATTGCCCCGAAAATCAGGCAGACTCATGGTTGTAAACGCTTGGATTTATGGGTTGATACTACATCAGTGAATATAGTTACTACTTACAGTGAGTGGGATTCCGAATCAAGCCTGAACCGTTATCGGCAATCCGACCTCTTCAAATCAAATTGGGAGCAGGTGAAGCCCTTCTTCGCAGATTCCGCCATTGCTCACAGCTACTATGTATACCAAACCAATTAGTCATCTATTGAACTGATTTTCAAGCACCTCTACATACTCATGGCATTCATTAGGTATTCGCTCGCTTGACATTCCATTCGGATTACTGTAGTGACTTCGACTCTGCCTTATGTCATACAGAAAACAAATTTATTCTCGAGCGCGAAATCTTATTTCATAGGTAGAACCTTCATAAAGAAGGCTATATATCATTGTCTTTTTACCGTAGTTTCCTTTCTCTGCATAAAGCAGGAAGTTCCGGATTTGAACACATAAAGAGAGTTTGATGAGGTTCTGATGACAAAAACGAATGTGTTGTATCCTGGCACAATCAACTATCAGGACTTAATCGGTAACGGTAAGTCTTTCAGCTTACCACCATATCATCGCGATTACTCATGGTTCGAAGAGCAGTGGGAAAACCTATGGAACGGCATTCTTGAATTAAGATCTATCGGGTCACAAGAGCATCACTTTATGGGAACCTTGGTGATTCATGAACAAAGGAATTGGGGGTTTCTTGTCATTGATGGACAGCAACGATTGACTACCATAACCTAAGGTTGATTTTTCAAGCAGGACGTTTTGCTATCTCGGGTATTTTATGGACAATTGCTGTCCACCCAACACCACCCCCTTAAAATGTAACTTGAAATCCCACATGTAATGTTCGACCGGGGCCAGGGAGGCCTAGTTGTGGGAGTACGATCTCGTCGGTCAGGTTATTGATTCTACTAAATAACTCTGCGGAATACTGCCTATACAACATCAACCAAGATACACGAGTGTTCGTCACAAGAGAGCTGGGAAGCGAGATCAATCCGTTTCCTTTTCCCAATCCATATGCTCGACCAGAATATTGGCTCTCAAGAATTATTGAAAACCCCGCACCAGGTCGATAATTAACATTACACATCCCGATCCAGGAAGGTTTTTCAATAAGTGGTCTGGTACCCCTCGAATTCAACTCTCGAGCATGCATTGTAGTCAAACTACAGTCCAGCAGCAGATTGCGAATAACACGAAAATTGAATGTGGTCTCAAGTCCTAATACCCGGCTACCATTAAGATTTATCCGCTGGCGCCTAGCGCGTGATTCTCCCTCAAGAACTACCATTTGCTGCCCAATCGTATTGCGGGTTCTGTTAAAGAAGGCAATTGCCTCTACTACCATCTCATTGCGATCCACCCTGATTGCTAGCTCTGATAAAATGGAAGACTCAGGATTAAGGTTTGGATTCAATAAAAAACGCCCTAATGCTTCACCAAAAAGCTCTCGCATAGTTGGAAACCGGGTTTTTCTCCCCAGAACGCCTCTAATAGTTACATCGGAAGAAGTTTCGTGAGAAAGACCTATTGTAGCTCCAACACTCATCTGTGGGCCGCGTTCGGGCTTATCACCGGTCTTTGGAGTTGTAAGAACGTCCATACTCGCACCCACGACCAAATTCACCGGGCCACCCATGCTATATTCTAGCCCCGTGCTCATAATACGCTGTGAGAAATCCCTGTACAGTCCTTGCTGTCCAATTTCAAGATCTCCTTGTTCATGGCTGGAAGACATCAGATTAACTGCTGCCTGAAGAGAGCGAGAACTCGAAAAACCATGCGAATAGGAAAGACGCATTCCATAGGTATCATCTTGATCCATCTGAGTCTGACGTTGCATGGAATACGATTTATCAGAGTATTGTGCGATAGTCTGACCAAAACGACTCACCCATGCTGCACCACGCAAGGTTCCATTCTCAAAGGGAAACTCACCACTAAGAATCGCCATGCTTGTCCCCCAGTCCGGATATCTCCAATACCGAACATGAGCACTTGCCGGATCAAGATGGCCCTCAGGCGCAATTCCCTTTTTGCCATCAAATCGAAAGAGAGAGACCCCGATTTTCCCTCCCCTCTCAACATTAAATGCAAATTGCCCGAATGCAGATCGCATCCGTCGATCTGTGTTGGTTCGAAGATCCTCTGATTCCTGGCTATATGGTAAATCCAGGTCATGCGGCAAGGTGTATCCATCTTGATTCGAAATCCCCACAAAAAAGGTCGTCTGAAAACGCTGCGTGTTACGTAGCCAAGTCATCCGAGCCTGCTGCGAATTTTGTGAGCCCAGAATTCCAGATACCTGCGAAAACCTCCCTGGATTACGAAGCTGCCTAGATGTCATATTGATCGCTCCGCCCAACACATTCGCCCCATAAAGAACCGATGGAACTCCTTTGGAAATTGAAATTTCACCCACAACCTCGGCAGGAATCAGGCTCAGATCCATACGATTATCCCAAGGGATGTTGAGTAATGCTCCGTCAAAAAACAAACTCACTTGACGCTCCCCTGATCCACGCAAATAAACCAGCGACTCCCCCCTTGAATTCGTCTGCAAATGAGCGGATGGAATCAGGCGAAAGACTTGATCTATGGAAGGGGCATCTGATTGCGAAATCCCTGCAAGGCGAACATATTGGGTCGTGGAAGTAGATGAAATATCAGAGGGGGCTCCCGCTGGATGCACAATGATATCTCCCAACTCATAGTGAATTAATGAGTCGGTTGGGGTCTGGGCTTGAACAATCCCAGTAACACACAAACAAAGCAATACCCTCAGGATCATGCGTCCAAGAGCAATGAGCTGTATGCGATTCGAGGTCAATCTGTAGGCTCAACGTCTATATCGGCCAGCAAATTACGAAAATCTACAGCTATCTGCGGCCGATTATAATAGTGCGGTCTGATTTGCAAGCGGCCTTCTTCACTTGCTTGCATGCCTGCACTAACATCTTCTATATGTTCCCTCATATCCTGATAGAGCAATTGCCTCTTGATTTGCTTCAGCTCTCGTTCACTAATGATTGCACCAAGTGTACGATGTAATTCTCGGTAGCGATCACGCCCAACCCAATTGGTCAGGAAATTATCTTCAACCGAAGTGGCCTCCTTGATGATCTTTTTCTGTTTTTTGATCATCTCTACATATTCGGAACTAATGGACTTCATACGTTCCGTGTAGGGAATTAATTCAGGATTAAGTACAGAGGCTTCTGCCAGCATATCTGACTCGATTTCTATACCACTTACCTCGGCTTCCAATTGCTGCGTTATTACGATCAAGGCTTCTGCAACTTGATCATCTGTACCACCCCCGTAAGTTCTGCACCCCGTTAAAACTAATAGTCCAATGATCATTGGACTCCACCAATGTGTTCTCGCGAGCAGTTGCATCATATTACAGTTTCATCTGGAATTGTGACATTTTTAGGAATTACAACGATCCCATCACGGATGTAATAATTCTCTCCATCATGTTCTTCTACGCCTTCCTTATTGCGTATGATGCACTGATTACCAATTCGAACATTCTTATCTATAATCGTACCTTCAATAAATGTATGATCTCCCACGCCCGGATGCTCTGGACCCTCAACACGTTCGCGAGAAGCAGTGCCATGCCAAGGATAATAATCTGCACCTAAAACAACTGAATCGCGGATTGTAGTATGATCGCCAATGTACGAACGAATTCCTATTACAGATCTGGTGATAGCACTATTGCCAATCATGCTTCCCTCAGACACAAGGCTGTTGGTAAGTTTTGCTCCGGACATTTTTGCTGGGCCAAGCATTCGAGCATTTGTGTACAACCTCATGTTGGGATCATAAATATTGAATCCGGGATGAGGCTCGGCAAGCATTAAACTGGCATCATAATACGATCGAATAGTACCTATGTCGCTCCAATATCCTTCAAATGGATAACTAAGCACTTTAGCCTTTTTGATTGCTCGCGGGATGATTTGCTTCCCAAAATCATGATCATTCGGATACATGTCAAGCGCCTCAAATAGAAGCTCACTGTTAAATACATAGATCCCCATAGATGCCAGATATACACGTCCCGCAGTTTTCATTGATTCACTGACCGTGCTCGCTTTTCCTGTAAGATCCTGAGGCTTCTCACAAAATTCAGTGATCACTTGCTCTTCATTGGTTTTCAAAATGCCAAAGCCGGGAGCATCTTCTGCTGTAACCGGAATCGTTGCAATGGTAACTGCCGCTTCGCTGGCGATATGGCGCTCTACAATTTTTCGATAATCCATCGAATAAAGTTGATCGCCTGAAAGGATCAATACATACTTCTGACGATAAATTGAAACGTGCGGAATACACTGGCGAACTGCATCAGCTGTACCTTGAAACCAGTTGGCAGAACGCTGCGTCTGTTCTGCGGCCATAACAGTCACAAATCCCCGACGATAATTATCAAATCGATAGGTATGAGCTAAATGCCGATTCAGGCTGGCGGAGTTGAATTGGGTCAGTACAAAGATTTTATTGATATTGGAATTGATACAGTTTGAAACCGGAACATCAATCAATCGATATTTTCCTGCTAAGGGAACGGCAGGCTTTGAACGAAGCAATGTGAGCGGAAATAAACGCGAACCAGCGCCGCCTCCAAGAATAATTGAAATACAGTCAAGCATTTGGATTTAGTGATCAATAATGAAATATAGGGTTATCCTCTATGAACGAACATAAAAATTCTCGAAACCACCAGAGTCAAAAGTGGTAAACCGTGTTGATGAGTAATGAGTCCAGATACATTCTGCATAAAATTCAGACCCAGCTGCGAATATGCTGGAATCGACTGATTACCGAACACATTGCCGCCGGATTTGCTTTACTCATTCTTACTGTCGCGAGCGGGTTTGCGTTGCTCTTGTTTATCGAGATGCGCCTCTGGATGCCAACGGGTTGGCGTAGCGTACTGTTCTGGATTTGGGTGACTGCTAGTAGCCTTCTCCTAGTCTGGCTCGTCATCCGCCCCTGGCTTACGGGATGGTTCAAGCGATCGAATTACAGAAGAATTGCACGGATTGTGACCAAAGAGCAACCTGTTCTTCAAAATCAATTAGTCTGCCTACTTGAATTATGCGATGGTTCTGGAAGCCCATCTCCACAACCGCTGGTAGATCATGCTGTACAGATACTTGATACTGAAGTATCACAGCGTTCACTTTTAAAGAAATTTGATTGGCGGCGATCTGTGTTCTGGAGTCAATATACTGTGATTCCGCTTGGACTCATTGTAATCCTCGTTCTTGCAGCTCCAAATGGTTTTCGAGGCGCATCCGTACGTCTTTTTTCGCCAGGAACCACCTTTGAGCGCCCTGCCCCATTCACATTTACCATTATGCCGGGGAATACTGAGGTAACCAAAGGAGATTCCCTCGCAATTAGTGCTGAGGCAATCGGAGTCGATCTGCCGAAATCTATCATCTTTGAACTCGGAGTACATGGAGAACGTACGGCACGATCAGTAACGGTTGCGGCCGATTCGCCGGGTAAGTTTCTTCATCAGGAAAACAATCTTCGTTTCCCTTTCAGATACCGTGTTACGTCCGGTCCTGTGGAATCTGATTGGTACCAGGTTTCCGTGATTGACCGACCGGTAATGCGAAACCTTCAGATTACCTTGCACCCTCCTGACTATACTGGCCTTCCATATGAGCAGTTACCCCCTGGAATTGGCAATATCACTGCACTTCAGGGGACAAGTGTGCACATGCAGATTCGATCCAGTATTCCCGACTCCCGTGCGTGGCTCTCTTTCGATTCAAACCTAAGCGATGTGATCCTGAATGATATGACAGGGGCATTCGTGGTTCATCATGATATGAATTACAGGATCTTGATTGAATCTCCCAATGATATCCGTAACCTTGACCCAATCAGTTATTCGGTCACCCCAATCGCAGATCGTTCTCCTTCAATTGAAATCACCTCTCCAGCCGAGCGCACGGAATT
This sequence comes from Bacteroidota bacterium, assembly GCA_026709335.1. Classification (GTDB taxonomy): domain Bacteria; phylum Bacteroidota; class Rhodothermia; order Rhodothermales; family Bin80; genus Bin80. The sequence goes on along the minus strand of JAPOTE010000070.1, from coordinate 47,225 downwards.
GGGTTTTGATCTGCTCGCCCCCTTGACGATTCGTGTTCAGGATGACTTTGGTTTTTCACGATTTTCTCTTTCCTGGCGTCTGTCCGATAATCGCTTTGGAGATGTAATGGAATCCTTTAAAGAATTAATCCTTCCGCTCCCTGCCTCAGGGGAAGTTCAGTACCTGTGGGATTTGGATCTGACTACGAAACTTGACATCGTGCCTGGTGATGCAATCAGTTATTTTGTGACGATTTGGGACAATGACGGCTACAGTGGTCCAAAAAAAACATCCAGCCGCACACAAGAATTATATCTTCCTTCAATTACAGAACGATACGAAGCTCTTGAATCCACACAGGACGAGACGGAATCTGGCCTTGAATCTCTCCTGGATGATACAGAACAGGTTCGGAAGCAATTTGACGAGTTGCGGGATGAATTACGCAGAAAACAGGACGCCAGCTGGGATGATCGCCAAAATCTTGAAGAACTTCAGCAAACGCAACAAGAATTGCAAAATCGTGTGGATGAACTCGCTAGCAATATGGCGGAAGCGGCCCAGCAGATGGAAGAGCATGACTTAGTCAGTGATGAATTACTTGACCTATTCCAAGAACTTCAGAACGTGACTGAGGAAATCAATTCCCCTGAACTGATAGAAGCACTTCAGGAATTACAGGAATCACTCTCTGAACTTGATCCTGCCTCGATGCTGGAATCACTGGATAAGTTTGAATTTAATGAAGAAATGTTCAGGGAGCGTATGGAGCGAACTTTGGAGCTATTCAAAAATTTTCAGGTGCAACAGCAACTAGAAGAAGCTGCCAGACGAGCAGAAGACCTGCAACAGGTTCAGGAAAAGCTTGCAGAAGAGACGGGGGCCGATGAACCCTCTGATGATTTTGATACACTGATAGAAGAACAGCAACAGGCCTCCGAGGAAATGTCTTCACTTGAGGCAAAAATGGAAGAAATCGTTGATCGAATGAAGGAACTCCAGAACGCGCCTATGGCACAGATGGATCAACTGAATCAGGATACACAAAATCAGGAGCTTCCCGAGAGTATGCAGCAAAATGCCCAGCAAATGCAAGCAGGCCAGATGCAACAGGCGAATCAGGGACAGGAGCAGATGAGTCAGAGTATGCAACAACTGCAATCCGATCTCCAGAACGTTCAGAGCGGAATGACCGGACAGCAAATGCAGATTAATACCGCTGCACTCAAGTTAATCTTAAGTAATGTTCTGAGACTCTCTCACGATCAGGAGAATTTGCGCCATCAGATTGCTGAGGCTACTCGAGAAAGCCCGTTATTGCGCGACTTTGCACGCGAACAATCCATTCTGTCAACTGGCAACTCCGTCATTGCGGATTCACTACAATCGTTGGCTCGAAGTTTGCCACAGCTTTCGCGAAATATTCAACAGCTTGCAGGAGAATCCATGTTGAATATGTCTGCCTCGACAGAATCACTCACAGAACGAAACAATAACGCTGCGGAATCTCATGCGTCTCAGGCAATGACCAGCCTGAACAATCTGGCTCTTCTTCTGAGCGACCTGTTGAATCAATTGATGAATTCCTCATCTTCAAACAGTGGTAGCGGAATGTCTATGGAGCAGATGATTCAGCAACTTCAACAAATGGCCGGTCAGCAGGATCAGTTGAATCAGGCGCTTGAGGATCTATTGGGAATGGAGCCTGGCGAGCGACTGAGCACAGATATGCAGGAACGCCTACAGCAGATTGCTGCACAACAGGAAGCAATGCGCCGCCAACTTACTGAAATGGCTAAAGAACGTGACCTGGTGAATCAGTTGGCAGGCGATCTTGAACGTATTGCACAGCAAATGGAGGAATCTATTCAAGAATTTCAGTCTGGCCAGGTAAATCGTCCAACCAGACAACGGCAACAGCAGATTCTGACCCGACTGCTTGATGCATCTCGAAGCCTTCAGGAAAGAGGTCGAGAACAAACGCGTGAAGGACGTCGCGGATCTGAATTTGAACCCTCTGATCCTCCAGAATTACTGGAACAAAACATGACACAGCAGGAGTTGCGGCGTGCGTTGATGAATGCACTTGAAAGCGGATACACAAAAGATTATCAAGCACTCATTCAGCGTTATTTTGAGTTGCTCCAGAACCAATAATGGGGAAGCCGGTGTCTGTGCCGCGCAATGATTCGATAAATTCCATCACGAATTGACCTCGGGATCAACATGAGAACGCTTGCAAGAAAGCTCCATACACCTCCCAGGTATCTCAGAGCTCGCAATACTGCAGTAGATGCCTCCCAGGTTCCCTCTTCATCGCGTAACTTCACACAAGTTGCTCCGGGTAAGAGTGTTTGATACGAGAGTTGGCCTTTGTGATCATGCTTACGCAGCCAACTGATTGACTCATTGCAGAATATACATTCTCCGTCATAAATAATCTCTGGCTTTTTCGCCATCAAATCGTAGATCCATGAATGAGCTGATACGACTTTTTCTCAAATTAGGTCTTATCGGTTTTGGTGGCCCTGCTGCTGTCATTGCCATGATCGACGATGAGGTTGTTACTCGACGAAAGTGGCTGACTAGAGAACACTTCCTAGACCTTGTAGGAGCAACCAATTTGATCCCTGGCCCGAACTCCACTGAAATGGCAATGCATGTTGGCTATGAGCGCCGGGGAATTGGTGGTATGGTGGTCGCTGGCCTCTGCTTTATCCTACCCGCTGCTTTGATGACAGGTACTCTCGGATGGCTGTATGGGGAATATGGCCAAATCCCCGAAGTAGAGCCATTCCTTCGTGGAATCAAGCCGGCTGTACTGGCAATTATTCTGGGCGCGCTCTGGCGCCTTGGAAAATCTGCTGTCAAAGCATGGTCTCTGGTTCCTATTGGCGTGGCAGTAGCCATTGCGCTGTTGCTCGGAATCAATGAAGTAGTCGCCATGCTACTGGGAGGCATACTTGGCTTGGGAGGGCTTTACCTCTGGCGTCACCACCTATCGACAATAGGCATGATCGCTCCTCTACTTCTTGGATTTTTCCAGACTCCCAAGGTGGAGTATAGTATCTGGACGCTCGGATGGTTTTTTCTGAAGGTTGGCGCAGTTCTTTATGGGAGTGGGTATGTATTGATTGCTTTTCTTGAAGGTGGCTTGGTGCAGACCTACGGATGGTTGACTCAACAACAACTATTGGATGCGATCGCCATTGGTCAATTTACACCTGGACCAGTTCTCAGCACGGCAACATTTATTGGTGTATTTCTAGGGGGCTGGCAAGGTGGTTTGATAGCTACGGCTGCCATATTTTTACCGTCTTTTGTGTTTGTGAGCATTTTGAATCCACTCATTCCCCGCTTACGTAAATCAACACTTATGGGGACATTTCTTGATGCAGTGAACGTCAGTGCGGTCGCTCTGATGCTTGTGGTGACCATCCGATTGGGGATCAGTGTATTGACCGGCTGGGAATCCATGCTCATCTTTTTGCTCGCTACCGTCGCGAGCCTGCGCCTTAAGGTAAATGCAGTGTGGTTAATTGCCGGGGGAGCCCTCCTCGGTTTATTGCTGATTTGAGTGGAATTTCGTAAACCTCCAAATGGGAATGTCTCTCAATCGCTGGACCGCCGTAACCTGGATTGCGAAAATAATAAAGAATCCCGGCTATGCTGCTTCACGAATCGCGGCAGTCAATGCTGGTACCACTTCAAATAAATCTCCGACAATTCCATAGTCGGCTATCTGAAAAATCGGCGCATCTCGATCCTTGTTAATTGCGAGAATGCATTTTGAACGTGCAATTCCAGCTACATGCTGTATCGCTCCCGAAATCCCAACAGCAATGTACAAATCTGGAGCAATCGCACGACCGGTTTGACCAACATGTTCATGATGGGGACGCCAATTTTCATCGCTTACCGGTCGGGAACAGGCCAAGGCAGCATTTGGGCCAAGAGCATCTAGAAGATCTTCAAGTATATGCCAGTTCTCTGGCCCCCGTAAACCTCTCCCTCCACTTACAACAATGGACGCCTCTGTTACATCCGGGCGCTCCCGAATCTGGCCTGCAGTGTGACCTTGGCCTTCGGGATAAAATTGTGTACTGGACAAGATGTTGCCTCTACAAGCGTATTTGACGGACTGATCGGTGTAATTGATCTAGGACGAAAAGTAGCTAAAGTGGGCTTGGCCGTCAATTTTGTCTTGGCAATTACTTTCCCTCCATACAGTTCGCGCCTAAAAATAACTGAATCAGAGTCAACCTGAACGCCGGTGCAATCCTGAGCAAGTGGAGCATTGAATAATTGGGCGACTCTACCCATCACATCTTTCCCCGTACTTGTCGCAGCCATGATGAGTATATCTGCAGAACCTGCTGTCTTCACTACAATGGAGGCCCAAAGTCCAGGGCTTTGAGCTTCGTCCTCTCCCATCGGACATGAAATCACGTCAGGTGCGATCCTCACAGCAGCATTCGCTGCACACTCATCAACCAGGATACTCCAGCTCCCTTTGATGGATGTAGCAAGGTTGAATGCTGCCTGACATACTTCAAGAGTTGATGTAGTCAAATGCGGCCCGCTGGATTCAGCTATGACGAGAATCTTTGACATTCATCAGATAACGTTTGTATGCTCACGCATGAGTGAAATAACTTTCCCTGCAACCCCCTCTTCATAAGTCAGAATTTCTCCCCCTGACCTCGATTTGGATAACTCCAGTGATTCAATATTCAGTTGTGACGAGTCCAATACTACATTTTCTACATGGATTGTTTTCCGTTTTGCCTTCATGATTCCTTTGAAGGAAGGATAGCGTGGCTCCATAATACGTCGGTTGATTCCAATCACTACGGGAAGCTGACATACATGAATCCTATCACCTTGTTCAACCGGCTGTCTGGCGGTCAACTGATTTTGTGTGATGTTCAACTCTTCAACACCCGTAATACTCGGCCAATCAAGCAATACCCCTAACCTTTGAGGTACCTGAGCCCCTGCCCCGTCAATTGCCATCTCTCCCGCCAGAATTAAATCAAAATCGTGTGACCGAAGACTATCTGAAAGCAGATCGGCTACTATTTTCTGATCATCCGGCATGGAATCACACCGAAGATGTATAGCCTCGTCTGCCCCCATTGCTAATCCTTGCCTCAGAGCACTTTCCACTCGATCTGGTCCAAGTGCAAACAACGTAATGGCTCCTCCATGCTCATCTCGGAGCTGTATCGCTACTTCAATCGCGGATTCATCATGAGGGTTGATAATCCATACCAATCCATCATCAATCATACGAGATTGATCCGAGCTCAAAATTGGTTGCGATTCAGTATCGGCGGTCTGTTTTACACAAACGGCAATATTCATTGCTGTAGGGTTTGATCTTATTTCAGGAAGCTACCCAAGGTATTGGGCAAACCGAGCGGTTATACACGTAATCGCGCTGGATTGCTCAAGATTTGAGCTGAATTTTCTTGATTTACTGCCTAATTTCAAAACTACCCATGTCTAGGTTATACATTACTTTCTGAGAATACCCTGTTGATTGATTATATGTACTGTTCCACTGGAACTACGGCATCACCGTTTCGGATTATTATTCAATCCATTTCGGGTAATTATGAGAATTAATTCGGACGAAGTCATTAAATTCACTGCCAGATATTCATTATAAATCATGCTCAATTGGGGAATTATCGGGGCAAGTACCATTGCAAAGGAATGGATGATCGATGCGGTCAATGCAAACGCAAAAAGCCGGGTAATTGCACTTCTAAGCCAGTCGCAGCAGCGTGGGAAAGCGTTTCAAAAACAATTTAAAATTGATCGAATCTATACTGAACTGAGCGCATTCCTTGCAGACACTGAGATTGATATCGTCTATGTAGGCACTACGAATGAATTGCATAAGCCCCAGACTCTTGCCGCTGCAGCTTCAAAAAAGCACGTTCTTTGCGAAAAACCTCTTGCGCTTTCACTTACGGACGCAAAAGAAATGGTCAATGCCTGTTCAAACGCTGGTCTTGTTATGGGAACCAATCATCACCTCCGAAATGCTGTCACTCATCGCAAACTTCGTAAACTAGTTCAGAACGGTGCAATTGGACAGCCTTTGGCAGTTCGTGTATTTCATGCGGTCCTCCTTCCTCCACATCTTAGAACATGGCGAATCAAAGATCCTGGAAAGGGGGCTGGCGTGGTTCTGGACATTACCGTTCATGATACAGATACGCTCAGATTTATTCTGAATGATGAGGTAGAATCTGTGATTGCCCGAACTTCTTCGCAAGGCCTTGGGGAGCATAAAATTGATGATACAGTGATGGGAGTAATGCAATTTAGGCGCGGCACACTTGCACAATTCCATGATTCATTTGTAATCGGCCACTCCGGAACTGGACTTGAGATTCACGGCACGGATGGCTCTCTCATAGCCACAGATGTAATGACTCAGCACCCGATTGGGCAGATTAACTTTCGACGAGAAAATCACATCGAAAAAATTCAGCTCCCTCAGGCAATTAACCTCTATAAGAGGGCCGTTGACCGCTTTAATGAAGCTGTTCGGGGAGAGGGACAGCCAGCAGCAACCGCACAAGATGGACTTCAATCCTTGGCCGTTGCACTGGCTGTCATGGAAGCGGCCCACACAGGAACACAGATAAAAGTGAACTATGCCTGAGTTCTGTTCACTCGCTGTTGCTGCAGAAAAAATTCATGATGATGCGATAATTACCGTCAGTTCGTCAAGCGGTCTTGGCTGCCCGGACGCGATGCTCGCGGCGATCGGGAAAAGATTTGCCGATACAAATCACCCACGCAGATTAACAACATTGCATCCCATTGCCGCAGGTGATATGTATGGAATTGATGGGATCGATCACCTGGCTCATGATGGGTTACTCAAGCGGGTAATTGTCGGGTCTTTACCCAGTGGCCCATCTTCAATGCCTTCTCCCAAGATTTGGCAAATGATTGGAGAAAATCGGATAGAAGCATACAATCTACCAAGCGGTATCATATACCATATGCACCGTGAATCTGCCGCTCACAGACCCGGAATTCTTACAAAAGTTGGTATGGACACCTTTGTTGATCCTCTATTACTTGGCGGATGCATGAATGACTGCAGCCCCTCGGATGTAGTTGAGAGAGTTCTGTTCGATAAAGATGAATGGCTCTTCTACCGATCGATTCCTGTTGATGTCGCCCTGATCCGAGGAACGACAGCTGATGAGAAAGGGAACATCACAACTGAACATGAAGGAAGCAGTCTAGGCATATACGATCAGGCACTTGCAGCTCATAATAATGGCGGGATCGTAATTGCCCAAGTAAAACGCGTAGTCAAATCAGGAACGCTCAAACCGCAGAATGTTCGAGTTCCCGGCGTGGTCGTTGATTACGTGGTCACTGTGCCAGATCAGATGCAAACCACGAATACGATGTACGATCCTGCCATCAGCGGTGAAGCCTCATCTGATGGAGAAACCTATGAACTTATGGAGTGGGGCCCCTACAAACCCATGGCACGCCGTGCTTCTATGGAATTATGTACTGGAGATGCAGTGAATCTGGGATTTGGTGTATCTGCACAAGTCCCCCGTATTCTTTATGAGGAAGGGCTCTCTGATGCTGTGACCTGGGTTATTGAACAGGGGCCAGTTGGAGGTATGCCACTATTAGATTTTCAGTTTGGTTGCGCTTCAGGTGCACAGGCGATTCTGTCATCGCCAGATCAGTTCACCTACTTTCAAGGTGGTGGATTTGATAAAAGCCTGTTGTCGTTTATGCAAATTGATCAACATGGCTGTGTCAATGTCTCACGCCTAGCGGCCCGTCCTCATGTTACCGCAGGTGTTGGTGGATTTATTGATATCACGACCAATGCCCGAGCTCTCATATTTGTTGGAACCTATACAACAGGAGGACTGCGTCTAGCTATTGAAAATGGCAAGGTTATCATCCTTCAGGAAGGAAGAGTACAAAAACTGGTTCCCGCAGTGGAACACGTTTCCTTCAGCGGAAAACGTGCGCTTCATTCAGGACAGCATGTCACTTACATAACAGAACGATGTGTGCTCCGCTTACTGCCAGATGGACTGACCGTGACAGAAATTGCGCCTGGAATTGATCTGGAGCGCGACATATTAAAACAGGCAACCTTGACACTTCGAATTAGCCCAGATTTAAGAGTGATGGACGCTCCACTCTTTGATCCTACACCTATGAACCTTCAGCTTCCTTCAAAGCAATGAGCAAAGTGCTACTTGAAATTTCGGGGCATCTGGCACGAATTACGTTAAATCGCCCTGAAAAACATAACGCCATTGACCCCTCCATGCTAGAGATACTGGAACAATATTTGGCCGAAGTGGAGTCACACAATGAGATTCGAGTAGTTACCCTTTCAGGAACTGGAGATAAAGCTTTCTGTGCCGGTGCAGACATCAAGGCTTGGGCTGCATTGGATGCATTAGGGATGTGGGCAGAATGGATCCCTCGCGGACAGAGAGTCATGAACCGGCTGAAAAATCTCCGTCCTCCTGTCATTGCTCTTCTTAATGGCTATGCATTTGGTGGTGGACTTGAATTGGCCCTTGCTTGCGATCTGAGGATTGCCGCCGATACAGCCTCGTTTGCAATGCCTGAAGTTAAGATTGCTACTATTCCTGGATGGGGAGGTACCGTACGGCTTCCAAATATTATCGGTGTTGCCCGGGCGAAGACAATGATCTTGACAGGCGCCCCCATTGACGCACAAACAGCACTAGCCTGGGGCCTGATCACTGAAATGCATCCTCCAGATCAACTCGCCCATGCAGGCCATAAATTAGCTGAAATAATCTCCGGCAATGCGCCTGTCGCAGTACAACTTGCAAAACAAATGCTAAATACAAATTGCGCACCACTTGAATCAATTGCAGGATCGCTCAGTGCATACACAGCCGATGGCCAAGAGGGCATTGACAGTTTCATCGAACATCGACAGCCCCGATACAAAGGTCAATAGACATGGCACATGTTGAATCATTTGATTATGTGATCGTGGGGGCAGGAGCCGCAGGCTGCGTTGTTGCCCATCGCTTGGCCGAAGACCCCGATGTTCGCGTATTACTGCTAGAAGCTGGCCCACCTGATAAATCCCCACTGATTCATATGCCCGCAGGCTTCGCCAAACTAACGGGTAAAAATGTCAATTGGTGCTTCAAGACTGTTCCCCAAAAGCATCTTAATGGAAGAGAGATGCATTATCCACAGGGACGTACGCTCGGTGGAAGTACTTCAATCAATGCAATGATCTATATCCGTGGACACCGCCTTGATTATGAAGAGTGGCTCGCTCTGGGATGCCATGGATGGGGATATGAAGATGTCCTGCCTTATTTCAAAAAATCCGAAAACAACGAGCGCTTTGTAGATGAATACCATGGGCAGGGAGGGCCCCTCAATGTGGCTGATCAGATACAATCTAATCCATTAACCCGGGCATTTGTCCGATCTGCCCAAGAGATAGGAATACGGTACAATCCTGACCTCAACGGCGCACAACAATCAGGGGTGAGCTATTATCAGGTAACCCAACGTAATGTGCGTAGAGAAAGTACTGCTACTGCATTTCTAAGACCTCGAAAGCCTAACTTGACCATTCGAACCCGTGCAGTTGCAACTCGAATTCTTCTCCATAATGGACGAGCAACCGGAATAGAATATGTCAAAGACAGGGCAAAAATTCAAGTATCTGCCGAGCGAGAAGTTATTCTCAGTGGCGGAGCTGTCAACTCACCAAAGCTTCTTTTACTCTCTGGGATTGGACCTGTAGACGAACTTACACCCTTGGGAATTCAAGCACAACATGAGTTGCCCGGCGTAGGAAAAAACTTCCAGGATCATATGGATGTGTACTTGGCCGCTGAATCCAGAGAACCCGTAAGCTATAATGGACACGACCGGTGGAATAGAGCGATTTTACACGGGATCCAGTACCTGCTGTATAAAACAGGACCAGTCACTGCATCTGTATGTGAAGCTGGCTGTTTTCTGAAAAGTACACCTGAAGTTCGCTCACCGGATATTCAGATCCATTGCCTTCCTGCATATGTTGTAGATCATGGTCGCATGAAAATAAAAGGGCATGGTCTCACGATCAATACTTGCAATCTGCGCCCTCGCAGTATTGGATCCGTAACCCTGCAGAGTAATGATCCTTTTGATGATCCTGCCATTGACCCCAATTTCCTGGATGATCCCTATGATCTGAATGTATCCATGGAAGCTTTCAAATGGGGACGGCGCATCCTCTCGGCGCCATCTTTCCAAAAATATATTGCTCATGAAATCTTACCCGGACCGGATACACAAAGTGATGAAGAGATCAGGGCTTATATTCGGAAATGGTCAAAAAATGATTATCATCCAGTGGGGTCATGTAAAATGGGGACAGATAATCAATCTGTTGTAGATCTTCAACTTTCAGTGCGAGGTATTGAATCCCTCCGCGTGATTGATGCATCGATCATGCCTTGTTTGATCAGCGGGAATACCCAGGCAACCTCCATTATGATTGGCGAAAAGGGGGCTGCAATGATCAAGGGTGAGATCTGATGGGGAAGCACTGGATCAACGGAAAGCACGTTCGTGGTGAAACAGGTGATATCTTCACAACAGTTAGCCCTGCACATGACACAACGGTTGGTGAGTATGCCCTTGGAACTGCCAACGATATTCATTCCGCAGTTCAGGCGGCACGTTCAGCATTTGACTCTGGCCACTGGCCGCACCTGTCTGGCCGAGAGCGTTCAGAAATTCTACATAAAACAGCAGACCAAATTCGACTAAATCGTAATGACTTAGCCAGACTCGAAACGCTTGAAAGTGGGAAACCCATTACACAAGCTGAAGCAGAAATAGACACTACCGTTGACCTGTGGCAATATGCAGCAACTCTCGCTCGCCATACAACTGGGGAGACCTACAATAATCTGGGAGAAAATAAACTCGGATTTGTAATGCGTGAACCAGCAGGAGTTGTGGGAATGATTACGCCTTGGAATTTCCCGCTTCTGATCATCAGTCAGAAGCTGCCATTTGCGCTCGCAGCTGGTTGTACCACAGTTATTAAGCCCAGCGAGTTGACTCCGGGAACAACGCTGAAACTTGCACTTTTGGCTCACGAGTCTGGGATTCCCGAAGGAGTCATTAATGTAGTGACCGGATTTGGTGATCCGGCTGGATCATGCCTCAGTGAACATAAAGAAATTGACATGATTTCGTTTACCGGTTCTACTGAGGTTGGACGAAAAATTGCCGCTTCTGCCGGGAAGAATCTAAAACGTTGCTCTCTGGAGCTAGGTGGAAAAAACCCCCATATCATATTTTCAGATGCAGACTTGGATGCCGCACTCGATCCGGTCGTATTCGGGGTTTATTTCAATATGGGAGAGTGCTGTAATAGCGGGAGTCGGCTCTTGATCCAGGAAAACATTGCTCATGAATTTACTGAACGAGTACTTGAATTGGCACATACCGTCCCTGTCGGAGATCCTCTTAATCCAGACGTAAAAGTCGGTGCCATCATTAATTCGCCTCAGATGGAAAAAATTAAACATTATGTCGGTAGTGGATCTCGATCTGGTGCAAGGCTTCGAATCGGTGGAAGCAGAATTCCTACGGCTTCAGGGCGTTTTTTCGAACCAACTATTTTTGATCAGGTGACACCGGCCATGACTATTGCTCGGGAAGAAATTTTTGGGCCAGTGCTGTCAATACTGACATTCAAGACAAAGGCAGAAGCTATCCAAATTGCGAATGACACGATCTATGGGTTGAGTGCTGGCCTCTGGACTTCAAACATTGATACAGCTTTTGAAGTCAGTCGCGCCATACGTGCCGGCACAATCTGGATCAACTGTTTCATGGATGGCCACGCAGAACTTCCCTTTGGTGGCTATGGGGATAGTGGACTAGGGCGTGAATTGGGACGTTTCTCCATAGATGAATTTACAGAACTCAAAACTGTTCAGCTTCACGTTGGTCCACCCAAGGATTCGTGGCTCTAAATATCCTTTGATATGCGCATCAACCTACTTCTTGTAGTTCTATTCCTATCTGCCTGCCAAAGTAACAATCAAGCTGATCTAAAAAAACAGGTGGAAGTTTTCTCTTGGTGGACCTCGGGAAGTGAGGCTGCTGCCTTGGAGTCCGTCCTTGAAACCTATAGAGCCTTGTATCCAGATGTTGAAGTGGTTAACGCTTCCATTGCAGGTGGAGGAGGCTCTGCTGCTCGCCCAGTTCTTCAAACCAGGCTTATTGGAGGGATCCCACCTGATACATGGCAGACGCATCATGGAGCCGAACTGATGGGACAATATGTAGCGCCCGGGTTTGCAGCATCTCTTAAGGACCTCTACGCTGCTGAAGGCTGGCATGAGTTATTTTCACCCTCTCTGATCGACATGATCAGCAATGACGGTGAACCCTATTTGGTCGTTCTGAATCTACATCGCAGTAATACTCTGTGGTATAACAAACCGGTCCTAACTGAATATGGGTTTTCTATCGGAGAATCTCTAGACATTGACGAGCTCTTTGAAATTTTGGAGCAACTCAATACGACAGACGTATCCCCCATGTGCATGGGAGATACCGGAATTTGGGCTACCGGCATTATGTTCGAAAATACGCTGCTTGGTACCATTGGCCCCGATCGATACCTTGGCCTCTGGAATGGAACAACGAGTTTTATGGACACCGATGTGATGGAGGCAATTCGCATATATGATCGTTTGTTAGATTATCTCAACAGTGACCATGCTGCGCTTTCCTGGGATCAGGCTGCCGACAAAATGGCCAGTGGAGATTGTGTGTTCTATTCTATGGGAGATTGGGCTTATGGTGAGTTCATTCGTGATGGATTACAGGAAAATATTGACTTTGGCTGGGTAGCTCATCCAGGATCTGACGGAATTCACCTTCTGGTAACCGATGGTTTCACCATGGCCAAAGATGCTCCTAACCCCCAAGAGACTCTTAACATGCTCCGGGTTATGGGAGATCGTGTAGTTCAGGAAGATTTCAACCTCCTCAAGGGCTCCATCTGTGCACGTAATGACTGTGATCGATCCCGATTCGGCCCCTACTTGCAGTGGGCCATGGACGAATATGCCAAGGGCGTAGCGGTGCCAACGGTGATTCACGGCTCTGCTGCACCTGCTGATTTTCAGCAGGCATTGAATGATGCACTGACCGATTTCGTTGTTCGACGCAATAAAGAAGCCTTCGCGAAAACCTTGGCAAATGAGGCCAAGGTTTCCGGTTTTGGCTCCTAACATATGGCTGACAAGCACTGGTACACCCGACATAAGGGTATCCTTATTCTGCTACCTTCACTCCTATTGACGGCTATCTTCATTTATGGATTTATTGGAAGTAGCTTCTTTTTTTCCCTCACGAACTGGCGTACACTTGCTGTAGATTTATCACTACGTGACCCGCTCTGGCAGACCTATGCAGAGATGCTAGCGATGCCTCGTTTTCAAGCGGATCTCAGGAACACGCTTGTATTTACAATACTTTTTATCGGTTTTGCAATTACCATAGGTCTCGGACTTGCAATTTTACTGGATCGCCAGATTACCGGTAAAGGGTTTTTTCGGAATACCTTTCTTTTCCCTTACGCACTGTCCTTTATAGTGACAGGGGTTGTATGGCGCTGGATCTTCAATCCTGAAACAGGAATCAACCTGTTTTTTGACATACTGGGGATCAATCAAGCCCTTGAAGCAGCCGGCTTTGACCCACTGGCTCCTGGATGGACGACAGATCCAACGATTGTTTTTTCTGTCAATCAGCTTTTATCTCATATCTGGCCTTCCGGTAATGCTTTTCAAATTGAATGGGGAATCCCTGTTGCCCTGATTCCTGTTGCAATCGCTGCAACCTGGCAGTTATCAGGATTTGTCATGGCCATGTACCTCGGAGGGCTTGGGGGCATCAGCCCTCATCTCAGAGATGCTGCCCGTATTGATGGCGCAGGGGAATTTAGACTATATCGCTCTGTGATCATTCCGATGTTGAATCCCATTACAATTTCGACTCTCATTATTCTGATTCATGTTTCGCTGAAAATTTTTGACCTGGTTTTTTCGATGTCGGGGGTCGGTCCAGGGTTTGCGACGGATGTTCCTGCAATTTTCGTATTTGAGATGATGTTCAAAGCGGCTCGCTATAATCTTGGAGCTGCCGCCTCAATAGTGATGCTTGTTGCATCATCTCTGATTATTGTACCCTACCTCATGCATACCTTCAAAAACCGCGAATAATGAACATGAAGCGTTTATTTCTCTGGCTTGGACTAGGGTTTGCATTGATTTTGTACCTGCTTCCTGTTTATGTAATGGTCGTAAACAGTTTTCGGGACGCATCCAACATAAGCCTTGAAACGATATGGCAACTTCCCGGAAAAATATCCATAATGGGGTTCTCGCAGGCTTGGAGCATGCTTTCTCCAAATCTGCAGAATAGCCTCGTGATGGTGATTCCTGCGGCCCTGCTATCTTCCATCATTGGCGCATTGAATGGTTATGTTTTTTCCAAGTGGCGTTTTCGAGGATCGGAAATCCTTTTCGCTCTACTGCTTTTTGGATTTTTTATCCCTTATCAGGCCATCCTGCTTCCCCTTGTACGCTTCCTTCAATGGATCAATCTATACGGCACACTTCCAGGACTCGTGCTGACCCATGTAGTCTATGGGATTTCTGTTACTACACTCATTTTTCGGAATTTTTATATCCATATTCCAAGCTCTATCGTAGAAGCCGCAACCGTTGATGGTGCCGGGATGATCCAAGCCTTCTGGCGCGTCATTCTCCCATTATCGCTACCTGCATTCGCAGTTTCCCTTATTTTCCAATTCACCAATATCTGGAATGATTTTCTTTTTGGAATTACAGTCGTACCGAATCCTCAGGCTCAGCCAATTACTATTGCTCTGAACAATTTATCAGGATCGTTTTCGGTAGACTGGAATGTGGTCATGGCTGGCGCAATCCTTGCTGCTCTACCCACGATTTTAATCTATATCGGGCTTGGGAAGTTCTTTGTCAGAGGATTGGTTTCCGGAGCCGTCAAAGCATGACAGACTTCGATATTATTATTGCAGGCACCGGAATTGGAGGAGCCACTCTGGCGTGGGGATTGCGCAATAGCGGAGCACGTATTCTACTGATTGAGCGTGGTGACTTTCTACCTCAAGAACATCAGAATTGGAGCCCAGAAGCTGTGTTTGGTGAACATCGCTATAAACCAAATGAGTATTGGGAGACTGGCGATGGCTATCTCTTTACGCCCGGCGTGCATTACGGTGTCGGGGGAAATTCAAAAATATACGGGGCTGCTCTGCCTCGGTTCAGGAAGGAGGATTTTGAAGAGCTTGAACATGAACAGGGTCTGAGCCCCGCTTGGCCCATTACATATGACGAACTGGAACCCTATTATAATCGCGCCGAAAAATTATATCGTGTTCATGGATGTGTGGACGAAGATCCAACCGAGCCGCCACGCTCGGTAAACTACCCTTATCAGGAGATCCTGCATGAGCCCCAGATTGCCCGCCTCACAGATTCTCTCCGTAAACAGGGTTTGAATCCCTCCCATTTACCGCTAGGAATCGACCTTGGAAAGCGCTGTATTCGTTGCCATACATGTGATGGATTTCCCTGCAAAATTCATGCAAAATCTGATGCAGAGGCATGCGTTATTCGCCCATTGATGGCCAATCCGAATATTACTATATGGACAAACTCTCCGGTATCGCAACTCACAATGCGGAATGGTGCAGTGGATTCATTGAAATTAGATCGCAGAGATGGGCAAGTTACGATTCGTGGAGGCACTTATGTGCTCAGTTGTGGTGCAGTCAATTCCGCGGCTCTGTTGTTACGCTCCGAAGGAGTTCCAAATTTCTCCGGCCTGATTGGGCGCAACTATATGGCCCACAATAATAGCGCATTGATTGCAATTCGACCATGGGAATTCAATACAACAACGTTTCAGAAGACACTTTCGGTAAATGATTGGTATCTCGGGGACGACAAATGGCCCTGGCCCATGGGGAACCTCCAAATGATTGGTAAGGTACAGGCCGTCATGCTCAAGTCCGCACGCCCCAATCTGCCATTGTCATGGCTGAAGTACTTGTCAAGCAGGAGTATTGAATGGTGGGCTATGAGTGAAGATCTTCCCGATACAAACAATCACATTACAATCTCGCGAGCAGGCAGAATTCGTATTCATTGGAAGCCCAACAATCTCGCGACTCACCGACGTTTATTAAAACGTGCACGAATCATGCTTAGACGCGGCGGCTATCCATTCGTTTTTAGCCAGGAGATGGGAATTGAAGCTAATTCCCATCAATGCGGTACTCTGAAAATGGGAACTGACCCAAGCACCAGCGTACTTGATCCTCATTGCCGAATGCATGGAACTAAAAACCTCCGAATCGTTGATGCATCCTTTTTTCCATCTTCCGGGGCGATGAATCCGGCACTCACCATAGCAGCCCAAGCACTTCGGGTTGCTGACCACATGAACAAACAACTTCCATGACACGAATTCTTTTTTCTCTTCTCCTTCATAGCTTCCTCCTTGGAGGATACGCTCAAGCACAGCAGGCTGAAATCAATTTAATTCTAGATGATTTTCACCTTGCTGCTTCCGAGGCTGACTATGACCGTTATTTTGGGCATCTCTCTGATGAAAGTATCTTTTTTGGAACAGATATGTCAGAGCGATGGACAAAACAAGAATTTCAGGAATACGCCAAGCCTCATTTTGATGAAGGCCGCGGGTGGACATACGTTCCGACAGACCGCAATATTTATGTATCCGAAGATGGAAAGGTGGGATGGTTTGACGAAGTTCTCGTGAATGAACAATACGGCGAGGTACGTGGAACCGGCGCACTAATTCTCGAGAATGAGTCATGGAAAATCGTTCAATATCATCTCACTTTACCGGTACCCAACGACCTTTTGATGACGCTTGTTGAAATGATCAATTCACAATCAGAATAGCTAAGATTGAGTGACTTTTCAACACATCATACTCGGAAAAGACAAATGCCATACTGAAGTGACAAGACTATAAGTGCGTGGAATAACTCTATAATTCGTCAAGTTGCTGAATAATTTTTTTAAGTTTTTCCTGCAGTTCAAGAAGGCGTTCATACGCATCCTTCCCCGGACGAAAATCTCCCTGAGATGTAAAGCTGGCAAGATATCTCAATTGATCAATGAGCATAGGCTGAGGATAGCTGTCTCCTGTAGCAGTGACAAGAAGTGAACGTAGGGTTTTTAGTGCCTGCCGTGCTGCCCCATCTGCGGCCATTTCCATCGTTGAATCTATACGTTCGACCGCGGTTGCTGCATCGCCACGGGTATTGAGAAGCTCCAGTCCGAATTCAAACTGTGCCTGTAGATCGTGTACATCAACTCCATCAGCGGCTATACGCGGATCAATCTGTAGTATACCTCGCTGAGTAAAAACTTTCTCCTTTGCATTGAGTCTGAACTCATATGTGCCCGGAGGCACCAATGGCCCTCGAAGCGTCCAGTTTTCTGATGAACCCAGACCTGAGTGCCTCATATCCCATACATACCTATGCATACCTGAGGCACGCTCTAGTACTGGTGTAGCGAGCCTTCTCGCAACGGGCTCACGCATTCCCTGAACCAAAGGCGGGGCACTCTGAAGCTCACCTGCGTCAATCTTGCGGATGACCACCCCCTCACTATTTACGATCTCCAGAAATAAATTCTCGTCTTGTGGCTCTTTGAAATAATAATCAATAATTATTCCTGGCCGTGGATATACAGGTGCCGCGCGTTCACCTCCGCCCAAACTATACCTTGCCCTGTATGAATCGCGAATTGAGAATAGATGAGCCTCAGATTGAGATAACTCCGATGTAAATTCACGCAGTGCCGTGATATTATCCAGAATCCAAAACCCCCGACCCATTGTGGACACAACCAAATCTCCACGATGAACTTTCAAATCGGTGATTGGAGTAACCGGCAATCCTTGCTGAAATTTTTCCCAAGTCATCCCGTCATCAAGTGATACAAACAATCCAAATTCAGTTCCGGCATAGAGCAATCCTTCCCTACCCGGATCTTCTCGAATTACTCGGGTTGGAAAATCATGTGGAATTCCATTTTTCCCATCAGTTAACCGTGTCCACGTTATCCCGTAATCTGTGGTACTATAGATGTATGGCTGAAAATCACCGAGTAAATATCTGTACCCGGCTATATAAGCTTTCCCCTCAGCATGAGGAGAAGGATCAATGGTCTGGATGCGGCCTTCAGAGGGCATTCCTCGTGGAGTAACGTCTGTCCAAGTTTTGCCACCGTCACGCGTCACATGCACTAGACCGTCATTGGATCCGGTCCAGATTACATTCTCATTCAATTGAGAAACTTCAATGACATAAAGAGCACTGTAATGCTCCTCACCGGTAATATCTCGTGTAATTGGGCTACCACTAACCACTTGACGCTCGGGTCGAAAAGCAGTCAAATCCCCGCTAATCGTTTCCCATGTACGCCCTTCGTTTTCGGTACGATGAACATATTGTGATCCATGATAGATCACGCTTGCATTATGGGGAGATATTTCAATCGGCACAACACGCTGAAACCTGTACGGTAGTTCCTTTGGATTGACGCCATACATATTAACGCCGCCCACGTAGTAAGCCTGTTGTTGACCTGTGGCACGATTGTATCGTCTGAATGTACCTTTACAATTACTATAAACAATCATTGGATCCAGTGGATGGGGAACAGATGGCCCCGTCTCACATCCTCCGATTGCCTCCCAATATGCAGTAGAACCTCCGGGACGAAAATCTGGCGGGAAGCTTGGAACAGCAATCGTGCTATTATCTTGCTGGCCTGCATAGGCCCAATAGGGAAATCGTTCATCCACATCAACCTGATAAAGCTCGGCTGTCGGTTGATTATGCTGGGTTGACCACGTCTTTCCACCATCACGAGTAACGTTTGCCCCGCCATCGTTTGATTGCACAATGATCAGTGGGTTGTCGGGGTTAATCCACATATCATGATTATCTCCATGTGGTGTCCCTACTCTCACCCATTCTCTTCCTGCATTTTCTGATCTCCAGAGCCCCAAGTTATTCACCCAGACCACATCTGCATTGGTAGGATCCGCATCTACATTGGTATAATAGAACGGGCGAGTCATTAGATAATCTTCAGTACTGACTACATGCCATGTAGTCCCCATATCATTCGAACGATAGAGCCCTTCCTCTTCGGGGATTGCTTCTACCAGTGCATACACTCGACTGGGGTCAGCAGGGCTAACTGCAAAATCAATTTTACCGATTAGCCCCTGCGGTAATCCGTCTGTACTGCGAGACCAAGTTTTTCCAGCATCACGAGAAACATAGATACCATTTTCAGAGCCATCATCTCCGCTGATTATTGTCCACGGTTTACGTTCGGCACGCCACAGTGCAGCATAGACAATATCCGGGTTTCCCGGGGCAAGTTCAATGTCTACGGCTCCTGTTTTCTCTGAAACAAATAATACATGCTCCCAAGTTGCGCCACCGTCAATCGATTTGAAGACTCCACGTTGCGGATTGGGCCTGAATGGATTCCCAAGAGCTGCGGCATAGACAACCTGAGGATTTGTTGGATGAACGAGAACCGATCCAATCTGGCCGGCATCCTTAAGACCTATATGTTCCCATGACTCACCTCCATCGATAGATTTGTACATGCCTCGACCAATAATCACATTACTGCGAATTCCATCTGAACCCGTACCTACGTAGATGATTTCAGGGTTACTGTCTGCCACATCTATCGATCCAATGGACCCCGTTTCAAAATATCCATCCGAAAGGTTTTTCCAATCTGCTCCATAATTATCTGTCTTCCAGACTCCTCCACCGGTTGCCCCCATATAAAAGGTATCCGGAGTATTCCTATGCCCAGTCACGGTTGTTACTCTTCCTCCACGCGATGGCCCGATATAGCGAAATTCCAAATCCTTGAACAGCTCACCAGTTTGAGCTTTTGCTGTGGTATTGATATGCATGCATCCGGCTACTACTATAAGAATCAATAGGTCCTTGCTTAGTGTAACCAGTAGTTCCCTTCCCCGCCAGCCTCGATCCGTGAGCTGTTTCTCTATTTGCCAATCCTTGAACATATCAGTTTCCGTGATTGATTAGTTGAATTTTAAGGTCAATTGTTTGACCAGCGCTCTACGATGAGCTTGGTTTGCGTATAGAATTCAAACCCATGCTTTCCCTCTGCATGAAGTGTTCCAAAGAAGCTGTCCTTATATCCTCCGAATGGATAAAAGGCCATTGGGACGGCGATCCCCAAATTGATTCCAATATTGCCAGCTTCAACTTCGTATCTAAATTTTCTAGCTGCTGCGCCATTTTTGGTAAATAAGCAGGCCATATTGCCATAAGGCTGGGAATTTATGAATTTGATCGCTTGATCTAGATTATCGGTATGTATTAACCCAAATACCGGTCCAAAAGCCTCCGTTCTGACAAGCTTACTGGCAGGATCTACCCCATCTATTAAAGTAGGAAAAAGCCAGTTTCCCTTCTGAAAACCATCAACAACCTTCCCCCGACCGTCAACTAGAATCCGTGCACCTTCTTTCTCGCTTGCCCCTATAAACTGTTCAATATTAGATCGGCTTTCGGGTGTAATCATGGGGCCCATTTCTGAGGCCTCATCCAACCCATATCCAACCTTGCGTGTACGGGAGGCCTCCACGATCGCCTCAGTAAACATTTTTCGTGCTCCACCTACGGTTACAGCCAGGCTGTTTGCAAGACATCGTTGACCGGCACAGCCATATGCCGACTCCGCGATGATTTCTGAAGTCACTTCCATTTCTGCGTCATCCATAACCACAACTACATTATTGGCACCTCCCTGACATTGTACACGCTTTCCATTTTCGGCGGCTTTTGCATAAACATATCGAGCAATTGGGGTAGATCCTACGAAGCTGATTGCCTGTGTTCCTGAATGTTCAATCAATGCATCTACGACTTCTCTGCCTCCATTAATCATTTGTACGACGCCTGCTGGTATCCCTACCTCATCTAACAGTCGAATCAGCCAACTTGCGGTTTGTGGCACTTTTTCGCTCGGCTTTAGGATGAAACAATTTCCAGTTGCGATGGCACATGGTAGAAACCACAGGGGAATCATCCCCGGAAAATTAAATGGAGTGATTGCAACTACCACACCGAGCGGTTGACGAATAATATGCTCATCAATGCCGCTCGCAACATCTTCATTATTATAGCCCTGCATTAAGCTTGGAGCGCCACATGCAAATTCAACATTCTCTATTCCTCGGCGAAGTTCTCCTCTGCTTTCGGAAAGAGTTTTTCCGCATTCCTCCGTCATGCATCGAGCGATATCTTCAAAATGATGCTCAAGCTTCTCACGATATGCAAACAGATATCGGATTCGCTCGGTTACGGGGGTGCGTCGCCATTGAACAAAAGCATCCTGCCCCTTTCGTACGATTTGATCGACTTCTACACGCGAAGCCATCGGAATACTGCTTATGGTTTCTCCGGTGGCAGGATTGACACCAGGAAGCATTATTCCTGTATCCGACGATTGCCATGTCCCCGCAATATAATGTTGTACCTTGATCATGTTATCCTTTTTGGTGACAATAACTTCAAATTAAAGCGGTATAAACGATTCTTTTGATAGTCAAACTTCTTTTTTTGTTGATTTTCCGTTTTCATGGATTTACGGAAAAAACCTCACTCGGCCTAAAGAGTTGATGAAATAACAACTTAGCTTCACGATTTTTCGATTCAACCCAATTAATACGAATTAATCTTGCGGCCTTATGGTGTAGTCGTATCATGGGAGAATAGCAACCCGCAGACAAAGTCCAAAAAAATTGGGTAGCAGTTTTTGGTATTGATTTTTGATAGAAAAAATGTACTGTAGACGGCTATTTTCAAGCATTCTGGGATAAGAATGGGGATTTTTCTGGCTAATTAAGCTTCCCTATTTTTGTAACAGGTTTTATCCACGGGCTACTACTGCTATAGATACAATTTCTCAACATCTACGATACCTTGTTTCGAGTCTTACTTACTGGAGGGTATTAGTTTCAGATGTTCTGCGGCTTGGAGAATCTGGTCAATGGTTTATGCATGAATAATTGAAACCAGAAAAAGCAAGAGAATACAAGGGAAAGAGGGGGGAATGTACATAGGATACCATAGTAGAATAACCGTATCGCAACAATTTGCGAATTAAGACAACCTGTGTCTAGTGCTTCGTCTGTTAATTCACTTGGATGTATATCGAAGTTTTAATAGATTCATCAATCTCTGCCGATGTAACAGTATGGCTCATTTCATGCGAGAAACAATGCTATACAAGACTGGAACAATAAAAAGTGTCAACAGGGATGCACTGGTCAAACCACCGACGATAGCAATTGCCAGGGGTGCACGTAGCTCGGCTCCTTGACCAAATCCCAACGCCAGAGGTAATAATCCCAATACGGTTGTAATGGTCGTCATGAGAATCGGCCGCACACGATCATGCCCTGCTGCAAGAATCGCCTCACGAATTGACATTCCTGCCGCACGACGCTGATTAATAAAATCTGTCTTGATAATCGCGTCATTGACAACAATCCCGACAAGTACAACTGTGCCCATAAGGCTCATCAGATTGATAGACTGGCCTGTGATCCCAAGAACAAAAGCGACCCCTGCACCTGCCAGAGGTACGGATATCAGGATAATCAATGGTTGAAGAAGATTTTCGAATTGAGCTGCCAAGATCAGATATACGAGTAATAAACTCAGCACAAGACTCCAGGCAACACCAATCAGGCTTTGCTGGAACACTTCAACCGAGCCACCCACACGGCTCCGTACTGTAACCGGGAGTACTTTTTCTGTGACCTCATTTACTGCCCTGATAGATAGCGCAAGATCATATCCCTGTCCAATATCGGCGGTTAGCCTGACAACAGAAGCCTGCCCTACTCGTACGAGGGCAGCAGGGAGAGGTATAGACTCTGCCGTAACGAAAGCACCGAGGGGCATGAGTCCCTCACGCACAGGAATTTGCTCTGACAATAATCGTTCAATTGAGTCAATGTAGCGGGATCGAATAACAATGGGGACCTCTTCATTGACGGTTTTGAGTGTAGTGGCAATACTTCCTCTTGCACCCGCCTCGATATACGAGGTAAGAGTTCTGGCGTCTACACCATAACGATTCATTACACCTCGATTGAATGTCAACTGGTATGTCGGAACCGAGGCTGCATCCGTTCTACGTACGTTGGCCAATTCGGGGCGAGTTTCCAGCAGTTGCTGTACACGATCTACAACTACTTCTGCATCACGCCGATCCTCACTAACCAAATCAATGAGTAGATCCGCATCACTCACGGTCAACAGTTGCTCAAGCTGGGTTTCGACACGCTGTGCCTTGATGGAAACATCATTTGGCAAGTTCAGAGATTGTAAATTCAGAAGAGTTTCGTCCGCGCGCTGACCTGACGGCAATAATAACGTAATATCTCCCTCATAAGGTGGACGTGGATCTAGGTCAAGGCGAGCTTGGTCACGCTCGCCGAGATCTGCCAGCACTCTTTCAGCCCAACCTCTGAATCTAGCCTGTGTCTCAATATCTCCGGCGCGTGCTGCAACCATGCTAAGATCTGCATCCGTAGGCAATGTGATCCGTACATCAACACGCCCCTGCTCTGTTTTGGGAATCACTTCACGAGGCAGGTTTATAATCAATAATCCAGCTCCCATTAGCAAAAGAGTACAAAACATCATCACCGCCCAGCGATGATCCAAACTCCAAGAAAGGGCTCGCTCATAACGTGCCAGCCACCTTGATCCTGTGGCAGATTGATGTAGAGTTGAAGCAGAGGACGATTTGCCTCGCGAAACAATCAGAGGAACAACCGTCAATGCTACAAGCAACGATGCCAATAGAGAACAAACAACCGCCAAAGATTGATCTCTGAAGAGTCGACCTGCAAGCCCTTCTACAAGTGTGATCGGCAAAAAAACTGCAATAGTAGTTAGCGTACTCGCAGTGATGGCGCCGGCTACTTCTGATGCACCGTTGCGTGCAGCCTGTAGCAAAGACTGTCCCTGCTCACGTAGTCGAGAAATATTCTCAATCACAACAATGGCATTGTCAACCAACATCCCGGCCCCTAATGCCAAACCGCTGAGCGAAATCATGTTGAAGGTTACATCCAGTGGTTCAAAAAACACAAGAGTAACACCCAATGATAACGGCACAGCGACAGCAGCAGCCAAAAGGGCTCTTAAACGTCTCAAGAAGGTAAACAAAACGAAAATTGCCAGAATCCCTCCAAGAAGCACAGCTTGAGTCACACCTCCTATTGCTCCTTTGATGAATTCACTCTCGTCCACGATCACCTCCAGCGAAATCTGTTCATACTCTTCCTCTAATTCGGCCAGAACCATGCGAATTTCTTCAACTGCTCGAACTACATTCGCATCTGCTTTCCGCTCAACCAGGAGTAGAAGTGTTTCAGCTCCATCCAGTCGAACCATTCCACGCCGATCGGCAACTCCATCCCGCACCTTTGCAATATCCCGCAATCGGATCGGGATATTATTTCGTGTAGAAATAATCGTTTCTGCAATATCCTCGGTATCCTTGAACTCGCCACTAATTTCAACCGGATATCGAAACGGGCCACGACGAATGACCCCACCTTGCAGTGCTACATTGGATCCTTCAAGCTGACTCGCAATCTGCCTCAAACCAATTCCATATGCGAGTTTCTGATCTGGATCAATCTCAACCTCAATCCTCCGATCAAACCCACCCGTAACCTGAACGCGTGCGACATCGCCAAGCTGCTCTAGGCGTCGAGCAATCAAATCACGTCCCCTGCGCTTGAGTTCTACCAGATCCTCGGGGGTATTTTCACCGACTAAATCATCCCTAGATCGGAGCGCAATCACCATGATTGGGCGATCCCCTGGATCAAGATGAAGTACAGCCGGCCTAGAAGCTTCTCTCGGGAATAGATCTCCCAGTCGATCCAAGTTCTCCCTTACATCCAGCAGCGCCAGATCCAAATCTGAATTCCAGCCGAATTGCATATGGACAAGACTACCGCCAAGCAGTGTACGGGACGTAATTCGTGTCAATCCTGCAGTTCCAGCAACGGCCTGTTCAATCCGCTCTGTCACGGCCCGTTCTACTCTGTCTGGCGGCACATCGGGGTAGCTAGTCCATACGACCAGTCCGGGATATCGCAAATCAGGAAGAAGGGCTACTGGCAGCCGCACATAGGCAACGACAGCCAATACCATAGCCAAGATATAAAAGGCAGTGACAGCAACCGGACGATTCAGGCAAGAAGAAATAAAGGATTTCATACCCGGTCAGAATAGACGGATCGGTTGAACCTCACTGAACCCCCAATTCAACTATCCCTGTAATGTCGACGGGGACATCATGCGCCAGTGCATAGTTTCCCGTAACGATCAAAGAGTCTCCCGGCTCTACGATACTAGGAGGATCTCCGCGAATGATCTCCGTGAAATTTCCTGATCGTTCACCCACGATCACATACATCCAGTACGACCGACCTCCCTTTACCAGAAAAACAACATCCCTGCCCTGCCGAACAATCACTGCCTCCGAGGGAGCTACTATTCGATCCTGTAAGCGATTGGTCTCTAAGGCCACATCTGCATACAGACCTGAAACAAGTCGTCCACCTGGATTTCGCAGAGCTACGGTAATGCGCCCAGAGCCTGTCTTTGGATCTATCAAAGGATTTACTGCATGCACATAACCTTGAAAAACTTCATCACTGTAACTTGGAACGACAACATTCGCGCTGACACCAGGGGTTATATGCACCAAGTCGCCCTCTAAAACATCTACGGATACCTTCATACGATTATCGTCAAGCAGGGTAAGAAGATGAGTTCCACCTCCTACATGTTGCCCTTTCTCCACCTGAAGATCTGCGATTCGGCCACTGAACGGGGCAACAACTTTTGTACGCTCCAATTGCAAGCGCGCCTTTTCTACCTGTTGTTCCCGCTGAGTCAGATTCGTAGCCACAGCGGCTACATCTCCGCGACGATTCCCAACCAATACATCTATTGCTTCAAAGTATCTCTTAGCACGATTCAACTCCGGCTCTGTAATCGTTCCCTCGGAGAATGCCATTTCGGCATGTTTCAATTGTTTTCTGGCTTCGGCAAGTTGAGTCGTATCCATTGTGGCTAATTCTCCGGCATTGCTGAGCTGGACAGCATAATCTGCCCGTGCCTGAAGAAGAGCGGCCTCGGCTTCGGCCAAAAGGATTTCGGATTCACGGTCATCCAGACGTAATAGAACCTGCCCAGCCTGCACGCGCTGCCCTTCTTCTATTGGCCGTTCGAGAATCAGTCCACTAATCTCTGCACTGATTTTTGATTGTCGCCAAGGCGCAAGGTGTCCGGTTGCCTCCGCACGAAGCGGGAACTCTCCGCGCTCCAAAACCAATACCTCAACGGGAGCACGGGCAGCTTCAGGTTCTTCGGTTACAGCTCTGTCTCCATCTTCCCCCTCCCCAACTATGGCAGGCCATATACCATACACTACAAGACCCGCCGAAGCCAATGCCAATACGACACCGAAAATGTGCCATGGCTTGACTTTGCGCGAAGATGAACGTGATTTATTCGGCATAGATCTAAATCAGAAAGCAATCCTCCACACCATTTCCCCATGTCATCTTTACTTGACTACGCTGGCTTGGTTCATAAAACTTGATCAAAAATATCGGATTTTTATACGAAATCACTTTTTCAGTCATGCTGACAAGTAATGCCAATACCACAGAAGTCATGCTATGCCATTACGGCCAGCCATTCACTCATAAAGATGATCAGGTCATGACAAGTTTCACTGGCAAGAATTGTGCCATTCTATACTCTTCTGACCTATTTTAAGCCGTTACCCGTGATGGAATATACGGTAAGATATGGCTCTTGTGTCTCGGAATTGATACTCGCATAGGCACGTTTCGATTTGATTAACTTCAGAAGCAGATTCGCAGGTAACTCCAGTTCATCAACAAGATTGCTGTTCGAGTCAAGAATCAGCCATTTCGCAAACTCGGCGTCGAGATATTCCCTGATCCAGGCATATCCCTTATCATCAACGATCAGTGCATCATAGTAGGTTTGGTATCAGGTTTTAGATCGAGAATTGCCCTGCGATCTTTCCTAGATCAGTTCCTCTCGGATATGACAGTCTAGATCTTTTTGCGCGTAACAGGCACAGCTTCGTGTGGCCTCTTAACAGTTCGTATCACTTCACCAGTTTCTGAAAGCACCAAAATTTCAATAAATTCATTCCATCCAGCATACAGCAGATCATTTTTATGGCCAAAAACGAATCTTTGCCAAAAGGAAGTGGCATTACTCTGATAGAGTTGGAGGTTGTGGCCACAGCCATCTTGAGGCTAGGCAGTTTTGCTAAAGAAGCTTTGATTATGGAACTGTGACGATCCAACAAGTTGAGTACATGATATCTTTGCTCATCAGGTTCTATGCCCGGTTCATCCCCCGGGGCTATCATGGAGTGCTGAGTATAAAAAGATACCCTCTCTCGGTGACATCGACTAACTGATTCGGACTAGAAGCGCTTAAATACCTGTCAATCGTATTCATGCTGTAAGCGTAGCGGAAGTTTTCGGGCTCAAATATCACTAGATGATCAATGGTTGTATCATATACGTAAATGAAATCCCCCGGCCCAATGATTAAACTTCCACTGTCTTCAAATTCACCGGGGCCTTCTCCCTCTCTTCCTACATAGCCGATAAAGCGCCCCTCACTTGAAAAAGCCATCACTGGTATCTTGGAATATCCGCCAATGAATATCTGATTCATGCTATTCACAGCTATATCTGAGAATTCATGATTCTCAATCAGGATGTTGTCCTCACCTGCCCCATCTCCAATTGTAAATATTTCGGTAAACTCGAAAGTGGAGAATGTCAATTGAGCATGTACTGTACCGAAAATACACAGAGCAGAAAAAATGCATATTGAGTGAAGATCAACATATTTCATTGATTGCGGATTTTGTTGTGATTATAGCATCCTTGTACTGCGGAAAGTTTTCAAAATTAGTTGCGATCATTGTATTTCAGATCCTTCTGTCTTCATCACACAGTTGCTTGGAAATTCATATTTCCAAGATATTCTGGTTCAGATCGCTTAGGAATATCCCTCCTTCGATAAGCCTCCGGAACCCTAACCCCTATGATTCGTTTTGTCGAAATCAAAAACTGCCCCACTCTCTATGCTCAGTAAAGGAACGGCTGGACTTCTGAAAAGACCCATTGCTGTAATTTCTTGGTGCACTGCTATTGTTCTCGCCGGAATCTGGGCAGCCCTGGACATCCCCATTGAATATTCTCCGAACTCTGAACTACCCCGTATAAGTATTTCTGCGAACTGGCCGGGGGCATCTCCCAGACAAGTTGAGCGGTATGTGACTGCCCCTATTGAGCGTGAGATTCAGTCCGTTCCCGGCATTGCTGAAATCAACAGTCTTTCATCGGAAGGTCGTTCACACATACAAATTCAAGTTGATCCGGAAATTGATCTGAGCACTTTCAGTACCCAGATCGGGGAGAATCTGACACTACTCAGAAATCAGCTACCCGAAGATGTTTCTCCCCGTCTGACTAAACAAATTCCTGAAGTTTTCCGTGATGTACAAGGATTCATGACCTTGAGGTTTATTGGCCCTTACAGTCCTGATGAACTGAGAAAAACGGCGGATGAACTCCTAAAACCCAAGTTCGAAAGTCTCCCTGGTATTGACTTGGTCGAAGTCACTGGTGGCAGTGAGCGAGAATTACTGATTTCGCTGAAACCGGATCGCCTGGATGCCTACGGCATTGACTACTCACAAGTGATGAGCGAGATCACTTCTGCATTGCGTGATCATGCTTTTGGCCGAATGGATGCTCGCGGAAGAGCTTATCTGATGATCAATAAGCCCGAGCTTGATCTAAATCGCCTATCCTCTATTATTGTCAGCCAGAGTAATCCGGATAAACTACCCATTCGCCTTGACCAGATTGCCAAACTGGAGCTGGGGCCTGCCCCCCGCCATAGTATTCGACGGATTGACGGATTCAATGCCGTCGCTCTGGATTTGGAACGTACTCGCGGCTCTCATATCATTGATGTGGCGAAAACTGTTCACGAACGGATTGAGGATCTTCGGGAATCTCTACCGGAGGGAGGACGACTACTTGTTGTAGTTGACCGCACCGAAAACGTCAGAGAATTACTTGATGATCTTACCCTACGTGGTGGAATTGGGTTGATTCTGGTTACACTCGTATTGCTCTTTATGCTCAAAAGTATACGAGCCACGGTGATTGTTTTATTCAGTGTAGTTGTAGCTCTTGCGCCTTCCCTTGCTCTTTTCAAACTCTTTGACCTTTCTCTGAACATCATCACACTCGCTGGGCTAGTTCTTGTTTTTGGCCTACTCATTGATAACAGCGTAGTGGTGGTTGAGCAACTCCTTCTACAACAACAAAAATTTCTCGCACGTGGAGTGAAAGGGCTTGAGCTACATATCGTCCGAACCCAAGAGGCGTTAAAAGCAGTTTGGCTACCGCTTCTGGCCGGAACATTAAGCACCATGGCCGTCATGCTTCCTCTGGTTTATTTGAGCGGGGACTTACGGGATTTGTTTTTGCCGTTTGGTGTTCTTGTGAGCCTCACGCTTCTTATTTCGTTAATCAGCGCGATTACCTTTGTGCCTGTCGTCGTACGATTTTTACCCTCACACGTCGAAAAGCCGGAGTGGAAATGGCTCCGAAGGGCGGTTGCCACTCCCTACTCCGTGGTTGCTCGTTTTCCCAAAATTACTCTTACGGCATTGATTTTAGTACTGGGAACACCTTTCTGGAAGCTCCCCACAGAAATTAGCGAGCCTCGTTTAGGGTGGTCAAACGAGATCAAAGGGCGTTTTGCAAATATTTACAACTCTACACTGGGCAGTTCATTCATTCAGGATACCAGAGGGACTCTTGACCCAATGTTGGGTGGAATACTTAGACCCTTCTTCAGAAATGTATCGTTTTATAAGCCATGGGGATACCCCGAACGAAGAAGCATCTATGTCAGCTTACGTTTTCCCAAAGGAAATACGATTGAACGCAGCGATTCGCTCATAGCGAATTTTGAACGAATGGGATTAGCCGAAGAAAGTGTTTATCAAACAGATGTGCGTATTACCGAAGATTATGCCTTCCTGAATATTGAATTTAAGAAAGGCTCCCTGGCAACCCCCGGCCCCTATATCCTTCAGCGAAGACTAGTTGGTCGAGCAATTCTACTGGGCGGAATGGCCGTTTCTGTGGGAGAGATTATTCCGCAAACCGGGTACTACAGTGGAGGCGGTGGAGGAATGGGTGGGGCAAGCGTTCGCCTGTTTGGCCCCAACTACGAAGATCTGGATGCGCTGGCTCATCAATTTGAGGAATTTGTCAAACGCAGAAGCCGCCGTGTTCAGGGGGTTGACCTGAATGCAACACGAAGCTCATGGATTCGCAGCCAGGCCCGACAGGTAATCCAGTTCAATTGGACTGCAGATGCTACTGCCAGAACAGGGGCAAGTGCAGCCTGGATTAATTATCGAATGAGGCCATACTTCGAGACAACCCGCCCCCTCTGGCGGGCAGACATCGCAGGTGATTCCCGAGTCCCGATTCGCCTGATCGTTGATCGAGCGGATGAACTTGATATTGATCGGATTATAGAGCGCCCCTTAATTGTTGGGGACAGTTCCATGCTTCGACTCACAGGGGTTGCAGACTATAAAATCATTCAAATGGCGGCGGAAATTGAGCGTGAAAATCAACAATATGTGCGACACCTGTCCGTAGATTATCGCGGACCGTTTCAGATGCGGCGAAAGTTTATGGAGGCTGCGCTTGATGCCTTTCCTGTACCACCGGGGTACAGGATTGAAGACGGGAACGATTGGTTTTTTACCGAAGAAACGAAGCGGGCTTTTGGCTGGATTTTTGGGGCAACGCTCTTACTCGTATTCCTGGTAACGGCCTCGGTATTTGAATCCTGGCGCCTTCCCTTCGTAGTAATGCTTAGTGTCCCTCTCGCCGCTGTTGGTGTCTGTCTTGGCTTTCTCTTCACAAACATTAGTTTCGTTGAGGGTGCGTTTATCGGGGTGGTGCTTCTGATTGGTATTGCTGTTAACGATAGCATCTTATTAACCGATCGGTTCAGGCAATTGCAGCGCCTTCGCCCTTATGGTAAACCTTCAATCTTGGCACGACTGGCGGTCCGCGAAAGGTTACGCCCGATGTGGACCACTACTCTAACCAGTTGCGCAGCGATGTTACCTTTATTAGTTTTCCCAAATGCCGATGATTTTTGGGGCGGTCTGGCCGTCACAGTCACAGCTGGCCTCATTGCATCAACATTGTTGGCGCCTCTTGCTTCGGTTTCAATGCTGTCCCTCTTTAAGCGGAAACAGTTTTTGAATAAAACTTGATCGCTAGCGCTAACTCTTCAGGTAAATCCACATCCTATCTCATCTATCGCCACGCCACATCCCGATACAATCCCTGCAAATCAGAATTTGATGGCCTTGTATGAGTCGAAACTGATCCATACATGCATGATACCAGTCACACTGAGATCATTTAGACGTTTCCATATTCTGGTATCTCTGAGCAATCTTGAGTGCCATTTCAAGCGACTGGCTCACATTCAAACGGGGATCGACAGTGGAATGATATCGGCGGTTCAGATCTTCTTCCCGTATCCCGCTTGCGCCTCCGACACATTCGGTTACATCTTCTCCTGTCAATTCAAAATGAACTCCACCTAAAACGGTTTTCATTCTGGCATGCATATCAATTACCGCCTCTAGTTCGGCAAGAATATTGCCGAACTTTCGAGTCTTTATACCACTGGATGCCGTTTCCGTATTTCCATGCATTGGATCGCAGCACCACAGTACATTTAATCCTGAGCGTTTCACGGTATCAATCAGTTGCGGTAAAACATCTTCAACCTTTGTAGCTCCCATTCGTGTTATGATGGTTAGTCGACCAGGATCATTCAGTGGATTCAGATGGCGTATCAATCCTTTGAGATCACTAGGCGCCATGTCATGGCCAATTTTTATCCCTATTGGATTACGTATTCCTCGCATATATTCTACATGGGCGCTGTCTTCAAACAAGGTTCGCTTTCCTATCCAGGGCATATGAGTAGACAGATTATACACCGCATTCGCATGGATAACCTCTCTTGTAAATGCTTCTTCATAAGGCAGGTGGAGCGCCTCATGGCTGGAATAAAATGTTACCCGACCTAATCCACCGATCGGATGATCGGAAACTGTTTTGGCAAAATCCAAGGCTCTATAAATCTTGCCGATAATCCCTTGATAAGTCTGAATGTACGGTGCCTGTCCAGCAAAATTCAGATTCCATTTGTCAGCGTTATGAAGATCTGCAAAACCGGCATCTCCAAGTGCTCGAACCAGATTCAGTTGAATTGCCGAGCAATAATATGCATGTAGCAACCGCTGAGGATCAGGTTCTCGAGCCTCTGGCGTGAATTCAGGGGCATTGATATTGTCTCCACGATACGAAGGAAGTGAGATCCCATTGCGAGTTTCATGCGAAGCACTTCGGGGCTTTGCATATTGGCCAGCAAAGCGCCCGACTCGTATGATTGGCATCCGCATGCCATAGATCAGAATCACACTCATCTGGAGTAGAATCTTTAAGCGATTCTTGATGAATTCTACCTTACAATCATCAAAGCTTTCTGCACAATCTCCTCCCTGGAGCAAAAATCTGCGGCCAGTAGCAGCTTCAGCAAGCTTCTTTCGAAGAGCTTCAATTTCCCAAGAAGTAACCAAAGGAGGATGTTGCTGCAGCTGACTGAGAACGGCTGTAAGATGCTCCTTGTCCGTATAGACTACCTGCTGAACGGCATTCTTTTTCCGCCAAGATTCAGGTGACCACTTTTCCCGTAAGCTTTGCATACAATCAGAGATTAAAGGGCAATCCAACGAAAATATACTCCATATCGTTTCTATGCACAAATATTCAAGAGATGCTTTGCATGATATGAATGACCGTTTCTCTTGAATTCCTGTTTTGGAGTAAAAGGTGATCTGCAGAAGTACCAAGTTGACAGGTAGCTACTTCAGGATATCTCGGAAAATTTGGCAATGCTTCGTAAGACGATAGCAGATCAAAGTAATCAAGTTGCTCTCGATATGAGAATTGCTGAATCTGATTTTACATACTACGAGCCACTCGATGGCGCGCACGCGTACGCTCACGTTGTTCACGAATTTGCCTCTCAATAGCTTCAAGGGCTTCACTAACAGCTATTTGAACGGAGTCGTGTGTACAAGAGGCAGCGATATTTGCTGGCCTGCAGTAGACAACCAATCTGGCTTTGTATTCTGCTCGCTTATTGGCTCCGCTCACGCATTCTATGGCAACCGATGCCCCCGAGATATCCCGGTGCCCACGAGTCAGCTTATGGATGCGAGCTTCTATGGTGTCTTTATCTCTTTGACGAAGATGAGCATTCTCCGCATAATACTCAATTGAAAATTCAGGAGAACGCGACTGCTTACTTGAATTAGAATCCATTAGATTTGATGAGCTAGTGACTGGATATCTCGACCGTAACTTAAGGCAGATCTCCATAAATTGCACTATACTTTTGGCGTATATAATGCAACCATGGATCCGCACTGATGGGCCCCTTTGTCAGCCACTCAATAATTTCAGTGGCAGATAGCATACGCCCCCAATGATAGACATTGGTTTGTAACCAATCACGGAGAGGCGCAAATTCTCCCCGTGCAATTTGGTCATCTAGGTCTATTAATGCTGTTTTGGCACAAGAAAATATCTGGGCAGACATCAGGTTTCCGAGTGTATAGGTGGGAAAATACCCAATTGCACCCAGTGCCCAGTGTATATCCTGCAAAACACCTTTTGTATCGTTTTCTGGCTGAACCCCCAGATATTTTCTCATCCTGTCAGTCCAAAGCTCTGGTAATTCATGTACAGATATTTCTTCATCTATGAGCATCATCTCAAGCTCAAAACGGAGCATGATGTGCAGATTGTAGGTGACTTCATCCGCGTCTACACGAACTGGCGAGGCAGCAACACAGTTAATTGCCTGATAGAATTTTTCTCGTGAAATTTCACCTAGCTGCTTCTTGAAACGCTGTTGTAAGTCACGGTAGTAACAGGTCCAGAATGCCTTGCTTCTACCTACTTGGTTTTCCCATAGCCTCGACTGCGACTCATGAATCCCTAATGAGGTTCCTTGCGCCAAAAAAGTACCCTCAAGCATTGGATTAATCCCCTGTTCATACATTCCATGCCCTGCCTCATGCAAGGAACTGAACAGGCCAGATACTACATGTCGATCATGAATACGTGTCGTAATGCGTACATCATTTGTGGAAAATGCAGTGCTGAAAGGATGTGTGGAAATATCTTGGCGCCCCCTTCTGAAATCAAATCCAATATCACGTAAAACCTCCATACCAAAATCCCATTGGATATCTGAATCGTACGAAAGCTGAAGAAAATCATGTACTGGTTGCGGGGCATATTCAATTGCCTGCACAATTGGAACCAATGATGCTCGTAAATCATCGAAAACTCTCGAGATCTGGCCCGAAGTAGCACCTGGTTCGTATTCATCCAGAAGTGCATCATAAGGGTGTTCAGAATAACCTATCGCCTCGGCTTTCTCAATACAAAGCCCGATGACCTTACTCAGATCGCCTGAAAATTTCCCGAAATCATTCTCGTTGAAGGCTTCCACCCATGCAGCTTTGGCGTTGGATGTCGTTTCGGCAATTTTTCCAACCATCTCCGGTGAGAGCTTACATGCACGTGAAAAGTCACGCTCTGTCACACGAACAAGACTCTCTTGGAATCCCATAGGATCACATTCTTCTCCGCGCAGACGCTCGATCAGTTCACCCGTACGGTCTCGAATAAAGATTTCATGTGATGTTGAGTAGAGCGTAGACAGCTGGCGAGCACGAGCTTCCCCTGCTCCTCTGGGCATATATGTTTCCTGATCCCATTCCAGCATTGATGCGGCAGCTCGAAGATCACAAACCTTACGAACTATTTCCAATAGTTCTTCAAAATCAGATTTTTTTGTTGAACTCATCAATGGAATGAATCAGTCATTTTGAGAATTGGCAAGAAATTCATCCTCGCTGGTCAATCGCATAAATTTAACCATTTCCAGATGATTGTTGAATTGGAACTATACCGAATACTCACGAAAATAAATATGCGGAGATATTGACCCTGTCAATTTACCTCACTTTACTCATATACCCATGGAAGATATGATGACCCAAACTACACACATATGGGTCATTCATTGAGCTCAACGTAGAATAAATTTGTTGGTTTTTCCGGTCAAATCAGGAATTTTATAGAAGACATAGCATCCGCCTTATGCCGGCAACGCACCTCAAAATTCCCCTATTATGAACGGCGCGTAACTCTCGGGGGCCTTCCGGAACAAGTAGTATAAATTCAGAAACCAGTATGTGAACTGTGCGTGAAACCAAGATTCGCCAACGTAGCTCAGCTGGTAGAGCAGCTCACTCGTAATGAGCAGGTCGCCGGTTCAAGTCCGGCCGTTGGCTCCATTTGATATTGTATGTATGGTCGTATGAGATATGACTTTGCTTCAGTCCTCCGACTTTCTTGCCCACAATGCTCTCCTTAATCAGATAATAATTCCCCGTTTCGATCGCTACGAATTCCTCCACACCAGCCCTCTATGGTGCTAAGATTCTAATCAGTAAGTGCTAAGATTAAACCATCCCTCGAATTCAACAAAACTTGATTTTGACTTTTCCCAAAACTGGTTTCCAAAGGGATCTCATATCATCAAGTGCATTGATTCGCATACAGAAGGGGAGCCTCTGCGTGTAATTCTCGCTGGCTATCCGCAACCGTCTGGACATACAATATTGGCTCGCCGCCAAGAGCTTGAGACAAAATATGATGCGTTCCGCACAGCGCTGATGTGGGAACCTCGTGGACATGCAGATATGTATGGGTGCTTGATTACGGAACCAGTGAGTGAGGATGCGCATTTTGGCGTGCTCTTCCTGCACAACGAAGGATATAGTACAATGTGTGGCCACGGAATAATTGCTGTGACCACAGTGGTATTAGAAACAGGAATGCTCCCGAAATCATCCCCGGAAACGCAAATAGTGATTGATACCCCGGCAGGCCTTGTTACTGCATGGGCACGAATTGAAAATGATTCTGTCCGCTCGGTTCGTTTCAAAAATGTTCCTTCTTATGCGCATGCCATTGACCAATCTGTCAATGTGCCTGACATAGGGCGAATTCAATACGATATCGGATATGGGGGCGCATACTACGCTTATGTAGACGCCGGTGAAATTGATTTAACAACGGGTCCAGATCATTATAGTGCGTTGATTCGCATGGGGAAACTGATCAAAAAATCTATCACCGCCAGTAGCAACATTATCCATCCTTACGAACCTGACCTCGGCTTCCTGTATGGAACGATCTTCGTTGGCCCTGCAGAATCTGATGATGCTCATAGTCGTCATGTATGTGTATTTGCAGATGGTGAAGTTGACCGAAGCCCCACCGGAACCGGCGTTAGTGGGCGACTTGCACTGCTACATGCAAAGGGATTCCTGAAACTGAGGGAGAGTATCCGAATTGAAAGCATCATCAATAGTTCCTTTACAGGAACTGTCACTCAAGAATGCTCATTTGGGCCATACAATGCCATCATCCCGGAAGTTGAGGGCCAAGCATTTATAACTGGCCAGCATACATTCATCTTGAACCCACAAGATCCGTTCCGGGACGGTTTCCTGCTTCGATAACTCATATGCCCGGGCTTCGAATATTGTCAAGAAAAGAGATTGCTTCTGTCATATCTATGAAAGAAGCAATTCAACTTATGAGGGACGGATTTATCACGTTATCCTCTGGACACGCAGATGTACCCGTGCGGGTGAACATGTCCATTGAAGAGCATGGTGGTCGAGCATTATTTATGCCTGTTTACTCTAAGAATCATGACCAAGTTGGACTAAAATCGGTGACAGTAAACCCAACTAACCCTGCAAATGGTCTTCCATTCATACACGCAATTGTAACTCTTCATGATGCGCAAACAGGTATTCCCCTTGCCCTGATGGACGGGGAATTTATCACATCTCTGCGCACCGGTGCAGGTGCAGGATTAGCGACTGATCTTCTATCTCGCCCTAAGTCATCTGTCTTGGCAATTTTCGGTACAGGTGTTCAGGCACACACACAAGTGGCGGCAGTTTGTGCAGTCCGTCCAATCAAAAAAATTCTCGTTTTCGGACGCTCCCCAAAGAACACAAAAATATTTGTGAAACAAATAGCCAAACGCTATAACCTTGAAATAGTGGCAGCAAAATCAGCTGATGTGTTGACAGAAGCTGACATTGTTTGTACTGCAACTACATCACTAACCCCTGTCTTCGCAGACAAGCACCTTTCTCCGGGAACACATATCAACGGAATTGGATCTTATCGACCTGATATGACAGAAATTTCCTCCGAAGTGATTGCACGAGCTAAAGTAGTCGTAGATCAACGCAAAGCATGTCTCTGTGAGGCAGGTGATCTAATCGTACCAATTCAGCAAGGACATTTTAATGAATCCCATATTCATGCTGAACTGGGTGAGATCTTGATGAATGATGCTGAAGGCCGTACCGATGATTCTGAAATCACTTTTTTCAAGTCGGTCGGAAATGCTATCCAAGACCTCGTGGTTGCAAACTTTATAGAGAAGCGTGCAAGGGAGATAAATCTCGGCACCGTAGTCACATTGTGATCCGTGGCACCTGCGCTTAAATTCTCAAATTGGTTCTTCCGTTTGACACCTCTCATCAAATACTGCTACGACCCTATCTTTTCGATACTAATAACAGATACGGGAATCCCCCACATGACCGTGGTCACGACTCCAGTCTGAGGCTTGAGTACAAACTTTACAACTGTACCATTTACTTTCAAATCCTTATCAAGAGATTTTATAGGATAATATTTTGTGCCATTTTTGGATTGAATACCAAAAAAACCTCCTTCAAACTCATTCCATACGATCGTTCCTTCTCCTCGAATTTCTTGATTCATAACTTCTGTGACGCCATTAGTTTCTATCTCTATATTGGAGGCCTTAGTTATCTGGAAGCCCATCTCCCAAGGTGTAAACCAGG
Source organism: Bacteroidota bacterium (assembly GCA_026709335.1). Classification (GTDB taxonomy): domain Bacteria; phylum Bacteroidota; class Rhodothermia; order Rhodothermales; family Bin80; genus Bin80. The sequence goes on along the minus strand of JAPOTE010000070.1, from coordinate 8,783 downwards.
ACGAGTAAGGTATATCTCATATCAACTTTCTGCTACCGAAGTATTCTTGTTTTCTGAAAGAATACGCTGAATCCAACCGCCAGCTAGTACATCTTCTCCTTCATAGATCACAACAGATTGACCTGGGGTGATTGCACTTCTCGAATTCATGAAAGATACCTGAAGTTCGTAATCATTCGCTTGACGCACCAAACAAGGTGCACCAGGATCTTTATAGCGAATCTTGGCCAAGGCAGGCCGTTCCTCGGAGATGACCGGATATTTGATCAGGTTAATTTTATCTGCTATCAATATCTGTTTTAGTAGCTCTTCACGTGGACCAACTGTAATCGTATTGGATTTTGGATCAATCACAGAGACATAGACCGGATAGCCCAGTGCAAGATTGAGGCCATGTCGCTGTCCTATCGTATAGAATGGATATCCTTTGTGGCGGCCAACTTCTGTACCATCCGAGAGGATGATTGGACCATTATCCACGCTCTGTTCAAGTCCAGGCACACGGTCAGACAAAAAACGCCTGTAGTCATTATCCGGGATAAAACAGATCTCATATGAATCTGGTTTCTGAGCAATTGCGGTAAGTCCAAATTTTTCCGCGAGTTCTCGAATCTCTGACTTTCTATATTGGCCCAGAGGAAAAATAGTACGTGCCAAATGTCCCTGTGGGAGCCCCCACAAAGCATAACTCTGGTCTTTATTCAGATCCAGCCCGCAGGATAATATAAACCGCTCTTCCTCTTCACGAACCCGAGCATAATGACCGGTAGCGATATACGCACACCCTAAGTCATCTGCCCGGTGTAGTAATGCATCCCACTTGATATGTGTATTGCACAAAACACAAGGATTTGGAGTTCGGCCAGCTAAATATTCGTCCGTAAATCGCTCAATGACCCAATCTCCGAATTCTTCTCTGATATCCACAATGAAATGTGTGAATCCGTGTATCAAAGCAACTTGTCTTGCATCATTCATTGAGTCCAGTGTACAACATCCAACTTCTTTACCACTACGGCGTGGTGTGCTACTGCTGTAGTCCCATGTTTTCATCGTAAGGCCAATCACCTCATATCCTTGCTGATGCAGAAGTACTGCAGCAACCGAAGAATCAACTCCGCCACTCATTGCAACCAACACTCTTGGCTTCATCTCACAGTATATGTTTGGAGTATCCACCATCGATGGGCAATGCTACACCTGTTATAAACCCAGCCTGTTTGCTGGCCAGAAATGTAGCGGCAGCAGCAAATTCCCATGGTTCTCCAAGACGCTTCAGGGAAGCCTGCGATGCCCACCCCACCTCAACCTCATCTTTTGTTTTTCCTTCATGGTCAACCAGATATTCTACCAAATGCTGCAATCGTTCAGTGCGAGTGAAACCTGGTAGAAGCGTGTTAACGGTAATCCCATCTTTCCCGACTTCTTCGGACAATGTTTTTGCAAAACCCTGTACCCCGGCTCTGGATGTATTCGATAGATACAATGAACCAATGGGTTGCTTTGCCGCAATTGAGGTGAGGATCAATATTCGGGCATGCCCATCCAGTTGTGCAGCTCTGCGCAGATGTGGAAGAGTGTATCGACATAGATTAATCGTGCTGATCAAATTAAGCTCAATACCATCTCTCCAGTCTTGTTCACTAAAGTCATCTATGAGTCCAGTCTTGGGCCCGCCCGCATTCGCCAGTAGAATATGCAGATGTCCAAATTTTTCAACAGATTCTTGAATGGCACGCTGGACTTGCGACTTCTGAGTAACATCGCAAACTGTTGGAAAAATTTTTCTTACGTCAACATGATGATTTTTTATTAATGACTCTGCTGCATCATTAATTCTCGTCTGATCGCGAGAACAGATAGTTATATTACAGCCTTCGGCTGCCAATGCAGCGGCAGCAGCGAATCCCAAGCCACTACTGGCACCCGCGACAAACGCTGATTTTCCTTCAAGTCCAAGATCCATGTTCTCTGTTTTATTGATTGGTCCTCATATGACACACCACATGTATACGAGAGCACGTCCCCTTTTGATTGCTCTATTTGGAAATTTTCTCAATAGAATTCTCCGCCATGATGTCTGAAAAGCTCTCTCAGAGCAATGTTTATGCTCAATTTCAGGGGTTTTGCAAGAGGTTTTCTTGATAGCTTTTTTCAATTCTCGTGTATTCAATCAGCGCCACCTGTTCGATAATGTTTGATATGGCCACTGACATTTCAACACCATAAGAACCCACAAGGCTTAACTGCTTACCAAATCGGAAAAAACTGGCTGCTGCCCCCACCTTCAATTGCAATATTCTGAGCGTAAAGATATGTTCGATCGTGACTGTCTCGTTTCGGGTTTAATTGACCATATAACCCGGGAATTCGCCCATTAGAATCTGGGAAAATCACCGAACCACCAGTTTCAGTAGGAGTCAGTTCCATCAATACCCCTCCTTGGCGAGGAATCCACTCATCTACCATTCCGGCACCATACCCAGGGGCTGCGGCAAAGACGGTCATGGGTAAATGGGTAGAATGTAGATCAAACTCTGCTTCGCCAGCTTCGTCAGTAGTTGTACGCTTCCAGGTTTTATTGGAAAATAATACCACAACATCAACTCCTGGGATAGGTTCAGTACCGGAGTGAATAGTTACAGTAACCTCCGCTAAGCTGACGTTTGCTTCCACCGACTCGAATGAATGCGCGACCAGAACGCTCATGGACAGAATGTCCTTCGGGGGTTTCTATGAGCATATAGACTTTTTCATCAAGAATTCGATGATGAATCTGAACTCGTATGGATGGTTCTACGGAATCGCTACATACTTCGACTATCGCACGATTAAGTGTGACCAACTGTTCTGGTGACATTCCTTGAAGTTGGCCATCATCGAAAATTCCACAAAGAAGTACGCCGCCATTTGCATTTGAAAAAGCGATAATTTCATCAGCAAGATCCGCACGCTTGGGGCTGTCTGGCCGATTCCCCTTAAATTGGATCTGCTTAAATCCCCAGCGCTGATCCTCACCAATTACCAAGCGATGACGAATCTCTGCATCGGTGTATTTCACATTCACTCCATTCTTCATCTCTAACTAAATTATCCGAAGGTTATCAAGCTTGTAGTAAGACTCGAGATACAATACAAGGTTCTTGAACTCCCCAAATGATGGTTGGGTGTCTATCCCCACACTTGGGGATGAATCAAGCTGCTGAGTTTCGCCGGTCAAGTTCACGTTCGGTTGCAGCATTGGCTAAAATAGATAGACTGCAACCCGCCCCTACCGATTCGTTGACTGCATTGCAATCAGATAATCGATGATCTCCTTTATTTTCCCCGTATAAACCCGGACAAAGTCCGAGAACTTAAACCATCACCACTGAGCACGCCTTATCCTTGTGTTTCAACTTTGCTCGACCATTCAACTCGGAGAGTTCAATCAAAAACGATAGCCCGATAATTTTCCCGCCGCTCCGCTCAATTAATTCCTCTACAGCAGCAGCAGTGCCACCAGTAGCAAGTACATCGTCATGAATCAAGATTCGATCATTCGAGCACACAGAATCTATATGCATTTCAACTGTTGCAGAGCCATATTCCAGATCATATGAGACACTGCGTGTCTGACGCGGAAGCTTCCCCTCCTTACGAACAGGAATGAAACTGGCTCCTAATTCAAGTGCAATCATAGGCGCCATAATAAAGCCTCTTGATTCAACGCCAATTACCTTGGTAATTCTTTTCTCTTTGAATGGGAGAGCCAGTTGCTCAACTGCCAACTTTAAGAGATCAATATCAGAGAGGATAGGAGTAATATCCTTGAATTGAATTCCCGGTTTGGGGAAGTTTGGGACCGTGCGAATTGCGGATCTGAGTACTTGAACAGGTCTCATGATTGGTATTTGACTGGATCAAGCAGGGATAAATACCGGATACTGCATAATAAACTGATCAAATCTATGCATCTATTTCAGCATATAAAATTTCCATCCCTGTAAAACCCTACTTGAAGCGCCCTCTTTTGCGAAATTTAATCCAATTCAGGATTCATTGATCCTATTACCAGCGATACAATGATCCCCGACCAAGAAGCTGATTTACCCGATCTCCAATAATCGCTTCCCTGTTTTTCTGACGCTCCTGCATAACTTTACTCCGCTCTTCCAGTTCGCTACGTTTTTGTTCCATTTCCTTGATCTTCATAGCCTGCTTATAGTCAAATATTTTCTCCAGTTGCGCTCTAAGCATTGCTTTTTTCTCATCATAAGAATCTTCATCAGCTCGGCGTACTTCCCGTGCCAATTTTCGTGCCTCTGATTCCATTTTGCGTAATTCCTGTGAATCTCCATGAACCGTGACTATACGATGTCCCTTCCTATGTCCGTCATGTCCATGATTCCTTGATCTGTCCCGAAGTAATCTTGGGATCTTCCGCTCTTCATGACTGCGAACACGAATTTTCATCCGAGGATGCTGCCTCAAATCCATAACGATCATCGAATCCATGTCGGGCTTGACTATGATCTCACGCTCTATATTCATGTGCCTCTCCTCATTCCTCCAATCTCCGTACCCCGGATAGGTTATGATTAAAGTATCTTCCTTTATGATTAAGGTATCTCCCTCTAAACTGAAATCCACTTCATAATTCACTTCAAGTGAATCATGCTGAGCAACCAAAATATGGGAGAAAAATATAGTGACTGCCAATGCTGTGAACGTGACTACTAATCGATATTTCATGATTGTATGGAATTGATGTGACAGAGTAAACGAACAGTGATTGTTTGAAATCTATTTATTGTCTAGCATCCAAGAGGAGCTCATCCAAGCGCGCATCTATTAGACGGCTCATGACCCGCTGTCGTTCCTTTAACCTCTCTTCCATTCCCTCCAGCTCCGCTTTCAGATGCTCAATCTCCATACGCCGATTCTTCTGTTTCATGACAAATATTTCTGTAAGCTTTTCCTCTAACTCGTCAATCGCTGCATTGTATTCGGCTCCTGGTTGCATCATCCGAACTTTTCTGGCCATCTCCATTGCCTCCGCTTCTTTCCTCCATTCATGTCTAAGTAATTCATATAACTCTCCACTCGCATCCCTGACATTTGTTAAATAACTTGAAAATTGTAGCATTTTTGTTGCTCCCCGTTGTAACGCAGCCATATTTTGAGGTATAAAAAGAGCGAAATCTTGAAACTTGCGTGCCGCCCCTAGGAGGTTTGGAGGGGTTGGGGGGGGTGGAGGGTTTAGAGGGGTCGGGGGGGGTGGAGGGCTTGGGGCAAGTAAATTGGCCACATACTCGAGTGAATCCCAGATCTGCATTCCAGGAGAGATTACGGCTCCATTTTGCCGAGATAGTATGTTCTCAATACCATAGAAGTCAAGAACACCTGTTGACTCTACTGATACAAAGGAGCCATCTGCACCGATGGATAGCCTGTAATGCACATTCCCCGCTTCGCTCGCCGCAATAATTCGATCTTCCCAAATTTCATAGGACTTTCCATTGATTTCAACTCGCATTGGAAAAGTACTAATGGCCTGTAAACTAAAATCTATCTCCCCAAATTCCAGATCTTTCGGTAAGGCGTCGAGAGCAATGACATTCCCATTCACACTCAGTTCGCCTCCGTCACTTTGAAAAAGAATGGATTGAGAGTGAACATTGCTGGCGAAAAATGCAATGAACAAGATTAGGTTACAAATGGGTAATATCTGTTTCATCATGGAACTGATTATTGATTATTGAGGAGTGTTACTGGCAGTTTCAAAACCACGGCGAGTGTTGGTTAAAACATCTGGAAGCGAATCCAACTTCATGACTTCGGATTCATCCCATAAATCTGGATTGATTCGCTGACGGACGATACTGAGTGCCTGTTGCATTTCTATACGGTCTTGTGTGTCATCCCATTGCAACTCTATTGTATCAGATATCTGGTTGATTTCTGGACGTGGGGTCTCACTCTGAGGCCTATTGGAAAATAAAATAAAAAGTACACATGCGGTGACTGCTCCCATCCCGGTCAGTAGAACAAGTCGCCTTGGGCGACGAGTCATTCCGGACCAATAACGTGGCGATTGGGGGCGAGCAGCCAAAAAGATTTGCTTTATGACTTCCTCCGATACAGAGGTATGCTTACGCAGAGACGAACTCTCCAACTTTTCTTTCACATTTTTCAATATTTCATATTCCTTCCGATTCTCGGGAACCAAAAGAATCTCACCCAACTCATTTTCATTTACCTGTTCTCCATAAATATGCTGGATGAGAAGAAGTTTTTCGTCCGTATGAATTTTATTTTTTTTAGGCATGTGTTCTTGCAGGCATTTTTTGATCCCCAATCTGTTGAGCTTGGGGGGCATACTGCCGTGATTGTTTATCCATCATTTTCTTCAGATTAATCAGAGCATACCTCATTCGCCCCAATGAAGTGTTAATCGATACCCCTGTGATCTCCGCAATTTCTCGGAATGTTAACCCTGCATCCTGTCGCAACAATACCACCTCCCTCTGGGAAGGCGGCAACGATTCAATGCAGGCATTCAACCATTGACTTCTCTGTTTTGAATAAAGTTCTTCGTCGGGGGATTCTGCATTGTCAGGAAGTCGATCCCAGTATTCTTCATCACTATTTGCGACATCCTTCCACTTATTGCGACTTCGCTTATGATCGTACACTACATTACGAGCAATCATCAAGACCCACCCCAGAAATCGACCTTGCGGGGTGTAGCCACCCCGGCGGCGGTGCATGACATCAATGACCTTCAAAAAGGTATCCTGAAATAGATCATTTGCCAACTCGGCATCATGAACCATCCCCAGAATAAAACCATAGACACGATCCTTGTGACGATGAACCAATTGCTGAAAAGCAAATTGGTCCCCCCGCTCGGCATAAGCGGCTAATAGCTGGTCGTCAGAATGGGATGTGCACATATTACCAAAGTCACTCGTGCCAATTAACGCACAAATACTTTGAATTATTGCAACGATCAACTCAGAAGAAGCTCAAGCACTTCGCTGACTGTTTGAACCCCTGCTACACGAATATTGTGTGGCGGAATAAATCCCTGAAGATTTCGAGCAGGCACTACAGCAGATTCAAAGCCAAGTTTTTCACATTCTTTGAGGCGTAGTTCAAGCCGGCTCACTCCTCTTACTTCTCCCCCTAATCCAACTTCTCCAATCAAAACACCACATTGGTCAGCAGATATATCATGCAGGGAAGAGGCAATTGCAATTGCAACACCCAAGTCCGCGGCCGGCTCTTCTGCACGCATACCCCCAGCAACATTCAAGAAAACATCATGGCCTCCGAGTCCGAGTCCCTCACGTTTTTCTAAGACTGCCAATAACAGCTGTAGCCGTTTAGGATCAAATCCGGTCGATGCACGCTGAGGGGTACCATAAGATGTTCTGGATACCAATGCCTGAACCTCAATCAATAGAGGGCGGGTACCTTCCATGGCGCAAATGACACAGGATCCCGTTGCCCCATATTGCCGTTCAGACAGAAAAATTTCACTCGGATTAGATACTTCTTTCAGTCCAGTACTACTCATTTCAAAAACTCCGATTTCATTGGTTGATCCAAATCGGTTCTTTACTGCACGCAAGATCCGGTATCCGTGATTACGATCCCCCTCAAAATAGAGCACCGTATCCACCAGGTGTTCAAGTACCCGCGGACCGGCGATAGATCCAGATCGGGTGACATGCCCAATCAAAAAAGTTGCGGCATTCATCTGTTTTGTGATCCGCATCAGAGCTGCGGCACTCTCACGAATTTGTGTAATACTCCCGGGAGCGCTTGAGACATTTGGGTCAAAAAGTGTCTGAATTGAGTCGATCACAATTACATCAGGTACAGAGTCTTCAATTGCTCCAAGGATTGCCTCCGTATTCGTTTCGGCTAAAAGAAGGACATTACTACTGGCAGCATCAAGGCGCTGAGCACGAAGTTTTACCTGTCTTGCAGACTCTTCTCCCGACACATACAAAACTGTGAGTGGATCTAGATAACGTCCGAGTTCTGTCATAAGTGTAGACTTCCCGATGCCTGGATCTCCTGCTACCAAAATGATGGAGCCCCGCATAATCCCCCCTCCCATCAGACGATCCAGTTCTAGTGAGCCTGTTGCGATTCGTGGCATCTCCCCAATCTCCACCTCATCGATAGGCTGCGGGATCGATGCCGGAGTGATGATATGGCGGCGATTTGCCCCCTTTTCTTCCACCATAGTATCCCAAAAATTACATCCCGGGCATTTTCCCAGCCATTTTGGTGAGGAATAACCGCATTCCTGGCAATAGAATCGTGTTCTGGCTTTTGCCATGACTACAAAATCGTAACCACGTAATATAGGCTTTGAATCGTAAGAATAGAAACAAGAGCGGCTAAAATTGATTAACTATACAGATTCTAACATCGTTATGTCTCCGATCACTCTTCATCTCAGTCAGCCATTCATTAACATTGGCCGCTTTGCCATACTCATGTCATCGGCATTTATGTCGCTACGTGAAATGGGGACTTATCGTGAAAATTTTCAGACCCAGTTGGTACGGATCGGAATTGATTCCATTCCAATTGTTTCACTGGCTGCTGCATTTTCAGGAGCTGTCACAACGGTTCAAACCGCCTACCAGTTGATCTCTCCTTTGATACCGCCAAAAATCATTGGTGCAGTTGTCGTTCCTTCACTAACCATGGAATTAGCCGCAGTTGTGACTGGATTCATTCTTTCCGGACGAGTGGGTGCGCGAATAGCCGCGGCAATG
>JAPOTE010000118.1 GCA_026709335.1 Bacteroidota bacterium | reverse complement strand
AGGGAAAGGATAGTAACCTGGCTTTCATGCCCCATAAAACAATAGCGCCCAAACGATTGGGACGCTCACAAACGAGAATGGCAGCTAAACGAGACGCTCTTCATCCCACGTTTTGTTGATCCGAACCCGAAGTAATCGTAACTTGCATCATAGGACATCACCGAAAACACAGATCGCGCTATAAGTCATTATTTGGAGTCATATGCGCCCTGCAAAATTTCACACATTTTTGCAGATTGGGGGAACTACGTGTGAAACTTTGATTTACAAACGAATTCAGTTAAACCACACAAAGCCCAGTAGAACCAACCCAAATTATGTACCCTCAATCCAAGTTCAGTCCAACAGCCGATCCCCTAAGTGACCCGAGGAATCAGAAAAGTCGTATTTTTCGGACGGACTCTAAATACACTTATCATGTTGAATCGTGTGCTCCTCTGAGTCGACTTTCCGAGGTGTATGTTAGGTAAAGAAAGTGATTCCCATTTATCCAACCGCATCTAGAGCCATCCTATTTACTACGAGTATATCCATGCCCGAGGGCAGTATGCTTCAATTTTCACCTAAGCCGGAAGGACTATATGTCTGTATAGAGACTCATCAGAGAATATTCGTGAGCGAGTGGACTTCCCATGCGGACAGTTCAAGCTACGCTGGTACATTTTTACGATTACGGGATGATGGATTAGCAGTGGAACAAGATGATGGGCGTGCGCTACTACTATACTGGAGCAGTGTAGCTAATCTAACTGTAAATGAGTTGCGGTGCATACACCTGCCAGACTCATGTCCTTATACACTTGAAATAGTTACTGATGGTTCTCTTCGTGATGCTGATCTTGAACTTCATTATGGTTTTATCCGAAAAGGCCGCCGCATTCCCGGACTAGATCGTACAGGTGCATGGTTGCGTTCAGGCAATGATCATTTCATTCTGATCAATCCGCTTTACGACATTATCGAAGCAATTGATCAATTTAACGATGCAGATGGCCAGGATCTTGAGGGAAGAATGCTCCAGTGGGGACGCATCTCGGAGAAACTCCCAGACGATACTGTTATTCCTAACCATCTCCGTTCGATCAAGATCACAGTGGCCACGGGTTTCAAGCTTAATCCATTCCTGAATGAGTCCGGTGAACCAGATTTTGATCCAGTTTTGGGTCAATGGAAGATCACTTTAACCGAAGGGGGAGAAGAAAAGCGAAAATTTGAATCTAATTTGCCTCGAGCACGGCAGTCCGATTTTGCGAAAAAATTTCGGGGACTGGATCAAGTAAAGCATCGATATGCGATTGGAGGTTCAAGCTTTATAGTGCTTAGCCGAGAAATCGAACAGGCTCTCGTTACGGTGCGTCGTGCACAGAAAGCCTCGCTAGAAGAGCGGTGTGATTTTCTGGGGAATGTATCTGGACATCTTAGAGGCGCCCTTGATGATGCGGGAGAAATGGGCGTAGATGTCGACAAGATCTTTTGTGATGATGACCTAAGTGAGCGTGTAATTGGGGTTGGAATCTGGGTCAAACAGATTCTCCCTTGGATTCGGCGAGCCTCGGAGCCATGGTTACCTCCAGAGCAACTGGGGCTCCGAATTGACTCAATTATCGTACATCTTGAAGTTAAGGAGTTGCCCAGTTTGTTAACCCAGGTCAAGGCTGCTATCAAATCTGAAACCAAAACTGTAGTGACTACCGATGGCACCGAAATCCCAGCACATTTGACTACTGTTTCGGCGATTGAAGAACTCATTCGTCGTGCCGCTCCGGTACAGCCACCAATATCCAATGTCAAAGCAAATAACGAACAATTCAAGCGTAAGAAAGGTGACAAATCAGATCAAGTTCTCCTTGTTATTGACAATCTAGAATCCCTTCAATTTCGGAGGGAGAGACGAAGGAGTGTGGCCGGAATATCACAAATAAAACCATGTTTACGGAGCACATTGTTATCGCACCAAGAAGAGGCGGTAGAATGGCTACTTAGGCACTGGGAAATTGGCAGTTGGGGATCCCTTCTTGCCGATGATATGGGACTTGGTAAGACCCTTGAAGCACTTGCTTTCTTATCCTGCCTGCAGACACACATCCGAAATCAGGGAATTCGGGATCAACCTATTCTCGTTGTTGCCCCGGCGGGTTTACTACGCAACTGGAGAGATGAGCATGCAAAGCATTTGTCTGGAATTGGGCTTGGGCGTGCAGTTGAAGCCCATGGTGCTGGTTTGAAACATCTCAAGATCGATAAAAGTCCGCCTGGAAATGAGCTTGGCTCCAATATGGCGCTTCCGAAACTGAATATTGACAAACTAAAACGAGCGGCGTGGGTTTTAACTACTTACGAGACCTTGCGTGATTATCAGCACAGCTTTGGTCGTGTCCATTGGTGTGCGGGTATCTTTGACGAAGCACAAAAAATCAAAAATCCGAGTGCACAAATTACTGTCGCAGCGCTCGCAATGAATATTGACTTTTCTCTGCTGATGACCGGCACACCTGTAGAGAATCGAGCGGCAGATATCTGGTCACTGTTGGAACGCGTGGAACCAGGAATGTTTGGGACCCTGAAAGAGTTCAGCAGGAAGCATGAAAGCAAAGATTCTAATAGTTATTCGACTCTTGAGGAATTGAATCATGTGCTGACATCTGATGATGGCACACCACAACTAATGCTTCGACGTCTCAAGAAAGATTATCTTCCTGGTCTGCCAGAGAAAAATGTGCATACTCGGATCGTAAATATGCCTCAATGCCAAGCAGACGCATACGAGGAAGTCGTCAATCACAGCCGAGTCGGTGGCAGCGGAATGTTGCAGACACTTCACCGCTTACGATCAATTTCACTACACCCTGAAACATCTGGTAATTTGAGTAATGATCAATATATCCAGCAATCTGCCCGACTTTCAGAGACATTTATCATCCTTCGGGAAATTGCAGAAATTGGTCAAAAAACCTTGATATTCGTCGAATCACGTGAAATGCAAGGCTTTCTAATCGGTGCTCTTCGACGATACTTCCAACTCCCTGAAGATGTACTTGTAATCAATGGTACCGTACCTGGTAAGATCCGTAAAGCACGTGTTGATATTTTCCAGAAACGTCGTGGTTTTGATATTATGCTCTTGTCACCACGGGCTGGCGGTGTTGGATTAACATTGACCGCTGCAAATCATGTTATCCACCTATCACGTTGGTGGAATCCTGCTGTTGAAGATCAGTGCACGGATCGTGTTTTCAGAATTGGGCAGAATAACTCCATTCATGTATACTTTCCTATGGCTCGACATCCGCGTTTTGGCAACCATAGTTTTGACTTGAAACTAGATGAATTAATCACCCGAAAGCGGGATATGAACCAACGTATCCTTTCTCCCACGACCGCCAACAATGAGGATGTACAGGAACTGTATCGAAGTACTATTTTGGGAACAGAAGATGTAACTGATGTGGACAACAAGCACGTCAATCTCGACTTCCTGGACCCGGTAGATTTCGAGAACTGGGTACTCAGGCAACTCGCCCAAACCTGCTACGAGATACATCGAACACCCTTAAGTGGTGATCGTGGCGCAGACGGACTGGCCTATTTCCGCAAGAGCGGTAGAGAGTATACTATACTAGTACAATGCAAGCGCTTACAGCCAGATTCAAAATGTGGCCGAACAGCGGTTGAAGAAGTATTGCGGGCTGTATCTGAGTATGAAATCCGCGGCGAAGCAAGACCATTGGTCGTAACGACCGCCCATGACTTTACTCAGGGTGCTAAGAGATTGGCATCATGTAAACATGTGGAATTGTTATCACGTGCAAATCTTCATCGGCTTCGGACGTGGAAGCCATGATGCAAGAATGAAGAAAGGGAATCTTTTCTATTTGAAAACAGAGGTTTTGCAAGAACCTCATTTAGATGAAATTTTCGTAGGGGTACAAAAAAGAGGGCACTATTGAGGCACTATTTACTAAAATTTGTCAATCAGATGTAAAATCAGATTCAATGTGCGCAAATGTCCTGAATCTGGATACCACCCTGAGTGCTTAGTGTGAAGGAGTTGTCTCCTCTAACTATAACAAGGACGAATCAAGGAACAGCATATGAAGTAATCTTGGCAGGCGTTTCTAACTCATGCCCCATTACAGAGAATCTACTGCAGACCTCCAGTTCCTTATGCGAAATGGACTTCAAATCAAGGGTTCTGGAACAGGTCTAGTTGTAAGTGTATGCCATTCAATCCAAAAAGATATATACTCGAGCCTCTTGTAAAACTCCCAGGATTGAGTATAGTATTGCCTTAGGCGAATCTGTGAAAATATTTTTTTGGCTGAGACGGAGGCTTTGCAAGAACCTTACTCGTTTCGGTTATAGACAGCAAAGATTACTTTATTTGCCGATTGGCTACTAATGTGGCTGGTAAAGATCGGAGGCTGTTATTGCATGAGTATTGGAACGATAAGGCATGAAAACAGACAAGAAAAGTCAAATCGTCAATGATGCGAATCGCTTTGCCATCGAAACCATACGAGATCCTGCCTATCCACTCCGGCTACTTGCAAAGGTCATTATGGTGAGTATGGAGACAGTCAAGATTGTGGATGAACTAAACGAAATTGAGTTTTTTCATGAATATCAAGTTAATTGATACACACGCGCACATCTATGATAGGCGATTTGAACAGGATCTGAATGCTGTTCTATTGCGCGCCCGTGAGGCTGGCGTAGAGCAGATCGTCCTTCCCGCCGTTGATGTACCATCTGTATATCATGCAATAAAACTGTCCGAGAAATACCCAGGAATCTATGCAATGGCTGCAATTCATCCGACACATGTACCTGAGGCGACGGAGGAAAGCTTTCAGAAAATCATCGAACTGTGTGATCATCCGAAAGTAATTGCGGTCGGAGAGTCAGGGCTTGATTATTACTGGGATAAATATTACGATGAGAGGCAGCCGGAATTCTTTACACGTCATATCCGACTTTCAGTGGAGAGAGAATTGCCACTCATTATCCACTTGCGGGATAAACAGCACCGAGATCAGGCGCATCGTGATGCCATTCAGATTCTTGAACAAGAACTCCCTCCATCAAATGGTACTCCCCGCGGAATTTTTCACTGTTTTACGGGACCGGAGTGGCTTCCTGAAGTTGCTTCGAAGTTAGGGTTTTTGATAGGAGTCGGTGGCGCAGTAACGTTCAAAAATGCAGGGGTAGCCAAGGTTATCTCCAAAATTCCTCTGACTCAAATCGTTCTGGAGACCGACGCACCCTATATGTCCCCGGCTCCTCATAGAGGAAAACGTAATGAACCGGCCTGGACTGCGCTTGTTGCCCGCCAGATTGCCGAGATTAAAAATACAACAGTTGCCGAGGTCGCAGAAATAACTTCTAGCAACGCCCGGCAACTGTTTAATCTTCCATGATCGGAAGATTATTTTTCTTGAGGTTCTTCGTCAACGACCTCAAAATCAGCATCGTCAATCACATCGTCTGGAGATGCCTGACCGTTTTCGGGCGCTGGCTCGGAAGCCGCTTCACTTTGGTTTTTGGCTTGATGTGCAGCCATGATCTCCTCGCTGGCATCGAACAAGGCGGCATTCAATTGTTCAATGCCACTCTCCAGTTCACTGAAGTTCTTGGCTTCATGCAAGCTTTCAAGTCGCTCAAGTGCTCCGGTAATTTTTGACTTTTTCTCATCAGGGAGAGACTCTCCCACCTCCGAGAGAGTAGTCTTGGTGGTATAGATCAGGGAATCTGCCTGATTAAGTTGTTCAATTTCCTGCCGACGTTTCTTGTCTTCTTCAGCATTTTCTTTCGCCTGTTGGCGCATTTGCTCGATTTCGCTCTCAGACAGTCCGCTGGATGCCTCAATCCGGATGGATTGCTCTCTCCCGGTATTCTTGTCTTTTGCAGTTACATTCAGAATGCCGTCTGCGTCAATATCAAAAGCCACTTCAATTTGAGGGGTTCCACGCCTCGCCGGTGGAATTCCATCCAGATGAAATTTTCCAATCGTCCGGTTATGGAGGGCCATATCCCGGTTCCCTTGGAGTACGTGGATCTCTACCGAAGGCTGATTGTCCGATGCAGTCGAAAAGACCTCTTGCTTTCGGGTCGGAATGGTTGTATTTGACTCAATCAGCGTCGTCATGACACCACCAAGAGTTTCAATACCCAAGTTGAGTGGAGTAACGTCAAGTAAGAGCACATCGTCAATGTCCTGTGACAGCACACCGCCTTGAATAGCTGCTCCCATAGCCACAACCTCGTCAGGGTTGACGGATTTGTTTGGTGCCTTTCCAAAAAATTCTTCTACTGTTTTTTGAACAAGAGGAATTCTTGTCGAACCGCCGACCAAGATCACTTCATCTATTTGATCTCGTGTCAGTTTGGCATCTTTAAGTGCCTTTTCCATTGGAGTAACAGTCCTCTTGACCAGACCCCCAATCAACTGCTCAAACTTTGCCCGTGATAGGGTAGTCGTCAGGTGTTTGGGGCCTTCCGCAGTCGCTGTAATGAACGGCAGGTTGATAGAGGTTTCACTACTGCTCGAAAGCTCCGTCTTGGCTTTTTCGGCAGCCTCTTTCAGTCTCTGAAGCGCCATTTTGTCGACGCGCAGATCCACACCTTCAGACTTTTGAAAAGAGTCAGCCAGATAGTCAATCAACTTGTGGTCAAAATCATCTCCGCCAAGGTGGGTGTCGCCATTGGTTGACTTTACCTCAAATACGCCACCACCCAGCTCAAGGATCGAGATATCATAAGTACCTCCCCCGAGATCGTAAACTGCAATAGTACGGTCCGTATCTTGTTTTCCCAAGCCATACGCAAGTGCAGCAGCAGTTGGCTCATTGATGATCCGGCGAACTTCCAGGCCAGCAACTTTACCCGCTTCCTTGGTTGCTTTGCGTTGTGCATCGTTGTAATAGGCTGGAACTGTAATTACAGCTTCAGTAACTTTTTCGCCCAGATAATCCTCGGCAGTACTTTTCAGCTTCTGCAGGATCATGGCTGAAATTTCCTGAGGCGAGTACATTTTATCGCCAATGCGTACACGTGCGGTCCCGCCTTCACCTTTTTCAACCTTGTAGGGAACTGTTTTGAGCTCAGCAGGCACTTCATCATAGGCGCGCCCCATGAAGCGCTTGATCGAGAATACAGTGTTCTCTGCATTGGTGACGGCTTGCCTTTTGGCTGCTCCGCCGGCAAGCCGTTCACCGTCTTTCTTGAATGCGACTACAGACGGCGTCGTACGACCACCCTCAGCATTTTCAATCACTTTTGGCTCTCCGCCTTCTAGTACGGAAACGACAGAATTTGTTGTTCCTAAATCAATTCCAATTATCTTACTCATGTATTTAGTTGTTGAAGGTTTATTGAATAAGCTTACAACTACATGATTAGGCAAGAATCTTGCCGGCGTGATATATCGGCCAGAATGGCATATTCTCTGCCATTTGTGGAACAGTTTGACATGAACGCACTCTGGTGGTTCAGGTAAAATGGATAGCTGTATTGTTGTAAAATGCAATTCATTCCGAATGCCATCACTTTATTCCGCATCTTGATTACACCACTCCTTGTCTTTTGTCTTTTTCAACCGACTTTCTGGTTTTCATTCTTTGCGTGTATACTTTTTTTTCTTGGAGCAGTATCAGATTTTGCAGATGGTTATATCGCCCGTGCACTGAACAAACAGAGTCGAATCGGGCGTAATCTTGACCCCGTGGCAGATAAAATTTTCATACTGGGATCCTTCATTACGCTGGCTTGGCTTTATCCACAACTCGTTCCCTGGTGGGCGGTGATCATAATTTTTACACGTGATAATTTTGTAACCGTCCTGCGAATGCGGGCTGAATCAGAGGGAAAATCATTGCCCACTATTCGCTTCGCTAAAGTCAAAACAGCGCTACAAATGGCATTTATAGCGCTGCTATTGATTGCGCTGATGTTACAGTATTTGCCTGTAACAGAGCAATTGAGTAAGACGCTACTCCAAGGCAATCTTATTCATATTCTCATGATTTTAGTTGTGGGTGTCACAGCCCTGACAGGTCTATCTTATATTTGGGTATATATGAAAAAATAGATTGATCTTGATTCAAATGAATAGCATATCAGAAAATATTTCGTTTCAAATAGCTGAAGAATTATTACGAATTGGTGCATTTTCGATTTCAACAGGAGAGCCTTATGTTTGGGCATCTGGAATGCTGGCTCCAATTTATACCGATAATCGGCTAGCAATGTCATACCCGGAAGTGCGGAAGATCCTGACGGATGCATTTATCGAACAGGCGTCAGGGTATGATTTTGACTGTGTAGCAGGAGTCGCAACGGCTGGAATTCCTCATGCTGCATGGGTGGCCGATCGTCTATCTCTACCTCTGGTTTATGTTCGACCGGAAGCCAAGGGACATGGGAAGGGCAATCAGATTGAGGGATTTCTTCGTGAAAGCTCCAAGGTTTTGATCATTGAAGATCTGGTTGCAACAGGGCTTTCATCAATTCAGGTTGTTGAGGCCATGGAAGAAGCGATTGGTGCACCCCCAGTACTCACTTTGGCTATCTTTTCATATCAACTGCCCAGAGTCTCAGAATATTTTACGAGTAAGGGAACACTACTCAAAACACTATGCAATTTTGACATATTGTTAGATGTGGCTGTTAAAATAGGTTACATAGACGCGGAGGCGCGTGAATCTTTATTGGAATGGCGCAGAAGTTATGGAAATTGGACAGCTAATAATTGGTAGATTGATTTGGAAAAGCTGACTGCGAGGATCCTGACGGTAGGAGATGAACTTCTTGTAGGACAGATACTGGACACGAATGCTTCTTATCTCGCCGCAGAATTGACACGAATCGGTATAACTGTCACACACACACTCACTGTTGGTGATAATCAAGAAGCAATAGAGACCGCAATCCAGGATTGCATGCGTCAATGTAGCCTGACGCTGGTAACAGGAGGCCTTGGTCCTACGGTCGACGATCTTACGAGGGAGGCGGTGGCAGCAATGATTGGTTCCACTCTAAAGAAAAACCCTTCTGTACTGACTTCAGTTGAGCGTCATTTTGCATCCCTTGGCCGTTCTGTGCCCATTGGATCTGAACGAGTAGCCATGGTTCCTTTGGGATTTGAGATTCTCCCAAATCCCAAAGGAACTGCACCCGGTTTGTGGTACATGTCAGAATATGGGAACGCTATTGTTCTTCTTCCAGGCGTCCCACACGAAATGAAGGCCATTTTCTCTGATTATGTGAGTCCTCGAATTATTCAGATGGAAGGTCGTGCATCAATTGCGCAACGCACGCTAAAAGTAGCAGGGATTGGTGAAACAGTAGTCCAGGGAAAAATTGAGACCATTTTGCATCTGCTCGATCCGGGTCTCACGATTGCATATTTGCCTGGGGCATACGGCGTTCGGATCAGATTGACTATCAGGGGGGCAGATGCCGAGAAACGCCTGGATAAAACAGAGAAAACAATCAGAAATTCATTTGGACCAGCAATCTTTGGCCGTGATGAGGATACCCTTGAAAGTGTTCTGGGTACTTTACTGAGCAGTCAGAAAAAGACGATTGCGATAGCGGAGAGCTGCACAGGCGGTTTGGTGCTGAATCATTTAACCAATGTTCCCGGGTCATCTAGTTATGTCTTGGGAGGAGTCGTTGCATATTCAAACCTGATAAAGCAACGGCAACTGGACGTTCGGGAAGAAACATTAAATCAGTTTGGTGCTGTCAGTGAACCCGTAGCCATTCAAATGGCGACCGGGGTACGTGCCCGATTTGGTAGTGATTTGGGGTTGTCCGTGACGGGAATCGCCGGTCCTGATGGCGGGACTGTCGAAAAACCGGTTGGTTTGGTCTGGATCGCTTATGCAGATGATTGCGGAGCATGGGCAGTCAAACACCTATTTGGTATGGACAGGCATCGGAATAAGCAGAAAAGTGCACTTGCTGTTTTGGATCTTGCACGACAAACGTTGCTGAAAAGTAGCAGCTTCACGCACTTAAATCAAACATAGGGGTTGTATCATGGAAGTTAGAAACCCATAAATCATGAGTACAAACAAAAACCCACAGATGCGCGCACTTGATCTTGCGATCAAGGAGATTGAGAAGCAACATGGCAAAGGATCTATCATGCGGATGGGAGATGCGCCACCCGTACAGGTGGAAGCAATTCCAACTGGCTCCATTGCCTTGGATGCAGCACTTGGGGTAGGGGGAATCCCTCGTGGCCGAATCATTGAGATCTATGGACCAGAGTCGTCTGGTAAGACTACACTGGCGACACATTGCCTTGCCGAAGCACAGAAACTTGGAGGTCAATGTGCGTTTATTGATGCCGAACATGCGTTTGATCCGTCCTATGCGGAGCAATTGGGAGTAGACATTGATCAGTTGCTCATGTCACAGCCAGATACAGGCGAACAGGCATTGAATATTTGTGAAACTCTCGTTCGAAGTAGCGCACTTGATCTGATCGTCGTTGATTCAGTTGCGGCACTCGTCCCCGCAGCAGAAATCCAAGGGGATATGGGAGATAGCCATGTAGGACTTCAGGCTCGCCTTATGAGTCAGGCATTAAGGAAGCTCGCAGGTATTATTAATCGCTCCAATGTGGTTCTGATTTTCATTAATCAGCTTCGCGAAAAGATCGGAGTAATGTTTGGAAACCCCGAGACAACACCAGGCGGAAAGGCATTGAAATTCTACAGCTCTGTCAGATTGGATATTCGGCGTATAGGTGCGATCAAGAATGCTACCGATGTGATCGGTAACCGAACTCGTGTAAAAGTAGTCAAAAATAAAGTGTCTCCCCCTTTCCGGAACGCCGAATTTGATATCATCTATGGAGAAGGGATTTCATCTGTAGGAGAGCTGGTAGATTTGGCGGTGAAAGAGGGACTCATATCCAAGAGCGGTTCCTGGTATAGCTATGGAAGTGAGCGAATCGGGCAGGGCAGAGATAACGCCAAGGATTGGCTGAGGGAAAATCCTGCTGAGTGCGAATCAGTCAAGAATTCTGTTCGTGAGAGATTAGGACTTGGTGTCTCCCAAGATGCCTCACAGTCGTAACTGACTTCGTATGGATGATGTGGAAGCATGAATCGTTTCCGGGGGTATTGGCGGCAATCAAGCAAGGTTGTATGTCAAAATTCAGCTATCTCTGAATCAATGACTCGGACGTATGGATCATCCCTTTGCGGATCGCATCCTACGATGAAAAAGAACAACAGTATGATCAATACGTGGGATCTCAAAAAATCTACGATCGTGTGTTTTATCATTAATAACATCACGGTAGGTTTCGATTGGATTTTCTTGGCGCTCAATTACCCACCCTACGGTCAACTTACAAGATATGGTGAGGGCACCGGTACATCAAAACAACAAAATCGCCGTCTGTCCATAGGGTAGGAGAGTGGAATCACTGGATCAAAATCATATAGCGACGCGATGTCACACCGATTTTCTATCAATCATTTAGGCCAAAATGGCTTATGATCACCCAAAGAAAATCAAGCAGCCTTCGCCCTTCGTAACCAATTACTCAAATCCGTATCTCCCATAAGCGCATGAGTTTGAAAGCCCCAAGTTCTGTTGATAAAATCCTCGTTCATAAGGAAACAACTAATGGCGCGGAATATTAGCATGTAATGATACCACCATAGGCACCTGGTTCTGTATAATACCCCAGTCGCCGTCTTCACATACTATAACCATTTCCCAACTTTCATCTCCCTGTCTGAAATATGTGTCACAATTGTTCCGATCACAAATGATGTCCCAAGGTACAGCGGAAAGAATTTGTGAAAATGATAGTAGCAGTAAGATGCATACCGCATACACTTTTAGTGTCAGGTTTTTCCTCGGTTTAATGGTTGAAATCAGCCTTGTGCTATATGGATCCTTAATATTCAGAAGCCCCATTTTTCAAGGGGTAAGGTTTTCGGATTTGAAATTGACTGTTCAAGAGTTTTTTCTGTAACGCAGCCCGTTCATCTGTATAAGGAATCCCTTTACTAGTCTGTTGATAGGCTCGGCAATATTCGTGCCGTGTCCTGTCCAGCAGGTTGATAGACAGCTCTGAGGCCAGGGGGATTGACTGATTGCAGGACTTGATCAATATTTCAGCGGTATCCAGAGATTCCGTGTGGGTTGAACGATGACCTCCGATATCCTGAAATGTGCTGTGAAGCGAAGGGTTTTGTGGAAGTTGGCGAGAAGGTTCTGGAAGCCCCCAAGGTATCGTAATGGGGGTTTCTTCGACGTACACTTTTCATGGAAATAAGCAAGGAAGGCTTCGTACTGCCGTATCTTTTTGGGTAAATAGAATTTTACGAGAATTCAAGTTTGAGGCACTTGAAACAAAATCAAAGATAAACATATAAATAATTGTTTATCTTTATGGAATGAGTGCTTCAGTCAATGTATTTGTTGATTCATTGAAGGCGGCTGGTGAGCCAACCCGCCTGCGTATTCTCGCGCTTTTGAGGCATTTAGATCTTGCCGTTGGCGAGCTGGTGCAAATTCTGGGGCAGAGTCAGCCTCGTTTATCACACCATCTGAGAACGTTGGATCGGGCCGGTCTAGTTGAACGACTTCCGGAAGGAGCATGGGTATTCTATCGTATCCAGAGTAAGGGACCAGTTCACAGGTTATTGCAGGTACTCTTTTCCGAAATGGAAGTGGACAGTGATCCATTCAAATCCGACTTCGAAGCGCTTAAGAGTATCCGCCAAGCCCGTGTCAAATTAGCAGATTCCTATTTTTCAAAAATTGCCGTAGACTGGGATCGGTTGCGAGCGCTGCATTATCCAGAAGCTGCGATTGAGCATGCAATTCTCCGTCATGTCAAACGGCATCATTTTGAACGCATTGTTGATTTGGGCACCGGTACAGGGCGCATGCTGATTCTACTTGCCCCCTATGCCGCTGAAGCTGAGGGGCTCGATTTATCCCATCAAATGTTGACCGTTGCGAGAGCAAATCTCAGCCGTGCTGGAGTGAAAAATGCACGCGTGCGTCACGGTGACGTAACCAATACATCATTTGACAGCAACAGTGCTGATTTTGTTATCATTCATCAGGTACTACACTATCTGGATCAACCTGAGAGGGCAATCAGCGAAGCTGCGCGTGTTCTAAAACCAGGTGGGCAGCTATTGATTGTTGATTTTACCCCACATGATTTAGAATTTTTACGCGAAACGCAAGGACATCGCAGACTCGGTATTTGTGGAGATGACATGGTTCAGTGGACTGAATCAGTTGGATTCTCCATCAGGACATCGCAAAAATTTAATCCACCTGCCTCTCTGGATCAGGGGCTAGGTATCCATATTTGGACCGCAACACAGTGTACAAAGCATCTTGTAAATCATGGTAAGAACAGACTTCAGGTTACCTCTCAGCAATCCAAGCCGTCTCCTAATGTCTCCTTTGAGTTTTTTCCACCAAAGACAGATAAGATGGAAGCCAAGCTCTGGGAGTCGGTTGCGCGTCTCTCGCCCATGGGGCCACGTTTTGTATCTGTGACATATGGAGCGGGAGGATCTACACAGGATCGAACCAAGCGCATTGTAGCTAAAATAGCACAGGATACTCCGCTTCTACCAGCTGCACATCTTACTTGTGTGGGAGCAACGAGAGAGGCAGTATTGAAAACTGCCTCCGATTTTTGGGATGTAGGAGTTCGGCATTTGGTTGCACTTCGAGGTGATCCTCCCGGGGGGATGGGAGCTAAGTTTGAGCAACCCGTTGACGGCTTCCGAAACAGTATTGAACTGATTGAGGGGATTCGAGACTCCCAAATTGTACCAGGTGAGCACTTTGAAATCAGCGTCTCATGTTACCCAGAAAGACACCCCGACAGTTTGGGCTGGGATCAGGATATTGCCTTTCTCAGAGCCAAACAGGATGCGGGAGCAGATCGTGCGATCACACAGTTTTTCTTTGAACCAGATATTTACTTTGCTTTCCTTGATCGTGCGAGAGCAGGCTGTGTGACGATGCCAATCGTTCCGGGAATTATGTTACAACCAAATTTCAAGGGATTGGAGCGCATCGCAAGACTTTGCCAGGTCAAATTGCCTGATTGGTTGGCCAAAATCTATACGGGCACCGATGAAGATGATACAACACGCGAACACATTACGGCAAACATTGCTGCAGAACTCTGTCACAAATTATTTGAGCAAGGAGTGAATGAATTTCATTTTTACACGCTAAATCGCGCCAGTTTGGCACTATCCATCTGTCGACTGCTTGGTTTGAAACCACGAGCTATGAGGGCAGAGTGAATTGAGATTCTATCAGCCAAATGATTTTTCCCAAAAGAATATCCAATTGTCTGCATAGTGACAGCATATTTTTTGTTGGAGAAGTCATGAAATTCCCTGACGCGAACTCCATGGAAGGTCATTTTGATTACTCATTCAGTTGGAAATTACCGCGATGAATCATCGGCAAGATCGCATTAGACAACTGCATGCAGTCACCAAGCAGCGTATTTTGATCCTAGATGGTTCCTGGGGTGTAATGTTTCAGCGCATGGGCTTTGAAGAAGAAGATTTTCGCGGTACGCGGTTTACCCGCGAAAAATATCCGGGTCAAATGAAAGGAAATAATGACATTCTATCTTTGACACGCCCAGACTGCGTCACCGAACTCCATGATGCCTACTTTGCAGCCGGGGCGGATATCACGGAGACCAATACATTTTCTGCGACCACAATCGCGCAGAGTGATTACGCGCTTGATCGTAAATCCGTCATCGATATCAACTATGATAGCGCGAAACTTGCTCGTGCATCCGCGGATAAGTGGACAGAAAAGGAACCTGATAAACCTCGATTTGTGGCCGGTTCAATTGGTCCGCTGAACAAGATGCTTTCAATGAGTTCGGATGTGAATAACCCAGGTGCCCGGGATGTGACATTTGATGAGGTGTATCAAGCCTACCGTGATCAAATTGAAGCTCTGAATAAGGGAGGTGTTCATCTCTACTTGATTGAAACGATCACCGATACCCTCAACTGCAAGGCGGCAATCAAAGCAATTATGGATCTGGAATCTAAGGGACTGGAGAAACTGCCAATCTGGATTTCGGGAACAATTACAGATCGGTCAGGGCGCACATTGTCAGGGCAAACGGTTGAAGCATTTTGGTATTCCGTACGCCATGCAAAGCCCTTTTGTATTGGATTTAACTGTGCACTGGGAGCAGATTTGATGCGACCTCATATTGACGCGATTTCGCGTATCGCAGACACACTGGTTGCTGCGTATCCAAATGCAGGTCTACCCAACGAAATGGGGGAGTATGACGAAAAACCATCGGAAACTTCACGTAAAATTACTCAGTGGGCAGAAGATGGCATGGTAAATATTCTTGGAGGGTGTTGCGGTACGACTCCAGACCATATCCGGGCCATTACAAAAAGTGTAGAAGGAATTCGGCCTCGTACTCCAATCCAGGGTTTAAAGTCTATGCGACTTGCAGGCCTAGAACCTTTTGAGTTAGCAAATTAAATAGTCCAAAATGGGCAAAAATTTTGAGGCATTCAGTCTCGAATATATCAAATTGATTGGGCATAAGAGAATGTTTATTGCGGGTATTGATCTATGGAACAGGAGTACATCAATCATTCACTTTTCAAAAATTTTTGACTTCCATTTTCTAAAGTCCCGGATTTTAGAGTGTTGTGCAAGTATTACACAGAACCGTAATAACCTGCGGTCATATGGACACTCTGACTCGTTATTGATATAACCAAAAAATCGAGAATAGAAAATATCGAATGAGTTACATCGAAGGTTTTGTATTCCCAGTGCCGACTGAAAACAAGGAGCGCTACTTGAAACATGCGCGTGACTGCGTGCCGATTTTCAAAAAATATGGGGCTCTACGTCTCGTTGAAAATTGGGGAGTGAGTATTTCCCAAGATGGGGACACCTCGTTTTCGAAAGCAGTCAAAAAACAACCGCATGAAACGGTAATGTTTTCGTGGGTTGTGTGGCCATCAAAAGAGGTGCGGGACGAAGGCATGGAAAAATTATTTAAAGACCCCTTTTTTGCCGAAGGTTATGATCTCCCCTTTGATGAAAAACGCATGATCTACGGAGGTTTTGAGACTATTCTGGACGAGTGACATCAAATCAGCCAAATGACCAATGCTTCCCAAAACTTTGTGAATATTGGTGAACGTACCAATGTAACAGGGTCCGCCAGATTTCGTCGGTTGATCATCAATAGCGACTATGACACTGCGGTTGAGGTTGCGCGCCAGCAAGTCGAAAATGGCGCACAGATCATTGATGTAAATATGGATGAAGGAATGCTCGATGGCGCAGATGCCATGAGGATTTTCCTGAACCTGATCGCTGCGGAACCCGATATTGCTCGTGTTCCTGTTATGATTGACAGTTCAAAATGGGAAGTCATTGAAGCAGGGCTTCAATGTGTTCAGGGTAAGGCAGTGGTTAACTCAATCTCAATGAAAGAGGGAGAAGACCTCTTCCGAGAGCAAGCATACAAATGCCTGTCTTATGGGGCCGCAGCAGTCGTAATGGCTTTTGATGAGGTCGGTCAGGCTGATACGGCGTCGCGCAAAATTGAAATTTGTCAGCGCGCATTCAGGATTCTCACGGAAGATGTTGGATTTCCCGCCGAAGATATCATTTTTGATCCCAATATTTTTGCTGTTGCCACAGGCATTAAGGAGCACAATAATTATGCGGTAGATTTTATTGAGGCTGCGAAAACCATACGTGAAACCTGTCCAGGTTGCAATATTTCGGGTGGTCTCTCAAACGTTTCATTCAGTTTCCGCGGAAATGAGCCGGTGCGCCGTGCTATGCACTCGGTGTTCCTGTACCATGCCATTCCTGCTGGGATGAATATGGGAATCGTAAATGCCGGGCAACTTGATATCTACGATGAAATTGAGCCGACTCTCCGTGAACTGGTCGAGGATGTCATTCTCAACAGAAAAGAGGATGCGACCGAGTCTCTCGTTGATTATGCCGAATCCTTTCGCGGTCAAAAGGGAAAAGTAGCTGAAAAGGATTTATCCTGGCGTAAACTTTCCGTAGAGAAGCGGCTGGAATATGCCCTCGTAAACGGGATCACCGAGTTCATCAACGAAGATACCGAAGAAGCTCGCGCTGCTTCGGAGCGCCCACTGCATGTCATTGAAGGTCCACTCATGGATGGCATGAATGTAGTTGGTGATTTGTTCGGCTCAGGTAAGATGTTTCTGCCGCAAGTGGTGAAATCGGCTCGTGTCATGAAAGCAGCTGTAGCATATCTGGATCCGTTTATGCAGGCTGAGAAAGAGGAACTCGGTACGGTTGAAGTCTCAAATGGTAAAATTTTGATGGCTACAGTCAAAGGTGATGTACACGACATTGGCAAAAATATTGTTGGAGTAGTCCTTGCCTGCAATGGTTATGAGATTGTGGATATGGGGGTTATGGTACCATGTGAAGATATTCTCGAAAAGGCTAGGGAACAGAAGGCCGATATCATCGGACTTTCTGGCCTGATCACCCCCAGTCTTGACGAAATGGTTTATGTAGCTCGTGAAATGCAACGTCAAGGCATGAAACAGCCGCTGTTGATTGGTGGGGCCACTACCTCGCCAGTGCATACAGCTGTGAAGATTGATCCTGCTCGGAGCAATGGTCCAACGATTCATGTAACTGACGCAAGCCGCGCCATCGGTACTGTTTCATCATTACTTTGCAACGATGAACACCCGCTCTTCGTCGAAACGACAAAGGCCAGATATCAGCGGATGCGGGATCGGCGTCTCG
>JAPOTE010000122.1 GCA_026709335.1 Bacteroidota bacterium | reverse complement strand
CTATATTTGATTCAGCTTGAATTTAATCATTTCATACAAAACCCTACAGAACCACAAAACCAATAAACCAGATTGGTGGGTTTGATTCAGAAAATAATAATAATATCAGTATAATGCCACCAGCTAATCTAGTAGCTAAGGTTGAGTTCTTCGATTCAGGAAATTTATTCGAAATAAGAACTGGAAGCCAAAAAAGCAGCCCCAAGAACACAATTAGCAACAGAATTTCAAACGATGAGGTCATTTTCAACATATAGCATCTGCTAACGCACTATTTTCGTTGCAAAGCATGCACCAACACCCCCAACCACTCAGTTATGTTTTTGACTGAGGGGATTCATTTTCCGTAGGAGACAATGTACAAAAAGTTTTCCATTCCCTCATTTAGGCATGTACGCACTGTGAATATTGTGGGCTTAAGGGTTACTCCACAAGTGATTGTGATCGCTCGAACCGTTACTACTCCAACTCAACCCGAACCATATCACATCAAACGGAAGAATCTTGGCCTGTAAAACCGGACTGGTCTTTGTATAAAATTAAACCTGGACTCTCCAACAGTGGTGAGCGGATTTGTTTGATCGGATCCTCCAGCATTAATCCTCTCGAAGAATTTGGCCCTTCAGCCATTTTTGTGAAAACTTGATTTTTTCAGATTCCAGGGCGCAAGTCCGCCTAAATGAAAGTAAATTGCGACTACGAATCGACCTTGGTTGCGGAGAACAATCAAGGCCGAAAACGGCACACGATTTCCCGATGCTTTAGGCCAAGAGTGGGCGGTGAGGGATTCGAACCCCCGGCCTCCTGCTTGTAAGGCAGGCGCTCTAAACCAACTGAGCTAACCGCCCGGAGAGCGGGAAACGGGAATCGAACCCGCGACCTTCAGCGTGGGAAGCTGACGCTCTACCGATTGAGCTACTCCCGCAAAGGAAGCAAAATGCCGACAAAGGACGTTAAAGCCCAGCACAGTGCCGTCGGTGTGTAAAAATTTGCTAAATTTGCAGGCTCTTTAACCAAGCACATCTCGGCTTGATTCATTAAAACAGATTTCAATGAAACGCACCTATCAGCCCAGTCGCAGAAAGCGCCGCAACAAACACGGGTTTCGTTCACGGATGGCCGACAAGGATGGACGCAATGTGCTGGCAAGACGCCGCCGGAAAGGGCGGAAGAGTCTTTCGGTGAGCGATCGCTACATCGGCAAATAATACATGACAGCAGTTGCTGAGCAGCGGTTCCCTCGTTCGATGCGATTGAAGCGTCGGCGGTTGATCACCCCTCTGTTCGATCGATCGGATTCCAGTACCCGGTCTGTAGCCGTCGGGGGTGTCCGTATACTGTATCGATTGACTTCCCGCCATTTGACGGGAGAGAATACACCCATACAGATTGGCTTTGCCCCCGGCAGGTGTAAGAATGCTGTGCAGCGAAACGGACTCAGGCGTCAAATGTGCGAAACGTGGAGAAAACACCAGCACCTCATCAATACCCAGGAAATCCCCAAAACACGAACATTGACACTTATGGTTGTCGCACGCGGCTCAAAAAATGCAGCAGAACTCCCGGCAGACCTGACCCAGGCGATGCACCTTTTGCATCAAACCATTAATCATTGAGGTTAACGCGTGGACCGCAACACTATTACCGCAGTCATCCTGATCACGGTCATTATGGTCGTGTACATGATGACCATGTCTCCCCCGCCGCCGGAGGAGCAAGTTGAAGAGATCTCTGAACCAGTCACCGAGGAGCAAATCGCCGTGCCTGACTCTACAGCTTATCCTCTTCCGGCCGCTCCTACCCCCCTTCCTGTATCCATACGTCCGGCCCGGCAGATTACCGTCGAAACAGACCTGTACACCGCACGATTGTCAGATATGGGGGCAACTCTGAAAGGCTTCGAACTGAAAGAATATTTCAAATATGATCAGGTAAGCCCGGTCCAATTGATTGACAGCACCAACCCGGGTGCCATCAGTCTAGGGTTTCAGTCCCCCGGAGCCAGAAATATCGATACGCGAAGCATTCGGTTTGTACAGCGTGATTCCACGGATACCGTTAATGCAATTAGCAACCCGGCTACGGTTGTCTTTGATGCCGTGATCGGTAGCGGGAGGTTGCAGTTGACCTATACCTTTACCCCTGGTGAGTATGAAATTGGACTGGCCATCGCTCATTATAATGCTACCGGCTTTCAGACGGCGGAAGGCTACGAATTGGTGTGGAATGGTGCGGTTCCGTTCAGTGAGGATGTCCATTATCGAAAAGAGGAGGTCGGCAAGGTTGGCGCCTATGCGCGCAGCGGGAATGATGTCGACGGAATCACTCTTCAGGGAGACGATTTGGCAGATCGTACGCTGCGGGGCAACGTATCCTGGATAGGCGTCAAGAATAAATACTTTGGCGCTGTGATTTTGGCAGATGAGCCGGCAAGAGAGGCAGAGCTGTTAGGGGAGCGCATTGGAGAACCCGATGATCCAGAAGTGCAGATTGACTTTCGGGCCAGCATGTTTGTTGGTGCTCCCGATGAATCTCCCGATATCTATCGACTATATCTCGGTCCTCTGGAATACCAAAAAATTCGTCAGTATGACGGGGTCTACGGAATGGTCGACTATGGCTGGGATGCGTTTGAGTGGATGACTCGTCCACTCGCCATTGCTGTATTTATTCCGGTATTCGGCTTTTTGAGCAGCATGATTGAGAGCTATGGGCTGGTCATCATCCTCTTTTGTCTGTTAATCAAGATTGTGCTGCTTCCATTGACGCTCAGTTCTTATAAGAGTATGGCGAAGATGCGAGAGCTCCAGCCAAAAATGCAGGCGATCAAGGAAAAATATCCTGATAACCCGCAAAAACAGCAAGAGGCAACCATCAAGATGTACCGGGAATCCGGCACTAACCCGCTGGGAGCTTGCTTACCGATGCTGTTGCAATACCCCATCATTATTGCGTTGTGGCAGTTTTTACAGCAGTCGATCGAAATTCGACAGCAGGGATTTCTATGGGCTCCAGATCTTTCAGCACCCGACGTAATTTTGAATCTTCCATTTACGATCCCATTTTACGGAGATTTTGTGGCCGGCTTTACGATCCTCATGGGGCTGTCCATGATCGTTCAGATGCGTCTACAGGCGACCCCGGCATCAGGGCCACAGGCGAAGATCTTCATGTATATGATGCCGGCGATGATTTTCGTGATTTTTAA
Source organism: Bacteroidota bacterium (assembly GCA_026709335.1). Taxonomy (GTDB): domain Bacteria; phylum Bacteroidota; class Rhodothermia; order Rhodothermales; family Bin80; genus Bin80. Next base: position 76,518 of record JAPOTE010000122.1, on the reverse strand, counting down.
CAGGTTGCCGTCGGGGCTGAGCTTATATTACTTCTGCTACAACGTATTTGCGGCGGCTCAGCAGCAGTTCATTAACAGATCCATGAAGAAAAAAACTGCTGAAGAAAAGGCTCCGGCTAAAAAAGTAACCGGAATCAAACCGGTGAAGCGCGTGACACAGAAAAAGCACCCCGGAAGAAACCGTCCAAAGTAACCTGCATGCTCGCCCAAGATACGATTGCGGCAATTGCGACCGCACCAGGTCTTGCGGCGCTCTCAGTAGTTCGTGTTTCCGGCCCCGAAGCCTGTCGAATTGCATCCAGCTGCTTTTCGGGGCCCAATCTGGAAGCTGTAGACTCCCACACAGCACATGTGGGCGTATGGGTGAGCCCCGAAGATGTCAGAATAGATCGCGTCGTTGCGACGGTGTTTCGGAAACCTCGTACGGCAACTGGAGAGGACTTGGTAGAAGTTACCTGTCACGGAGGCGATTATGTTGCTGCTCTGATTTTGGATAACATGATTCACCGAGGGGCTCGGCTGGCACAGCCGGGAGAGTTTACCCAGTGGGCGTTCCTGTCAGGGAAAATAGACCTTGCCCAGGCCGAGGCGGTGGCAGATCTGATCCATGCATCCAGTGAGAAGGCTCACAGGATTTCACTTGCAGCCTATGAGGGGCATTATTCCGAAGAGCTTGAAAAACTGCGGACCGCGATTCTTGAACTATGCGCATTGGCCGAGCTCGAAATTGATTTTACGGATGAGGACGTGGAATTTGCAGATCGAACTACAATCAAAAACCTGATTGAGCACGCTCTGCAGCAGATCCGGGATCTTCGCAACACGACCCGATTGGGAACGGTTGTGCGGGAGGGAATTCGTGTGGTGATTGCAGGTCGCCCGAATGCAGGTAAATCCACATTGTTAAACAGCTTGTCCGGGCGTGACCGGGCTATTGTGAGTGCGCAGCCTGGAACTACCAGGGACATTTTGGAGGTTGATTCCGAGTTCGGAGGGTTGCGGTTTCGCTTTATGGATACCGCCGGGCTACGGCAAAGCGAGGATGCCATCGAACAGGAAGGAGTACAACGCGCTCATAGTATGATCAAGAAAGGGGATATCGTGCTATACGTCTATGACCTTGTTTCCGGGTGGACGGATGAAGATCAAGCCGCATTGAATCTCATCGAAGAAATTCCGGTAATTCTGGTGGGGAATAAGGCGGATCTCGTCCAGAAAGAAGCGGGAGAGGGGCTGCAATTAAGTGCCATTGACGGCCCGAAGGCTGTTGAGCCCCTGATCTCCGAATTGCTGGAACAGGCTTCAAAAACATATGGGAACGCGGATGCATCGAGGGTCGTGATGAATGCAAGGCATAATACGCATTTGAAGAATGCGTACCAGGCGTTACAGAATGCACAGCAAATATTGAATACAAATCACTCACCTGATTTTTTTTCCATGGATTTACGTGCTGCCGCCAGAGAGCTGGGTATGATTACTGGCGCGATCACAAACGAAACCATCTTGGGAGCAATCTTTTCAAGATTTTGTATTGGTAAGTGAATACATGTTTTTTTCAAGCTTTGACGTAATTGTGGTTGGTGGTGGGCATGCGGGAACCGAAGCAGCAGCGGTCGCCGCCCGTATGGGAGCAAAAACGCTTTTGATCACAATGAGCCTCGAGGCAATTGGCCGTATGTCCTGTAATCCTGCAATTGGGGGAATTGGTAAAGGCCATATTGTGCGGGAGATTGACGCATTGGGCGGAATCATGGGGGCTGCCGCGGATGCAGCTGGGATTCAGTTCAGAATGTTGAACCGGCGCAAAGGGCCGGCAGTATGGGGTCCCAGGGCACAATCCGATAGGATAGAGTACGCTACATTTGTTCGACAGGCGCTGGAATCAACGTCTGATCTATATATGCGTGCTGACATGGTGTCATCTCTTGAGGTGGTAAATGGGCAAATTTGCGGTGTACATACCCGGCTTGGGCGAACGTTCAAGGCTTCTTCTGTTATTCTCACTAATGGCACGTTCATGAATGGACGTATTCATGTAGGAAATCGTCAGTATGGAGGTGGGCGTATGGGGGAACGGCAAAGTACAGGGCTCACAGGGCAGCTACATGAGCTGGGGTTTGAGAGCGGGCGGTTGAAAACAGGGACTCCCCCGCGCATAGATGGAAGAACGATAGACTATCATGCTGTGACCGAACAACCGGGAGATGAGGCTCCGAGTCCCTTCTCTTTCATGACTGACTCTCTGACAAATGACCAACTAAGTTGCTATTTGACATGGACCAATTCAGAGGTTCATGCAGCGCTGCGGAAGGGATTTGAAGAGAGCCCAATGTTTGCAGGCCGAATTGAAGGCACAGGTCCGAGATATTGCCCCTCCATCGAAGACAAGATTGACCGGTTTGCGACGAAGGATCGCCATCAACTGTTTCTGGAGCCCGAAGGTCGGCGAACGGCCGAAGTATATGTCAATGGATTTTCAACGAGTTTGCCGGAGCAGGTACAAGAGCAAGCTCTGAGGCTGGTTCCTGGTCTGGAACAGGTTCATATACTACGCCCGGGATACGCAATAGAGTATGACTACTTTCCCCCACATCAGCTTCAATATTCACTGGAAACCAAGAATGTATCCGGGTTGTTTTTTGCAGGGCAAATCAATGGTACGACAGGTTATGAGGAAGCAGCAGCTCAGGGACTCATTGCAGGCATCAATGCAGTTCGTCGGCTTCATAAAGAATCCCCGGTGATACTTCGCCGCTCGGAGGCATATATTGGTGTTCTCATTGACGATCTGATTGCCAAAGGGACGGAGGAGCCCTACAGGATGTTTACCTCACGAGCCGAACATCGTATGATTCTTCGCCAAGACAATGCAGACGAACGGCTCACACCGCTTGGGCATCGCCTCGGGATCGTATCCGAGCAACGCTATAGGCGGATGCAGACACGAAGAGAAGCGGTCAGCACAATCATCTCAAAGCTCTCCGAATACACAGTTAACCCAGAAACATGTAATAAATATCTGAAAAATGTCGAAACTTCACCAATCAATGCACCGGTTAAGATCATTCAGATTGTACGGCGCCCTGAAGTCAATCTGAAAGATCTACTTAATGCAACAGGGATTTCTGATCAGATTGTAGCCTCTGTGCCGGGGATGGAACCGGTTGAACAGCTCGCAGAGATTTCAATCAAATATGCCGGGTATGTGGCACGTCAGGAAGATGAGGCAAAGCGGATGGCTGCAATGGAAGATCGTAAAATTCCAAAGAACTTCAATTTCTCCGAAGTCACGAATATTACCATGGAAGCCAGGGAGAAATTATCCAGGATTCAACCCGAAACCCTCGGACAAGCTTCGCGAATCAGCGGAGTCAGCCCTGCCGATATCGCGGTGTTAATGGTGTTAATGGGCAGGTAAAGAGATAAGCAATGTTTCACGTGAAACATTTTCAAATCCAATCCGGACAGCAGGAAAAGCTTCGAATCTATGCTGAACTGTTGCAGAAATACAATCGGTCGCTCAACCTTCTCTCTCGTCGTACCACTGCGGAAGGGTTCGTGGATCACATTCAAGAGTGCCTCGCCTTTACCGCATATCCGTTTCCCGAGGAAGTTTCAATTGCCGATTGGGGTACCGGAGGAGGGTTGCCTGCGATTCCCCTTGCAATCATGTTCCCGAACGTGGAGGTGTATGCAATTGATGCGATTCAGAAAAAGATTTTGGCCGTCAAGGCATTCAAACGGGAGCTGGATTTACCCAATCTGCATCCCTGGCATGGCCGGGCAGAACAGTTTGCACAAGCGATCAAGTACAGCGTATCCAGGGCAACAAGTTCTTTGTCCACTCTGTGGAAATGGCATACGCATGCTGCAACGCCTGGCGGAGCACTCTATTGTTTGAAGGGAGGAAACCTGAGTGCGGAGCAAAAAGCGTTGCATAGTGCAGATCCGGCAGTGCAGATTACACTGATGCCGGTGTCACAGACCTCTCGATTTCTTGTTCGGGTGAAGTTATCCTCTCCTTTAGCTGACAAAGTACAGAATGAGCCACTCCCACCGTTGGAATCCCCTGTACGATAGCACGCATCTTGCCAGCTTTTGACTCTTTGAGTACGTAAGAGTGGGGGAGATTGTCAAGTGCGCTCAAAAATGGATCAAACAACTCTGAGTAGAATCGTTGATCCACATCTTCGTCCGGCAATCGCAGAAACAGGCGTTGGTTACGGAAAGTAATTCGCGGAAGATGCAGAGATTGTCCAATCAGGCGCATGCGTGCCCCCAGAAATAGCTGGCAGGTGGATTCGGGGAGTGGTCCGAACCGGTCATGAATCTCTGTTTCCAGGTCATCAAGCATAGAAGGGTCTTTTGCCTCTCCAATTCGACGATATAGGGACAAGCGTTCAAGGTCACTGCTTACGTAGGGTTTAGGGAGGGAGGCATTCGTTTCAAGGTCCACCGTGGTGTCTTCAATCTGGGGGAGTTCAACATCCTTGAAAATCTCGGAAAAATCTTCGTTTCTCAGCTCTCGGACAGCTTCATCGAGCATTTGATAATATGTGCTCAGTCCAAGGTCTGCAATAAACCCGCTTTGTTCACCGCCAAGGATATTCCCTGCTCCACGAATATCCAGATCTCGCATAGCAATATGGAATCCGCTCCCTAGGTCGTTGAATTGTTCAATTGCCTGCAGGCGCTGGCGAGCATTCCTGCTCAGAGCATGGATAGACGGAACCAGCAGGTAACAGAATGCCTTGCGATCACTGCGCCCTACCCGTCCTCGCAATTGATGAATTTCAGCCAAGCCGAATAAGTGAGCACGGTCAATGATGATCGTGTTAGCATTTGCAATGTCAAGGCCATTCTCCACGATGGACGTGCATAGCAAAACATCAAACTTATGATCGACAAAATCTGTCATGACCCGCTCAAGCTCTGCGGGGGTCATCCGCCCATGGCCGATCCGGAAGCGAATTCCGGGCAGGAGTTCCTGTAATCGGGTGAGCAGGTTATCAATAGAGGCGATCCGGTTATGGATAAAAAACACCTGTCCCCCCCGATTTACTTCATGAAGAATGGCGTCACGGATCAGCGTCCAGTCGGAAGAGTGGATTTGCGTCTGAATGGGTTGACGATTTGGCGGGGCCGTACCAATAATTGAGAGATCACGAGCTCCAATGAGAGAAAACTGAAGTGTCCGGGGAATCGGAGTGGCCGTGAGGGTTAATGTATCCACGTTGACACGAAGTTCACGCAACTTTTCCTTGATTCTGACCCCAAATCTTTGTTCTTCGTCCACGATCAATAGACCAAGATCATGAAAGGAAACGTCTTTGGAGACCAATCGATGCGTACCGACCAGAACATCCACCTTTCCCAGCTTTACATCGGATAGCAGTTCGCGGGCCTTGGCGCCGGAAACGCGCCGAGAAAGTACTTCAACCCGCACAGGGAACTGTTCCAGGCGCTTACGGAATGTGAGATAGTGCTGCTGGGCCAACACGGTCGTCGGAACCAGGATCGCAACTTGTTTCCCATCTTGAACAGCTTTGAAAGTAGCGCGAACCGCCACTTCGGTTTTTCCAAAGCCAACATCCCCACAAACTAGTCTATCCATCGGAGTTGGAGTTTCCATATCGCGTTTTACCGCCTCGGATGCTTCATACTGATCCGGGGTATCCTGCCATGGGAAAGATGCCTCGAGCTCTTTTTGCCAAATTGAATCAGCCCCAAAGGCATACCCGTCCGAGGATTTACGCTGTGCGTAGAGGCGGATCAGGTTTCTTGCGACATCTTTAATTCGCTTTTTGGCACGACTCTTTGCCCGTTCCCATTGTCCGGTACCCAAGCGTGTCAGAGAAGGGACCTGGCCATCTTTTCCCGCATATTTGCTCAGTTTGTAGAGCGCATTCACATTTACAAACAGAACATCGTCGTTTGCATAAATGAGTCGGACGGATTCATGAGGACGTCCCTTGACCTTGATGGTTTTGAAGCCGGCGAATTTTCCAATCCCATATTCTTTGTGTACTACAAAGTCTCCGGGTTTCAGGTTATGTAGTTCCTGAAGACGGATACCACCGGTTCGGGAAGTTTTTTTCGCACGAGGCCGAAAATACCGCCCAAAAATTTCATGATCAGTATAAATCGCAAGCCCCATGTCCGGTAGGGTAAACCCCCGAGAAAGTGATGCCACCAGAAAGGTCAGTCGCCCGGAGCCTTCGAGATCTTCCAGCAGTGACTCTACGCGTCGTTGTTGACCGGAACTGTCACAAATGATGTAAGTGTGGTTGCGGGATCTTTGAGTCAAATCTGTACGAACCTGGTCCATTTGTCCACCGAATGGGGGCTGGGGAGCTCCTCCTACCTCAATCAACGTCGCAGAACGCGTATGTGTACCGTGAAAATGAGCCCTGTCTTTGGATGACCAAATAGGAGGAAGTTGTTCAGGTGAGAGGTATCTGGAGTCTGGATCAGGACACTCTATGCCGGATTGCACCCTTGCAGTATATTCCTCTTGAATTTCGGTCCATAGAGCATTTGCACTCTCTGTAAGACGCGATTCTTCAAAGAGAACCAGAAGGGAATCCTTGGGGGCGACTTCCAGTAATGAAACCCAAGGAATTTTTTCGGCGACATGGGTTGGTTGGGGAACGAGTCGGGCGCTTTCCAGGCGGCTTACAGATAGCTGGCTTACAGCATCAAATTCACGAATGGATTCCAGCTCATTGCCGAAAAACTCGAGACGGAGTGGAAGTCCACCCGAAAAAGGGAAGACGTCAACGATTCCACCACGCCATGCCAGTTCACCCGCTTCATGAACGAAGGGGACACGGGTAAATCCCTTTTCTTTGAGCAGATCTATGAGATAGTCCGGCCGGATACGCTCCTGTACACGTACTGTGATGGACTCGGCAAGAGTTTTTTCCGGGGCAGGCATTCGCTCAAGAACGGCCTTCAGGCTGGATACAATCAGTGTCTGAGCGTGAGTATCTAGTTGCTGAAGTATATCATGGCGTCGAACCATGGGGGTAGTATCCTCAACCTGCTCGGTGTCGTATGGAGATGATCCAAACGGAGGATACAACAGGCTTGGGAGATTCAGTTCCACTAAATCCCCGTGTAACAGGCGCGCATCCTCCGGATCCGGGAGAATGCAGACCATCGAACGTTCGGTCCTCCAGGCATGCTGAAGCAAAAAAGCAGGCAATGATCCAGGTGTATTCTGCAACATGCACTCCCGATTCCCCACCCGATCCATGCACCAGTCAGAAAATGCCTGAAAAGACAGGTTTTGGCAGATCCGGGCCGACAGTCTTTGTAGTGGGTTCTCAGACAAACCAAAAGGGTGGAATCAAATGTTTCACGTGAAACAATACGGGTTCAGTGCGGGCTATTCCAGTGCACGGCGTACAAATCCGTCCGACTTTTCCAGTCGGGCCAGTGCGTCCTGTTTTGAAACGCCGGCAAGAACCATGACCAATGCGGTTTTTACGTGGCCATCGGCAGCTTTCAGGGCTTTGGTTGCCTCGTCATAATTAAGGCCGGTGACAGTCATGACGGTGCGGCGAGACCGTTGGGTCAGCTTTTCGGCGGTCATTTGCAAGTCTACCATCATATTCTGATAGACTTTTCCTAGTCGGATCATTGAAGCAGTCGTGATCATATTGAGGACAAGTTTTTGCGCCGTTCCACTTTTCATGCGTGTGGATCCCATAATCACCTCTGGCCCCACAACGACACAAACAGCCACATCAACATCTAAATCGAAGGTGGAGCGTGGGTTGCAGGTGATGAAAAGTGTTTTACAGCCGATTTCGCGTGCATGGGTAACGGCCCCTACAACATAAGGTGTACGACGGCTTGCGGCGATGCCACAAACTACATCCTGGGCACATACTCCTGCGGCGACGAGCGCATCTGCGCCATCCGAGGCGATGTCTTCTGCACCTTCCTGGGATCGAAAAGCAGCTTCCTTTCCGCCAGCGATGATACCTTGAATATCTTCAGGAGAGGACCCAAAGGTGGGAGGGCATTCGGATGCATCCAGGATTCCAAGGCGTCCACTGGTACCGGCTCCAATATAAAACAGACGGCCGCTATTTCGAAGACAAGAAGTCACGATTTCCACGGCTTTTGCAATATAGGGAAGCTCTTGCTTTACCGCCAGCGGGACCCCCCGATCCTCATTGTTTATAATAGTGAGAATCTCTTCCACGGAAGCATTGTCAATGTTCAGAGAATTAGGATTGCGCTGCTCGGTAGTCAGGCTCTGGAGTTCGTGAAAAAGAGGTGGAGGAACAGACATTACTCATTCAAAAAAGTAAGACAGTATACGCGTTGTTCAAATAAATGAACCATGATTACGAACGAATTCACAGGATTTGCGTAACCTTGGGCTTTTCGGGAGGTTTTTATGGTCTTGCGCTCTGTCCGTCTTCGAAATATACGAGCGCATGCTGATTCTGTACTAACTTTTGCACCCGGAATCAACCTGTTATACGGCTCAAATGGTGCCGGTAAGACAAACATTCTGGAAGCGGTTCATTATCTGTGTCTTTCCAAAAGCTTCCTGACCAGTGTAGAACGATACGTGCTTCGGCGCAGTACACCATTTTTTGAAATTGAGGGAGAGTTTGAGGGGACGCTACGGCGAGAGCTTACAATACGGATTGCCTTTGCACCTCGCGAGGGGAAGCGAATATTTATCAATGGAGCTCCTTTGGATCGACTAGCAGATATTGTAGGGGTGGTTCCTGTGGTTGTTTTTGCACCAGGAGATCAAAGTTTAACCTTTGGAGGCCCGGAAGAGCGTCGAAAATTTTTGAACAGCATGCTCAGTCAGGCTAGACCGGCTCACCTGGAGGATCTCATGAGATATCGGCGCGCCGTGAGGCAGCGCAACGAATATCTTGTCAAAAATCGAGGTCGCCAGATTGATGAGAGCCTTATTGCACCGCTGAACGCCATCCTTGCCCGTTTTGGCGGGCGAATCATTGCCTTGCGATCGGCTTTTCTCAAAACATTCGGTCAAGAGTTGAAACATGCATGGGAACGATTAGGAGAGGCGATTGAAAAGCCGGCGATCCAATATCAGACTCCCATTCAGGAAAAAGAACAGGCCTCAGCCAAAGAAGCGGAGTCTGCACTTTTGTCCGCGCTCGCTTCCAGCACCCGCAGGGATGTAGAGTTGGGACGAACTACCGTAGGACCACATCGGGATGAGTTGATATTCAAGCTGGACGATCAGGAGGTTCGCCGCTTTGCGTCAACCGGGCAGCACCGATCCTTTGCAATCGCACTGAAATTGGCTCAATATCAATATTTGGATTCCCGACTGGAGGAAAAACCGATTCTCCTGCTCGATGATGTATTTGATTCTCTGGATCCGGATCGAACGGAAGTAATTCTCGAATGGCTGCGAGATGAATCCACTGGGCAAAGCCTTCTTACTGCTGCAGACGCCGAACGATTACGCTCTCGAGTAGCACAATGGGGTACAGCCAACCGGTGTATTCAAATAGATCAGGGAGGGATTACGGAGAATCCGGCGGAGGAATGATGGTTGCTCCACCGGCCAAGGCCTTTTTATTGTCTTCAGTAAACACGTTTGTCTCTGCCTTTACGAGGCGTCTGCGTTCAAGTTTTTCGATGATCTTGACCGAAACGCGTACTTCCGAGTTAACGCGCACAGGACGAAGGAATCGACATGAAATAGAGACCGCAACACTCCCCGGACCGGGGAAATCACGTCCAAGTGCCTTGGAGATGAGACCCAGCAGGAACACTCCATGGACAATACGATCTCCAAAACGAGTGTTTTTTGCAAATTCTTCATCAACATGTAGAGGGTTGTCGTCTCCGGTGATTCGAGCGAAGGTCATGACATCATCCTCGCTAATAAAGCGAAGGAAGTCATACGAATCGCCTACCTTGAGAGAATCAAATGTATGATCAGATTTTTGTTGAGACATGTAAGAATGAAGATGTGCATACAAGCGTAAAAGATACAAAATAGAATCTCATTCTGGTGAATTCCTGCCAAAACGAACCGTCAGATTATGCAGATACGTGATCGACTGATGCAACTGGAGGCTACGCGTCGTGGCAGGTATATATTACGCGCTGTCCGAGCAGGCTTTACAATCGCCATTCTTGTATTTTTGGTATGGCAATTGCGGGGAGAAATAGAAATCTGGGATGTCTTTCACGGGCTACCGAAGAACCCGGGGTTTTATCTGCTACTGATTGTACTGTATTTTTTGTTGCCCTCCGTACAATTTCTGGCCTATCGGGTTGTATGGGATTTTCGCCCGAGTTCTGGCCTCCGGGCTTTCATTAAGAAGCGAATCCTAAATAAGGATGTTCTGGGGTATTCGGGAGAGCTCTACATCTTTTCCTGGGCAAGGGATCATGTTCAAAAACCGAGTCGAGTTCTCCTAGAGGACGTTCGAGATATGAACATCATTTCTGCAGCAGCCTCCACGGTGGTTGCAGTGGTGCTTTTGGTGTTTTTTGCTCTGGAGGGGCATGTAAATGTACGGGCTCTGATACCTGATGCCTATACAGTTCCCCTGATTGGAGGAGTGGCGATCACAACGCTTCTTCTTCTATTGGTTCTCAAATGGAGGCGCCAACTTTTTTCAATGTCGTGGAAAGCCACTCGCATCATTTTTGGACTTCATGTTACACGCATGCTGGTTCGACAGGTCCTGGAAATCAGTATGTGGCATCTGGCAATGCCGGATGTCCCCATCGAAGTATGGTATACGTATGCAGCACTTACAGTTCTTGTCGTTCGGATCCCGTTCATCCCAAACTATGACTTGTTGACTATGGCTGTTGCCGTGAGTGTTGCAGAGGCAATGAGTGTATCCGAGGTGCAAATTGCAGCGCTGTTTGGAGCCGTTGCATTGGTGAATCAATTGATCAATCTGATGTTTTTTGCAACACTTTCTGTGCGCATACCGGAGAAAATTGATCCAATAAGTGTGACTAAACACCCGCTTGATGCGTCAAAAAAATCTGCACACTTATGAGAATATGCGAAAGGCTGTTCTGCCTTCATTGATTCTTTTTGCAGTTATTCGCATCCCGACTGCATCTGCTTTCCAGGCATTTGTGGTTGAGGACTTTGAGGGATATGAGGTTGATGGTCTCCCGTACTTCTGGAAAGTACCCGACAGGAGCTCACGAAGTCTCAGGCCGCTTCCCCCCGATCATGCAAAGCCCAACGATTTTGTCAGAGTAGTGATGGAAGAGACGGGGAAAGTTTTGCGAGCGTATACTCAGGGAGAGTCCGTACAAGTTGCCTTACAGCAAGGAAATGGTCTTGAATGGGACCTTAGCTATGCCCCCCGATTACGCTGGCGCTGGCGCGCTGATAAGCTTCCCGAGGGGGCAATGGAAAACTCTAGCAGGTTGAATGATACAGGGGCAGCTTTATATGTTTCCTTTGGGTGTAATGATTGGATTGGAAGACCGTGCACGATCAAATACTCATATAGCAGTACGTTGCCGAAGGGCACGCGAGCCCGCTACGGTAAACTGCATGTACTGGTTGTCTCCACAGCATTGGAGGCCAAGGGGGAATGGATCGAGGTTGAACGGAATGTGGTTGAGGACTATCGTATGCTTTTTGGGAAAGAACCGCCCGTGAGTCCGCTGTATATCATGATCTGGAGTGATAGCGATAATACAGATGGAGAGGCGGATGTGTATTTCGATGATATCGTAGTTCTGACTGGAGAATGATAGCTGTTTTTAGTCGGTTACATGGCTGGGTTGGGATCGTTGTACGGTATCCATCCTTCATCTTGGGGTTTGCCTTCCTGATCTCTTTGGCCAGTATCATTCTTGCCGGGAGATTGACCATTGATCCGGATTTTGCCAACCTGATTCCAAAATCCTACCCCAGTGTTCAGTCCCTGGAAAAGATCAGAGATACGATTGGTGCAGGAGAGGTTTCCGTGGATCTGGCTATTGAAAGCCCGTCATTTACGGCAAATCTGGCCTTTGCTGAAGCTGTTGTTCCGCGTGCCATGGCCCTCACAGATTCCGTAACAAACATTCCTTTGTTTGTGCGAGAAGAGCTAAGAAGAGACACGGAATTTATGGCGGATAATGGGTTATACTTTGCAACGGAAGAGGAACTGAATAGCCTTACAACATGGCTGGAAGATAAGATTTTCGAGGCTAAGTTGGAAGCAAACCCCTTCTTTTTCAGCCTGGATGATGAAGAGGAAGCAGAGGACGAATCGGATATAGAATCCCTCCAGGAAGTGTTTAATCAGATCGTAGGTCCTGAATATCTGGTTAATGGTGACAGTACGATTCTCGTTGTACGGTTTTTTGTTGCAGGATCATCTTCCGACGTAGGATATATCGAAGAGATTTATAACGCGTTGGAGAATGTGATCCAGGAAGTGGGCCCCAGTTCCTATCAAACGGAAATGGAGACTTATCTTGCGGGCCGCTTGTGGAGGTATCGCATTGAGGTACGTGCCATTACCGATGACGTAACGGACTCATTCGGTGCCGGAGCACTGGCAGTTCTTTTGGTGCTCATGACCTATTTCTTCGCGAAAGCTCTTCAGCTCCGGGGCAGGCAGGCGATCTGGTCTGAACTCATGCGGGCACCCCTAACGGCATTTCTCATCGGAATCCCCCTTCTGATGAGCCTGGTCTGGACGGCGGCAATCGGCTATCTGGTTTATCAGACGTTGAACTTGTTCAGTTCAACGTTGGGATTGGTTCTTTTCGGGCTGGGGATTGATTATGGGATTCATTTTTATGCCCGATATATCGAGGAACGTGGAGCAGGCCGCAGTGTAGAGGCTGCTGTGGAGAAGACTTTTATGAGTACCGGGCAGGCGATCGCCATTGGAGCACTTACCACTGCAGCGGCACTCTATGTGCTCATGATTGCAGATTTCAAGGGATTTAGTGAATTCGGATTTCTTGCAGGGACAGGAGTACTGGTTGCATTGATCTCCACCCTTCATATTTTGCCAGCACTTCTGGTTTTATGTGAACGTTGGGGGTTGTTGAACTTTGAGCGTAGGGAAGCTGTGAAATCGTTCACGCTCAGGCCTCTTGCCGGGGCGCGCGGGTTGTTGGTCGGGTGCATTGTCGTTACGGTCATTGCTCTGTTCATGACGCCTAGAGTTGAGTTTGAATATCGATTTTCTGTTCTGGAGCCGGAGTACAAAGATTGGATAGCAGTGAATTCGAGAGTTGCAACCGCGTACAGCGATTTCAACCGTAGAAACCCTGCATATATTGTGGTGGATGATCCATCAGAGACGCCGTCGGTTGCGGCAGCGCTGCGAGCTAGGATTGAGGAGGACACCATCCTGCATGTAGTGGATTCGGACAGTTTTCGAACGACAATTCAAGGTGTGGAAACACTTCAGGATCGTTTTCCGCTGAGACCTGCGGATCAGATTGCGAAGATTGACCAGATTGCACACATTCGGGATTCCTTACTCACAGATCCTGTACTAGCCGGGGATGAAAGTCTGGATCGGGTTCGAAGAGCTGCAGGGACACGCGATCCTATCTTGGTGGAGGATGTGCCGGAAACCTTGAGCAGGCGCTTTATGTCCAAGTCAGGAGAGCTGGGAGGGTATGTCACCATCTTGCCTGCGGTGGGCCTCTCGGATGGGCGTAAGTCCATGGCGTTTGCGGAAGATGTGTCAGATATCACGACAGCAGAGGGGAACACGTATCATGCGGGTTCCCCTTCAATTGTGGCCGCCGATGTTTTGCGACTGATGAGACAGGAGAGTCCATATATGGTGTTGGCCACACTGGTAATCGTGATGCTTTTGATGTGGGTCAATTTTGGTAAAATTCGGTGGGCACTGTTAGCCATGATGCCGTTGATTGTGGGAATCATCTGGATGATTCTGGTGATGCAGGTTTTTGGGATGCGACTCAATTTCTATAATCTGTTCGTGATCCCGGCGATTATCGGGATTGGGAATGATGCGGGGGCACATTTGGTACATCGATATCGAGAAGAGGGAGCAGGTGCTCTTTTGCGCACATTACGCTCCACAGGAGAGCATGTGAGTATGGGCGCGGTGACTACGATGGTTGGATTTGGTGGGCTTCTGTTGAGTTTTCACCCTGGTTTGAATACGATTGGGGCGCTTGCGGTGACAGGTATTGCAACGACCCTCCTGGCTGCTCTACTCTTTTTGCCCGCACTGATTCAAGTACAAGAAGATCGCGGTACGCTGACTTAAATACGATTACAAGGTTTTTGAAAAAGGAATAAAAACATGTATTTATCAAATATTTTCATTCCTTGTATTTCGCCACTATATGCAAATCCGGGGCTATTCGCACTGGACCCGGTCTTTCGGATTGACAGCTACTCAGGCAGAGAAACGGGCACAAAGGCCAAAGACAACCCGATATGGTTGCAATTGCGTCACAGGTTGTAACGGGGGTTACCTCTAGGGTTGCAGGACTTTCGTGAGGTTAATAGGTTTGAACTCAATTCCTTCTTTCTGGAAAGCAAAGATTCTCTACTCTTTCCGCCATTTCCTTGGCCCTGTCCAGCATTCGCTCGGCATCAATCATGATGTCAATGTCTCCCGATTTAAGAGCTTTTTTGTGCACAAGTTTTGCCTCCTCCAAAAGACGCGCTGCATCGCGTTGCAATTCATCCCTTTTCATGATGTTTTCAGAAATCAGTTGAGGTACATGGCTGGTACCAAGGAAATTGGAAGGGGTTCCGTTTTGTTTGTCCTTCGGGAGTCTGTATTAATTTGGGGTAGATAAAGAAAGCCGGATTTCTAAAAATTTGAATGCACGTTTTCGTAACGGAGGAGCGCTATCACAAAAACCCGCCGCAGAATATGCGGATTTGATGATAGATAAAAGTGTTCGTTGCCCCTACAAAACTACGAAATAGTTTCTGAGGGTTTACATCAAATCTGGTGTCGCAAGGATAGTGTATGTATAGATATGCCCACAGAACAATCCAGCGGTGTTGTGCAGAAATAGATCTAAAGCATTATTTTGGAGTTATACTCTATAACATTAGTGAAGTATGTACCATGAAACGTAATCTTTTAATCTGTGCATTGGGCTTTATAATAGCCTTTCATTTTCCCCATGAAACCCAAGCGCAACTTCGTAAAGCAAACCGCGCACTGGAGCGAGGAAATCATACCGAGGCGATGGAACTCGCTTCCGAGTTGATGACGGAGAAACCGGATGATCACAAGACCTGGGATCTGCTGGCTCGTATTCACGACGCTCAAGCCGCTCAAGCCTCCCAAATTTCAATGGAGGAGTACATCATTCATGTACAGGAAATGGTGGCTGCATACAATAAAGTCGCGGAGCTTCGATCCCAAGAGGCAGATAATATAAACAACCGATTGCAGCTCTTTTATATGCAGAGCTTCAATCAGGGGATTGAGCAGTTTAATAATGCTCAGGCAGTGGCTGATGATGAAGGACTTCAGGCAGAGCATTTTCAGAACTCAGCCAAGTATTTTCAGGCAAGCTCAATTGCGTCTCCTGACTCATCAGGAGCTTATATTAACTGGGCTTATGCATTGCTTGGAGCCGGGGATAGCCAAGCAGCAATAGAACCACTGAAACTGGCTTTGGAGTATGGAGAGCCAGAGATAGAACTGTACAGCTTTTTAGCTCGAATCTATCTCACAAGTGATAGGGCTTCCGATGCTGTGCCTCTTCTGGAAAAAGCAGTCGAAGATTTTCCAGACAATTCGGAACTCCAGAGTTATCTGTTGAATGCGTACAGCGAAACCGGACAGGACGATCGCGCTCTGGAAAAATATGCCGAAGCAGTTACCAACAACCCGGAAAACGAGATCTATCGATATAATTATGGATCCCTGTTGTTGCAGAGAGAACTGTTTGATGACGCCATAGAGCAACTCATGGTTGCCGTAGAGATCAATCCCCAGTATGTTGATGCCTACTATAACCTGGGGGCTGCCTATATCAACAAAGCAAATACTGTTCAGAAGAAAATTACCGCCCTGGATGATGAGATGCGTGAGCGAGACGATGAGTTGTCCGCCGAAGAAGAGCAGAGCATGATGGAAGATATTGATGATCTTGTAGAGGAGCGCAAGGCGTTATATCAGCTATCTATCGCACCTCTGGAAAGTGCTAAAGAGTACGCAGAGCAGGAAGAAGAGCGTTCTGTCCAGGAGATCTGTGCGGCATTGTTTCAGGCATACGCCCAGACGGGTCAGGATGAAGCCAAGATCATGTCAGTCAGTGAATGTGCTGGCATGTAGTTCGTGCAAGTGGCGAACATAAAGTTCAGCGACGTTGGGCCAACTGAAATTTGTGGCTGTATGTGTGCGAGTTTGTGCACGCATTTCCGGGGTCTTGGGGTAGTTTAAGATGGCCTCTTTGAACTTTTTGACATCTCCGCTCGGGACAAGTTGCCCGTTGACTCCGTTTGTGATGACATCTCTGATTCCTTCAAGAGCGGCTGCGATTGCTGGTGTTCCGGATGCCCCGGCTTCAAGCATCACTACCCCAAACCCTTCCATATCTCCCGAAACAGGAAGGTTGGGCATGATCAGAAGATCGGATTCTCTGTAGAGTATCGCGAGATCTTCATCGGAAGCACGTCCTAACAGGTGAACACGGTCTTCAAGCCCGCGTAACTTGGCCGCTTTTTGTATTGCGTCCTGTTCCGGTCCTGTTCCGGCGATTTTATACTGGACATGGACAGGGAGTTGGGGCATTACTTGGTCAACAAACCAGGTAAATCCCTTTCGTTTGACCAAGCGGCCAACACTGAGAAGTTGCAGGCCAGTTTTTTCTTTTTCGGTTCCGAGCGTATATCTTGAAAGGGTAACTCCGTTCGGAGTCACCCGAATACGAGACGGAGGCATTCCCCGTTTTTCACATTCTGTCGCCGTAGCCTGACTGACTGGCAGAACGCTGTCCAGAGCGTTCAAGGTACGGCGCACTTGTAAAGTCTGATAAATTCCGGGGAGTGTTACATCTCGCCCGTGTGCAATCGCAGAAAGCTTAATGTTTGCGGAGCTACATTTCTTGCGTATAAGGGTTGCCAGTGCACCCGTAACCATGGAAGAGAACAGCACGACATCCATTTCTTTTTTTGTAGCCATTTTGTGTAGGCGCACCGCGGTGGTTGCCAGCCAGGGAGCACACTGAATGTGGTGCCATTTCCATGCACTGCGCAGAACCAGTTGCTGATAGTCCAGATCATCTCTTTTGCCCAGCGCATCTGCGAGCTCTACGGCAACGCGCTGCATGCCCCCGATACTTTCAAGAGGGCTGTTCTCGGGAGGAAACGAATGAGAGACAAACAGAAGACGCACAGCTATGCAACGGCCTTCTGAATATGCAGATCAGGCCCGGCAGGAGCAAGGCCAGAGATCTGATATTCAGGGTGATTCTTCCAGATTTCCTGATAGTAACTAGCTAAGGTTCCCATTACACTTTTCCACTCAAATGCTAAGGCTCGTCTGCGGGCTGCTTTTCCCAGTTGCTTCCGAAGAGAGGGTGCCTCAACAAGTTCTTGTATTCGCGTCCGGAACGCGGAGACATCGTGGGGAGGCAAGAGATAACCCGTCTCTCCGTCGAGTACGAGAAAGTCACTACCGCTGGCATTTGCACATATGGATGGGAGTCCGGAGGCCATAGCTTCCAGGGTTACATTGCCGAAGGTCTCCGTTTCGCTGGGAAACAGAAATACATCGCTGGAGGCATACGCAGTGGCAAGTTCCTTTCCGTGCAGGGGGCCTGTAAAAACAGTGTTTTGGAGCTGTTCACTCAACGCGCTTCGCGCCGGGCCATCTCCAACTACGAGACTCTGATGAGCGATGCCCTGTGCTCTAAGCTGTTCTATGACTTTTCCAAGAACAGAAAGATTTTTTTCCCAAACCAGACGCCCGACATACGTAATCACCACATCTTTTTCTGTAAAGCCGTGGGCAGATCGCCATTGCTCACTGCGGTGGCGCGGAGAAAACCGGTGAGAATCCACACCGCGCGCCCAGATCTTAAGGCCATCCGTAATACCCTGTGAACGTAATTTGTCGGCAATACTCGGTGAAGGGACATAAACATGCTCAACTTGGGTATAGAACCAGCGCCCATATCGCCATGCAGTGTTTTCAAGAAGCTCTATGCGATAGAGCGGATTATAGGATGCAAAATATTTCAGATAGGATGCAAAATGCGTATGGTAAGAGGATACCGCGGGGACCTGATTTGCCTTTGCCCACCTCAATGCCTGCGCACCAGCATAATCCGGTGTAGCGATGTGTACCAGATCCGGTTCAAATGTCTCAAGGCGGGACCAACCTTTTTTGGAAATTCCAACCGTCAAACGATAATCACTTCGACCGGGAAAAGGAATGGATGGCACGGGAATCAACGTACCATTGTGCGCCAGTGCAGGCGGTTTATTGGTAGTTGGAGCGAAAATGAGCACCTCCGCTCCATGGTCTTCCAGATATTGAACCAGCCGGTTCAGTGTAAGAGCAACGCCATCAGAAATATGATTATAGGCGCCCGCAAACAGCGCAATCCGTCGACCAGCCACCGGGGCATGGACCGCAATGTCAGTATATGGTGGCATGAGAGGGCAATTGGGAGAGAAAACTCAAGAGGTCCTCGAGAGTAGGCGCCGTCAGAGACAAAAAAGTCACAATAGGCCAATAGACTCTCAGATTCTCCTATGATGTGAGCAAAGGAGTCAAAAAGCGCCCTGTGTGACTTTCAGGAACGCGCGCGATCATTTCTGGAGTCCCGGAAGCCACTACATACCCTCCATCCTCGCCCCCCTCAGGTCCGAGGTCAATGACGTAGTCAGCACATTTGATGGTATCCAGGTTGTGTTCAATGATGACAACGGTGTGTTCAGCTTTGACTAGTTCAGTAAAAGCATCAATCAACTTCTGTATGTCCACAAAATGCAATCCGGTGGTTGGCTCGTCAAAGATATAGAACACATGGCGATTTTTTGGCTGAGCCAAGGAGCTTGCGAGTTTGATTCTCTGTGCCTCCCCACCAGATAATGTGGGTGCAGGTTGTCCAAGTTTCAGGTATCCAAGCCCAACCACCTGTAAAGGAGAAAGCATGTGACACAGGCGAGGGCGATCACTGAAAAAATCCAGCGCCTCATCAACAGACATGTTGAGCACGCCATGGATATTTTTTCCTTTGTAGAGGACCTCTAGGACAGCATCACAGTATCGTGTACCGTTACATTCTTCGCAGGGGAGATGGAGATCGGCCAAAAACTGCATTTCCACTTTGATAGTGCCCTCGCCTGCGCAGGTTTCACAGCGGCCACCCGGAATATTGAAGGAGAAAAAGCCGGGTGTGTACAGTTTTTCTTGTGCTTGTGTGGTTTCTGCAAAGATGCGCCGGATCAAATCAAATGCATTTACATAGGTGACCGGGTTTGAACGGGAGGATCGACCAATTGGAGACTGATCTACGATTCGAACCGCATCCAGGCTTTTGTGAATATGAATGGATTTACACGGAATTGACTCAGGAGAATAATCAAGATCTTTCTCCAGCTTCGTCTTGAGTCCCCGATACAGAACTTCTTTTACCAACGAAGATTTTCCTGAACCACTGACACCGGTAATGCAGGTGATCAGCTCCAGAGGGATTTGAAGATCGAGGTGTTTCAAGTTATGTGCGTTTGCTCCCTTGATCTTCACCGCACGATCCCAATTGGGTTTACGACGTTTTTTCGGAATTGAGATGAATTCGTTGCCTCCCAGATAAGCACCGGTTCGAGAAGTCTTGTGTCGGAGCATGTCGTCAATGGTTCCCTCGAAAACCAGCTCACCTCCCCGAATTCCTGATTCAGGTCCCATGTCAATGATATGATCCGCGCTTCGGATTACATCCGGATCGTGTTCAACAACGATGATGGTGTTCCCCAGATCCCGCATTCTCTTTAGAATATTCACGAGGCGCAACGTGTCACGTGGATGCAGCCCAATCGTGGGTTCGTCCAAAACATAGAGTGCTCCAACAAGGGCGCTTCCAAGAGCTGTGGCGAGACGGATGCGCTGGCTCTCCCCGCCGCTGAGAGTCTCTGAGAGTCGTCCCAGCGTGATATAATCGAGACCGACATCGCTCAGGAAGCGGAGTCGTTTGAGGATTTCTTCAAGAAGGATCTTGGAGGCTTCTTGATCATAACGGGTGAGCGATAGCGAGCTAAAAAAATCTTCAGCTTCACGGATAGTCAAATTCATGACCTCCCCAATATGTTTTCCGCCAATCTGAACGTACAGCGCATCCGGGCGAAGGCGTGCTCCATCGCAGTGAACACAAACGCCGTAGCCTGTGAATCGCGCATTATGCATACGAAAAGTAGGGCGGCGAATATGTTGTTTTAGATGCTCAAAGAATCCCAAAATTCCCTTATAGGATCCGTCACCATGCCATAGAATGTGCTTGTGTTTCGGGGAAAGACTTTCGTAGGGAGCTTCAATATCTATCTTATGCTTTCGGGCACAAGATAGCATATCCTCATTTTCGTCAGACCAATCCGAACCCTCAAGGGGTTTTATGGCTCCTTCGGATAGCGACAACTGAGGTTGCGGGATTACTAATTTTCGATCCGGCCCCTTCGCCATACCGTAACCGTTACACGATTTACAGGCCCCCATCGGGCTGCTGAATGAAAAAAGTCGAGGCTCGGGGGCCACGAAAGACATTCCGTCACGTTCCAGCCACCAACTGAAATCCAGTTTGGATTCAAGGGTGTCCCTAGAAGAGGGAGAAGGGATGATGGCAGAACAAATACCGTTTCCTTCCCCATAGGCAGATTCAATGGAATCCGCGATACGCCCAGTGACCTTTTCATCGTCTTTTTTGGTTACAAGACGATCCAACAGAACCCATGCCTTGTCTATTGTACTTGGAAGTTTATCCCTCAGATAACGGGATGTTAAATCATCATCTAAGTCATTCAGATTGACCAATTCAATTTTTCCTCCGATGATAAACAGGAGGCGATGGAGTCCTCTTTCCCGGGAGATTTCGACAGTCAAGGAAGAGTCATCCTCATAATAGACTGGGAACACCAAGTAGAATCGAGTTCCGTCAGGGAGTTTGGATTGAAGTGTATTGGCAACCGAACGGGGTGTGTCCCGCAAGACTACTTCACCACTGATCGGGGACACGATTTTTCCGATCTGAGCATAAAGCAGACGCAGGTGATCATAAATCTCGGTTTGGGTAGCTACGGTGGAGCGCGGGTTTTTGGAAAGAACACGCTGTTCGATGGAAATGGCAGGTGCCAAGCCCGTAATTGAATCCACATCGGGCTTTTCCATACGCTCGAGGAACTGGCGTGCGTACGAACTCAAACTCTCCATATATCGCCGCTGTCCTTCTGCGAAAATGGTATCAAACGCCAGACTGGATTTGCCTGAACCAGACGGACCTGTAACAACCACCATGCGGCGCTTGGGGAGGATCAGATCAAAATCCTTCAGGTTATGTTGACGAGCTCCACGAACGGTAATGTAATCACGCGAACTTGAATGTGACATAAGACAGAAATAAATGAAGATATTATATCTTAAGCACCCGTTATCAGGAGCGTTAACACGGTTAACAAGTATGCGAACACAATGGGCAAGACCGGAACTCCTGCCTATTTCTTACCATAACATCATCCGTGTTGATACCATACCTGCGAGGGATTCAAACAAAAAACAAAAGAACTGTTCCTACAGGGGAATTAAATACAGATTGTTTCATGGAACGCGAAAAAAAGCGGAGAAACTTGCAGATTTAGCCAATGCATATTGGTTTATATGCAAAACTATTTCAGTGCAGTGCCAGAAAGAATATAGACGTGCAAAAGGCAGCGAAGAGAAGAATTTATCGCTCTCTTTCCCTTTTGTCGACCGCAAACTTTGTTATGGATACAGGTATAGGTCACCGCAGAAAAATCGCATCGAATCAGATCAGTTCACCGTCATAAAAATGAACCGAAATCAACCCGCGCGAATAGGCACATCTTCAATCTCACTGAATGCGCAATTTGGTTTTCAGATGCAAAAAAAATGTGTGGAGCAGAAAAACAGCAGCCCCACACAATAGATAGAGCATTTACATTTTTCCGGGAGCAAAAAAGGACGCAAAAAGTAAACTCGTGCGAGCCTTGTTGCCCAACTATCATTCATTTCGTAAGTATCGGGGTTTTATAAAAGGCTCAAAAGGGGCCCATTTCGTGTATGATTTTTGTGAACCCTCTCGTTTTGATAGGATTGGCTGCTGCGGCTCTCCCCCTACTCGTGCATCTGTTCAACTTTCGCCGGCCAAAGAAATTGGACTACAGCTCGTTGGCTCTTTTGCACTCCCTGCAGCAAACTACAGTGCAGCGGGTGCGTATTCGAAACTGGCTGCTTCTGATTCTGAGAACTTTAGCACTGTGTGCTCTGGTTTTTGTTTTTGCCCGCCCAACCTTGGTTGGAACCTCTGGCTCACAGTTTTTGGGGAGCGCTAACGTTTCCGTAGTTCTGGTATTGGATGCTACATTGTCCATGATGCAGAGGGATGCCGAAGGTACGCGTTTTGCTCAGGCAAAAGCAATTGTAAAATCTATCACAGAATCGATGGATGCAGCAGATGAAGTATTCATGATGCGCGAAAACGCTCAATATCTAGAATCAGTAAATATTCTGGAAGACCTAAGTCCGAGTTATACAACCCAATCCGCTGCTTCAACCATCCGCCAGGCAGCCGCTCTTCTTACCCGTGAAGGGACACATTTCAACAAAGCTGTCTATTATGTAGGGGATCTTCAGGAGGCAACATTGACAGATTCTATCCAGACATCATTGGAAGAAAATGTACATGTCATGCTGATTCCTGTGGGTAAAGCGGAAACCAGGTCGAATGTAGGAATTACCAAGGTGCAGGTGAGTAGCCGAATTATTGATCCGGGCTCACCGGCTACGATTGAGGCAACCATCCTCAATCACGGAGGCACTTCAATCGATGACTATGTGGTGAGTTTATATTTGGAAGGCATGCGAGTGGCGCAGACAAGTGTTGCGCTGCCTTCTGGTGTACCGGTTCGAGTCCGGCTTCAGGGAGTACCAGAAACAAATGGATGGATCTCAGGCTATGTGATGATTGAAGATGATGGGTTCATGGAGGACAATCAAAGGCATTTTTCATTCAATGTTCCTGAGCGTCAGGATATTCTGCTGGTACATGGGAGTTCTGCGCAAACTAGCCATGTAGAATTGGCTCTTTCTCTTGGGGGTGAATCCAGTAGTTTGAGCACAACCATAATCGATCAGCGTGAGTTGGCGGCTACGCCGTTCAGTCAGTATTCCGCAATTTTTCTGGTTGGACTGAACGAACTCACCAGCGGTGAAGTGGTGAAACTGAAGCAGTATGTTCAGAATGGTGGTGGGTTATTGATTTTTCCTGGCCTAGATCTGAACCCGGTGAACACTCTCCTTACCACATACGAGGCAGGTCGTGTTGCTCTACAGGAATCAGAGACATCAATCGTGTCCGCAGACTTTGAGCATCCCCTTTTTGAAGGGGTGTTCACAGTTACGGAACGGGAGCAACGCCTGGAGTCTGTCCGTGTCTACCGTACTGCACGATATGAGCCGGGAATCCGTGCTGAACAGACTTTGATAACCCTTTTAGGAGGAACCCCGCTATTGCAGGATATTCAATTTGATCAGGGTCGGGTTCTCTTTCTCGCCGTAGCACCTCAGGTGTCATGGAGTGATTTGCCTGTTCGAGGCCTGTTTGTTCCATTGATGTATCGGGCCGCTCAGTATCTTTCTGCTGCAGGGTCGGTCCAAGGTGAGCAGGTATTGGCCGGGCGTAAGGCTACTATTCGAATCCCTTCAACGCAGGGGCAGATTACATTGGAGATGCCGGATGGTACCAAAGAGATTCCCTCTCATCGTCAGGTCTTTGGAGCGAGTTTGATCGAGTTTGAGTCTAATTCGCCGGGAATTGCGAGGATACTGGCCGACAACCTTTCTGTCCGGCTCGTTTCCGTTGGCCTGGATCCTGACGAATCCAGTTTATCCTATGCTGAGCCGGTCGAAGCACGAGATCGACTGGCGGAAGATCTGGAAGCTCCGGTAACGATTCTTCAAGCGAATTCCGGAGAAGAGATTCCGTCCGCAATCAGGGAAGCAAGAACAGGGCTGGAGTTATGGCGACATTTTCTTGTACTGGGACTTCTTTTGTTAGCAACCGAAATGATTCTGGCAGCACGCTGGAAAAACCCTTAGATATGGGTCGAAAACTGCATATTACCGGAGAGCCGGACAAGGAAAAAGTTTTGCTCGTAGCCGCAGTGCATGCGAAAGGAAATGGGCCGGATTCCCTTGACGAGTTGGCCCAATTGGCAGAGACCGCAGGTGCATTCGTGTCGGGTCAAATCACCCAAGTGTTGCAGAAGCCCAATCCGGCAACATATATCGGATCGGGAAAAGTCGAGGAGATTGCAGAAATCGTACAGAAAGAAAAGATCAGTACGGTGTTGTTTGATGATGAATTGAGCCCGAATCAGATCCGAAACCTTGAGCGATCTATCGGTTGCAAACTCATTGACCGACCACAGTTGATTCTGGATATTTTTGCCAAGCGAGCCCAAACAGCAGTTGCAAAAACCCAGGTAGAGCTTGCACAACTCGACTATCTCCGCACACGTCTAACCAGGCAGTGGACACATCTTTCGAGGCAACAGGGAGGCATCGGCACTCGAGGGCCCGGTGAGACTCAGATCGAGACAGACCGGAGACTCATCGGCCAGCGCATGGCTACGTTACGAGAGCGTTTGAAACGCATAGATCAGCAGCGTACAACACAAAGACGAGGTAGGGCAAAATTTTGCAGAGTAGCGCTGGTTGGGTATACCAATGCAGGAAAATCGACACTCTTGAACGCCCTAGCACAAGGGGGAGTGCTGGCAGAAGATCGATTATTTGCAACACTGGACTCAACTACACGCAAATGGACGCTCTCCTCATCGACTACAGTACTCCTCTCGGATACGGTCGGATTTATTCGAAAATTGCCACATAAGCTGATTGAAAGTTTCAAGAGTACGCTGGATGAGGTTCGCCAAAGCGATGTATTGTTGCATGTGGTGAGTGCTGCGCATCCGCATTTTGAAAATCAGATGATAGTGGTTCGCCAGACGCTTCAGGAAATCGGTGCATTAGATATCCCGACGCTGCTGGTCCTAAACAAGGTAGATGCCCTTGAAGCGCCAGAGGAAACTCTGTCAGCACTGAAGCGAGAATATCCTGAGTCAGTTCAGATTGCTGCATTACGGGGAATAGGTTTGGAGGCCCTGACGCGTCGACTGGAAGAAATGGTTCAGGGAGCGCAGATTGAAGGCTCTGTTCTGGTCCCGATTACAGACGGGCGAACACTCGCAGGGATTCAGAGCATGGGAGTGATTTTGGATCAGGAACTGGTTCAGGCAAGCAGGAATGGGACATTTACCCAGGAAGATGCCCTGAAGGTTCATTATCGAATTACGAGTGATCGGTCAGATGAACTTGAACGCCTTTTGGCCCCACACAAAGGGTTGCAGTTAATGTCTCGGCGTAGCCAGCGTTGAAGCATCTGCAATCATTGTGTACGGAACCAATTCGGGGATGATTGGTTAATTCATCATTCCGAAATAGATGAGAAGAAGATCATAGGTTTCAGGCACAAATGCCTTGGAATTGCGAGAACACCAAGCATCCCATTAGCGGTTTTCATAGAAAAACTGGTGCTTCAACAGGGATGCAAAACCCATCGCGAGAGTGTGCCTGCCCTTTTCGACGCAAGTAGTTCGTGCGGCTTCTCTTATGCTAAATCATACTTGTTGACAATCTCCCATCCAGAAATCCATGCAGAAAGCAGACTATAGTGCCGGAGATATCCAGGTTCTTGAGGGGTTGGAAGCAGTACGCAAGCGCCCCGCGATGTATATCGGAGATGTCAATCTTCGGGGGCTACATCATCTTGTCTATGAGGTGGTGGACAATGCGATAGACGAGGCACTGGCAGGCCACTGTGACTATGTGCTGGTTCGCATTTGTGAAGATGGGTCCATAGAAGTCAGTGATAATGGGCGAGGAATTCCGGTGGGAATGCATCCTGAACAGCAACGACCGGCCCTTGAAGTGGTGATGACTGTGTTGCACGCCGGTGGCAAGTTTGATGACAAGACCTACAAGGTATCGGGAGGACTCCATGGTGTGGGCCTCTCCTGTGTCAACGCACTTTCCCGAAAGCTGGAGGCAACCGTGTATAGAGATGGATTCCTGTGGGAGCAGGCTTATACATGTGGCAAGCCTGCCTACGACATGAAAAAGATTCGTCCCATGAAGCCCGAAGAGACGACGGGTACGAAGATACGATTTTGGCCGGATGAAAGCATCTTTCTTGATTGTGCATACCGGTTCGAAATCATCAGTAAGCGACTCCGGGAGTTGGCATATCTGAATGCCAAAGTCAAAATCATCCTAGAAGACCGACGCCCTGGGCAGGAGCAACGAGAGGAATACTACTTTGAGGGAGGGTTACGCGAGTTTGTCGAATATCTTGATGAATCCCGTACGCCAATCCATGATGAGGTGATCTGTTTCAGAGATGAGGAGGGGACCGTTGAAATTGCAATGCGCTACAATTCAGGCTTCTCCTCAAATGTATTGTCGTTTGTGAACAACATCCATACGCACGAGGGCGGAACACATATTTCAGGATTTAGAACCGCATTGACCCGAACACTGAAGACAAGTGCAGAGCGCAATAACTTGTTCAAGAATTTTAAGGGGGATTTGGCGGGGGACGATTTCCGAGAGGGGCTGACCGCAGTGCTTTCTGTGAAAGTGGCTGACCCTCAGTTTGAAGGACAGACCAAGACCAAACTCGGTAACTCCGAGGTGCAAGGACAGGTCCAGAGTATTATCGGAGAAAAGCTCGGTCATTGGCTGGAGGATCACCCAAAACAGCTGAAGCTGATTGTGGACAAAGTAGTGATTGCCGCCACGGCCAGGCAGGCCGCCAGGCAGGCCCGCGCGCTTGTTCAGAGGAAGAATGCATTTGCTTCCGGCGGATTACCAGGAAAATTGGCAGATTGCTCGTCTCGCAAGCCGGAAGAATGTGAACTGTATCTGGTGGAGGGAGATTCTGCTGGAGGATCCGCCAAACAGGCCCGAGATCGACATTTTCAGGCTATCCTTCCTCTTCGAGGGAAAATTCTTAACGTAGAGAAAGCTCGCCTGGATCGGGTGTTGGAAAATGAGGAGATCCGAAATATCATTACAGCCTTGGGAACAGGGATTGCTACATCTGAAGAAGATTTTGATCTGGAGAAACTGCGCTATCACAAAATTCTGTTGATGACCGATGCGGATGTGGACGGAGCGCATATCCGTACGTTGTTATTGACCTTCTTTTACCGACATCTCTGTCCACTCATTGAGAATGGACGGATCTTTGTTGCACTGCCACCGCTCTACAAGGCGAAGCAGGGAAAAAAAGAGCAGTACTGCTGGTCCGATGAAGCACTTCGTGAGGTGGTAGAGCAGATGCAGGAAGATAGTAGCGGGAAAGTGATCATTCAGCGCTATAAGGGGCTTGGAGAAATGAATCCGAGGCAGCTTTGGGATACTACTATGGACCCGACGACGCGTCAATTGAAGCGAGTCACTATTGACGATGCAATTTCTGCAGATCGGATATTCTCCACGTTAATGGGAGATCAGGTTGAG
Organism: Bacteroidota bacterium; assembly: GCA_026709335.1. Taxonomy (GTDB): domain Bacteria; phylum Bacteroidota; class Rhodothermia; order Rhodothermales; family Bin80; genus Bin80. The sequence continues at coordinate 48,742 of JAPOTE010000122.1, read as the reverse complement.
CCGCGCCGCAGATTCATTGAGCGCAACGCGCGGTACGCGACACTGGACGTGTAGCGCCGATGCTACCGGACGTCGGCATTGTTATCCCTGTTTTTGAGGAAGCTGCATCCATTGCTACGCTCTCGAGTGAGATCCGGGATCGATGCGAGAAAACGGGCCTTACTTTTGAGGTCTGGTGGGTTGATGATGGTTCACAGGACGATTCTTGGGCGGAAATCCTTCGTCAATGTGGAGACGATTCGCGGTTTCATGCAATTCGATTTCGTCGTAATTATGGCAAGAGTGCGGCGCTCGCAGCGGGATTTGATCGGGTTCAGGCTCGCGTTGTGATTACCATGGATGCGGACCTGCAGGATGATCCGAGCGAGATTCCACTTCTTGTGAAGAAAGTAGAAGAGGGGCTGGATCTTGTAAGTGGCTGGAAAAGGGCTCGGAAAGATCCATGGACCAAAACCCTACCCAGTCGATTTTTCAATCTAGTCACCCGGATCGTGTCAGGTATTGCATTGCATGACTTCAATTGCGGCCTGAAAGCCTATCGACTGGAAGTGGTCAAGTCGATCAAGATTTATGGGGAAATGCATCGCTATATTCCTTTGCTGGCCAAGTGGGAAGGGTTCACCCGAATTGGAGAGTGCCAGGTGAATCATCGAGTTCGTCAGTATGGCCGATCCAAGTTCGGGCTAGAGCGCTATATCCGGGGCTGTCTGGATTTGATGACCGTGATCTTCCTGATCCGTTTTGGTGCGAGGCCGATGCACTTTTTCGGATCTATGGGACTCTTGGCTTTTTTGGGCGGTTTTCTAATCAGTCTTTGGATTACGATTGACAAAATTTTTTACGACAATCCGGTCGGAGATCGACCATCTCTGTTGTTGGGAGCTTTGCTGATAATGGTTGGAGTTCAATTCATGTGCACCGGATTCCTAGGTGATCTAATGTTGCGCGAACGTATGAAAGATAACCAGCCATACGAAATTACCGAGACCGTATAGGCAGGGGAGTAGATCTGATATTTGTATCAGATCTACTCCCCGTTAAAGAAACATTGGTACAAAGGCAGATAAACAATTGCAGTGGGGTATCTCATCAGATCAATAATTCTATTTTCGGGAGTTATATAGAGCCTGTCCGAGAATTCAATGATCCTTAAAAAAGTCTTCCAGAGCCCACTCTGAGCGGGTTTTTCGGCTCTGGTTCAGACTAAATTGAGGATGAGTTTTTGCGGTGTTTTTGCGATTTGTGCGTTTAAGGTGCAGGAAACGGCGATTGTCTGTTTTCAAACCCTGAGTTCCCTCTTTGATCCCTTGCATCTTCGGTCTGAGTTCGTTCCTGTTCGCCACTGAATTATCTGATTCCTATGAGAAAAATCTATGATTTCCAAGTCTCCATTGATCGGATGCCGCTTGCGGAGATTGACCTACATCCAAACAGCCTGGAAGGCTTCCGCGCTGTCCTTCTCGATGACCGGACCCGGAAAGCATTCATCGCCTTGTTAGCCTGAATTCCCGTGCGCTAAAAGGTTGATGATATTTATCTCTTACTCAAGTGCATAAGTGGGAAAATCTATTGGAATACGCATAGCATTGAGTGTTAAATGGGTTAAAACCCTACCGAAATACCCCAAAATTCAGAAGAATGGGGGTAACTTCCGATCTATCCATCTTGGATTGATGGATCCTGCAAACAGTCAAAAATCCTGACCTCAGAGCTATTGACCAACCTGCTGGACAGGGCATGGCACGAATATTGCCCGCACATCAACAGACTAGTGAAGTATTCCATTTCGCTTTCCTGTAATTATGGTATATGATGTGAATGGTAGTCTCGTTCGGGCAAAAAAGACAATGACCTTTGACAGATTTGAAGAGCCCCGAATTGAACCATTTGTAATGAATGGAATCGAGAGCTATAGAGTTGAAGGGGATCATGTGAATGGTATAACAAGCATCGTGGGAGACGAATTGTTTCTTCAGTCTCGCGGTGATTCAGAAGATTTGATTGTTGACATATATGAAGCTGGTTCGGCTGAGTACAAATATTCTTTTAGAATTCCAGATTATAGACCATCATTTATCACGAATGATCGAATATATCAGATAACCCGTGATGCCACTGTGGTTATTTCTTCAATGAACAGATCTTCTTAGGGCAAGGATGAGGCGTCTTTTGTGAAAGAAATTTTATCCTATCTGCAAGGATATCTGTCATTGAAAAGCAAGAAAGTTTTTTTGGCGTGTTTTGGATCACATTATTCGCTAGAAGAAACTTGTGCTGAATTTCCTCCGCGCAGATGACACTTCAGGAATTTGATCCAATAAATCATATCATGTTGACACAAGCTTCAAGCCATATCCGACAACATAAAACACTGCTTCAGAACAGATTAAAGCGATTGCAATGAGGTATTTAGAATGGATTATGTATGCACCTAGTAGTGTTGGCATTACTGTTTTTTTCTGCATGTGACTTTTTTGGTCAAACCAACTGATGATCATGGTGTCGCGGATACTCTTCCAGCTATGTTAGAGTATTTCCATGAAAGCCAAGATAGATTAGTGTTGATTGTGAAGCTCGGCCACAGGATGGTTGGGAAAACGCAAGGAACACTGAAGTGTCGGAGCGACTCAAAGGTGGTTAAAACCGATGTGCACTATCCCACAGATTTGAACCTGCTGTGGGATTCCACGCGCTGTTTGATCCGCGTATGCAGGCTGGCGTCAACATGCGAGTGTATCCCAAAAGGTGTATCGGGCGTTTCAGCGAGCGAGGAAAGGCTGGAAAAAGTACAAGAAGCTGCGAGTTCACCGGTATCTGGATCGTTGCGAGAAGATCCGTAAGAAAGCCGTTCGAATCCTGGGCTGGATGGAACAGATGCAAGCGGAGATCGCGGCAAGGCAAGGCGCGCAGAAAAGTTTGGAAACAGATGCCGATCTGCTTGAATAGCTCCGCACCGCCACGCACGAGATTTCGTTGTATCTCGACTATGGAGAGCTCTTTTCAGATCAAATCGTTCGTCGCATTCTTCACAGAGAACAGATTTCCCATCAAGAGAAAATCTTTTCCATTTTTAAGTCCTTCACGCGCTGGATTGTATAAGGCAAGGCAGGGATCCTGCAGGAGTTGGGGGTTCCGGTTGCCGTGGTAGAGGATGAGTATCAATTTGTCCTGGGGCATGGGGTTCTATGGACCGATAAAGACATTGCGGTCGAGATGATGAAACAGGTGCAGGCGCAGTTCCCGGAATTCAAGTTCACCTGTTCGTTTGATCTGTCCTTTTACAGCCCCGAAGTGCGACAGGAGCTAGATCATTTGTTAGAGGTCACCGGCATGTCAAAGAAGGGATATCTCGACAAGGCGGAGTGTGCGCGTCAGAACATGCCGGCATACAAAGAAGCTCGTACAGGGCATTCGGCAGTGGAGTCCTGCATGAACAATCTCAATCATCGGAGGATGGATGTGGTGCGAGAGGTGAGTCAGGAAGCATTTGCACGGGCCGTTGCACTCTCGGTACTGGGAGCAAATCTCCACCGACTGAGAGCGATCATTCGGGCGCAGGAGCGCGAACGCAAACGACGTGCGGCGTAGTAAAACCATAGGATGTGGGATCTTTTTGAAGAAGTCACCTGAACTGAACGGGGGAGATATGTCCGGACTTCCCAAATTCGTGATCGTGTAGAGATCAATTCCTCCGTTTGCCCCCAAAAACGATCATGTAATCGCACATTATGTACCCTCAATCCAGACTCAGTCCAACAGTCGATCCCCAAAGTGACCCGAGGAATCAGAAAAGTCGTACTTTTCGGACGAACTCTATGTAGATTTTGCTACACAAATCCCATAAAAATATACCCCCAACTACTCTCAGAGCGATATTTACTTTTCAATGAAGAGGTTTTGCAAGAAGATCATAAGTCAAAACTATAGCCATATACATATTCTGCCCATGGTGAAGCAACGTATAAACGATCTCTATGAAATAGAAAATCTCTAGCAGGGATATTTTTGCGTTCTTCTGGATTATTGGTGGGGCGCAGAACAAATTTTCTAACGAGTTGATGCTCATTTTCAGACACATCGATAATGTAGTTGTCTGTTCTGTGTACGCTTGCAATCAAGTAACGAGAATCTATAAATTCAACCCATTCAATGAAGCTGAACGTCCCAGGATTAAGGACTTCTGGAGGTGCTCCACCAGGAATGCCAGTAGGCGTCCAATCACGAACATCTTTTCCCTCAAACCGGATTGTCTTTAAGTGTGTAAACTGATCGTCATAAACAAATATATAAGGAAGGCCTTTGTATCCTACTGCAACGCGATTTCCTTCGGGAGAAATGGATACAATGTAACTGTTTTCCCCGGTACGGTCAGGAAGGTCCAAAACAGGAAGTAATTGTTTGAATTCAAACCAATGAAAAGGAGGGACAGTGCTACGAGCACAAATGATCCATTTGTTAACTTCGGGGCATTCCAAAAGCATATATCCAGGTGAAACTCCTAGAGTTCCCATGCCAGAAACAGAAAAGGAACTTGCATAATCCATACTTTCTTTGAAAATTTGGACACGCCCTCTATCTTTTACAAATACATGAGTTCCATTGTATTCAAGCCCCCTCAAACTTAAGAATTCTCCTGGACCTTTTCCACGCTTACCAATTTTCCGCACAAGATGCCCGTTGCGGTCCACCACGAAAATGCCAGTAGCTTGGCTATCTGAGATATAAAAGCTGTCTGCAATAGCAATGATACCATTAGGGCGTCCGAGAATCAAAGAATCCTTTACTAATCCCAGTGCAGCATTAGCAACCCATTCTTCAGCTTCTATATCAGTGTTAACAATAAAGTGTGGAGCAACAGTTAACAAGCTGTCAACCGTCGGAGAGTTTTCAAATCGGGTAAGCATTGCCGACTCTCTCTCTCCACAAGCTACAAAGAGAAGAAATAGAAAAGATAACGCCGCGGATCTCAAACAAGCAGGAGAAATTAATTTCATAATAGATCCAGCACCAACACCCTTCCCCTATTATCCGGGAACACTACTTGAACGATCCCCGACCTACACGAACAAGAATGAGCGTAGGAGAAAAACAGTTGATCTATCCTCCGTTAACAGAAACCCCACATAAACGACCTATCCATGGTCCATCCCCGCTTCCTGACCACGAGCCATACTCCCCACAATCAATAGACATTTCCCAGCCGTCATCGTCCGTATTGAGCTCTGTTTTGCAAGTCCCATTATCACACTCTAATTTCGTTGCGGAATCGGACACATGCGCAGAGACTAAGCTTCCGAGAATGAATATTACGCATATACAGATAAAGTTAAAGAGTTTTTTCATGACAGCAAGAGATTGTTTAATGGGTGAAGGACATTCAAGTGTAAGAAATAAATTGGAATTATATAGTGCCTGCTGTAAAATGCCCCCTGAACAAGGGTGCGTTTTTTCATCTCATTTTACATGGAGGGCTATGTAATCCGAACCAGTATGCAGGACCTGACGCTGGAACAAATTGCCCGCAGAGTACTGGAAGCGCAAAAGGATCGCACGTGGTGGTACAGAGGCCTGTGCAAATTACATCTCCGTCACATTTTAAGCCAGCAGCCGCAAGTCCTGGCTCGTGATTCAGTGTAAATGACAGAACGGTCAAACAGACAGTTCCAATCAGAGATAAAACTACGCGCATAGCGCGACGGCTAAAAAGAGATAGAAAAAATCCCATATTATTCATGACGAATGTTCTATTGGCTTTAACAAGTGCATTTGAGCGGGGGGATTCATACGAAAATCCCGTATAGCATAATCATTTATACGGATAAATTGGGGTTGATCATTTTCAATGTGGACGCAGATCCAATGTGTGGAACAAAACGTCAAGATTGAAGGGGATTCCATTTTTAAGTAGATAAGAGCCTCGGATTGGAATTGAATGTTCGAGATTTTTTGTAACGTAGCCAGTTCGTCCATAGAAGGAATCCTTCATTAATCTGTTGACATGCCTGCAATATTCGTGCCATGCTCTGTCCAGTAGGTTCATCAACAGTTCTGAGGCTGGGGGAACGACTGTTTGCAGGACTCGACCAATATATCAACGGGATCCAGTGACTCCGTGTGAGTTGAACGATGGCCCTCGACATCATGAAACGTGCTGTAAAGCGAGGGAGGTTCTGGAGAATTTTTTCATAACTCTGCATAAGTCAAGTAATAGGATAATAGATCAAAATGAGGGATTTAAAATCTCCTGATTAAGGGGGTAGATAAAGTATTCTGCGTTGTGATTTCTTGGTTCGTTAGAAATCCAAGCATGCCAATAGCGGAAGGTATTAAATGTGCCCGTTCAGTTTCTCTGAATCTTGTGATGATTTCTCCTATACAAGATGAAGCGCGCCCAAAATCACATCCAACGCCTCGTCCAGAATGTTTTGCGGGATATTGAGTGGAGGCGCGAGGCGGATGACAGTTCCCGAATGGAGTGTCCATCCCAGAAGGACTCCTTGATCCAGGCAGATTTTCACGACCTGCTCAGCAATCGCCGTACTCGGGAGATCCAGTCCCATCATGGCCCCCCGGCCACGTAGAGTACTGATGGGTGAAGGCTGGAGCTTTGATCGGATTTGATCTCCTACCCATCTCGCTCGTTCAGGAAGTTTTTCTTCTGTCATAACTCGTAGCGTAGCATCGGCCGCCGCACAAGAAACCGGATGCCCTCCAAAAGTGGTCACATGGCTGAGTGGCGGATCACGCCGCAAAGAATCCATGATCTTGGTACTGGACACAAAAGCACCAAGGGGCATGCCCCCTCCCATTGCTTTGGCCAGAGTTAGAATATCCGGTATAATGCCTTCATGCTCAAAAGCAAACAAATGTCCGGTACGCCCGAATCCTGTCTGAATCTCATCCAGAATCAGCAGAGTTTCTGTGGAAGAACATTGCGATCGTAAAGCTTTGAACCATCCTGGAGGAGGCACGCGCATTCCCCCTTCCCCCTGGATTGGCTCAGTAATCACGCAAGCAGTTTGATCATCAATTTCAGTCAGAGCGTCGAAGTCACCAAAAGTCAGAAAGGTAACATCTGGAAGGAGTGGTCGGAATGGATCCTGGTAGATACTTCGTCCGGTGACACTCAGAGAGCCATGGGTGTCTCCGTGATAAGATTGCTCAAAGGCAATCATTCGATTACGGCCAGTGTACTTCTTGGCCAGTTTGAGGGCCCCCTCATTGGCCTCAGTTCCTGACATGGTAAAATAGACACAGTCCAGCGGGGCTGGGAGTAGATTCGTCAGGTGCTTTGAAAACTGAACTTGGGGTGCCTGGATGAACTCCCCGTAGACCATAACATGGAGGTGCTTGTCAAGCTGGTCACGGATTGCACGCAAAACACTCGGATGTCGATGCCCCAGCGAGGAAACTGCAATTCCACTGATGAAATCAATCAGTCGATTGCCATTGGTCAAAAAGAGAAAAGGTCCCTCTGCCCATTCCACTTCAAAGCCGAGAGGATGATCACTTGTCCAGGCAAGGTGACGCGCAAAGTCGGTTTTCATGAAAGAAGTCCATTTAATGGAGAACAGGTATATATGGCTGGGGTTCAAGCTTTACATACTAATCCGGATTATTCATGAATTTACGCAACAAGGTCGCTGTAGTAACCGGTGCCAGCAGTGGGCTCGGGTGGGAGTTCGCTCGCCATCTGGTAAATCACGGCAGTAGAGTCTATGGGCTTGCACGGAGACTGGACCGTCTGGAATCGCTGGAGTCTGAGATCGGTTCAGAATTCAGGCCCGTTGAATGTGATGTGTCTGATGAGGTTTCTGTTAGAGAAGCTTTTTCCGGGCTTGATCGTGTGGATATCCTAATCAATAATGCAGGGCTCGGACGTTTTGCTGCAGTCGAAGAACAGTCAAAAGAGGATTGGGATGTACAGATAGATACAAACCTGACAGGCGTATACCTCTGTACCCGTGCAGTCATCCCACTGATGAAAGAACAGAACCGGCAGACTGGGTTTGGAGGTCATATCATTCATATTGCGTCGGTTGCAGGTTTGGTTGGGAATGCGAATTTAAGTGCATACAATGCAACGAAATTCGGATTGCGCGGATTTAGTGAGGCATTGATGAAGGAATTGCGAGGTGACGGCATTAAGGTTACCAGTGTGTGTCCAGGTAGCGTTGCAACAGAATTCGGGAGTGTAGCAGGTTCACCGGGAGCGTCAAATCCCATGCAATCGGAGGATATTGCGTCCACGGTGATTCATATCTTGCAAGCACCAGACAATTATTTGATTTCAGAGGTTGTCATGCGGCCTCTCAGACCACGCGGATAGCCATGAAACGCAGAAAATTTATCAGAAACGCAGCCTTGGGTGCCGCAGCCGGAACCGTTCTTGCCGGTTGTAGCTCGACGGATTCCGATTCTCCCGCAGTACAGACCCGAACCCCAAGACTTCGATGGCGGCTTGCATCAAGTTTTGCACGCTCACTGGATACGATTTATGGGGCAGCCGAAGTCATGAGTAATCGTGTGAGTCAACTGACCGACGATAGATTTACCATTCGCGTTTATCCGGCTGGAGAAATTGTCCCGGCCTTTGAGGTGCTTGATTCCGTGCAGAAGGGGACGATACAAATCGGGCACTCGGCTGGATATTATTATATCGGCAAGAATCCTGCGTTCGCGTTTGAGACGACCGTCCCTTTTGGTCTCACAGCACGTCAATACAATAGTTGGGTCTATGAAGGTGGGGGGCAGGAAGTCTTGAGGGGGTTGTTCGCAGATTATGATGTGCTGAATTATCCCGGGGGAAATACGGGAGCACAGATGGGTGGCTGGTTCAATCGCGAAATAAATAGCTTGCAGGACCTCAATGGCCTCTCCATGCGTATTCCCGGCTTGGGGGGCAGAGTAATGGATCAGCTGGGAGTTACCGTGCAGCAGATTCCGGGCGGCGAGATTTATCCAGCACTAGAGCGTGGAGCCATTGACGCGGCGGAATGGGTCGGCCCTTATGATGATGAAAAACTCGGGTTTAATCAGGTTGCACGCTATTACTATTATCCGGGCTGGTGGGAGCCGTCGGCGAACCTTTCCTTCTTTGTGAATACGCAGGCTATGCAGGAACTTCCATCAACATACCAAGCGGCCTTGGAAGTTGCAATGGCGGAAGCCAATCAGTATATGCTTACAAGATATGATGCCCTGAACCCTCCTGCATTTCAACGGATTGTTAATTCTGATATTGAGTTACGATCTTTTCCTCAGGATATGATGGATGCTGCATATACCGCCTCGCAGGACCTGTTGCAGGAGCAACGCAGTAATCCTGCTTTTGCTCGGGTCCACGACTCTTTCCTTGCCTGGCGCCGTGAATCAGACAACTGGGTCCAGACATCCGAATTTGAGATGCTCTCTTACATGAATCGACGCAGAACATCCGGGTCGTAAGCAATCAGAGTGCCCAGAGAACCAGATCTGGGAATAAAATCAGAAGAATCAGGCCAAGTACCTGGATTCCAATGAAGGGGAGAACTCCGCGGTAGATCGTTTCCGTTTTAAGTTCTGGCGGAGCGACACCCCGGAGATAAAAGAGTGCAAACCCGAATGGTGGGGTCAGGAAAGATGTCTGGAGGTTCATGCCGACCATGACCCCGAACCAGATCAGAGCAGTAGTCTCGGGCACACCAAGCATTGGGCTCAACAGATGGGCAGCTGGCAGAACCATGAGTGGAATGATAATAAATGCGATTTCGAAGAAATCGATAAAGAATCCTAAAATGAAGATAGAGAGGTTTGCAAGGATCAGGAAACCAATGACTCCTCCGGGCAGGTTAATCAGAAGATCCTCAATCCAGATCCCACCATCCAGTCCTCTGAATATGAGAGCAAATGCGGTGGAAGCAATTAGAAGCATCACCACCATGGCAGTGAGCTTTGTGGTTTCTTCCATGGTTTCCAGCAGAGCCTTTTTATCGAGGCGACGATTCAATGCCGCCAGAACAATAGCTCCAACAGCTCCCAAGGCTCCCGATTCCGTGGGCGTAGCAATTCCGGCAAAAATGCTGCCGAGTACGACAAAGATCAGCAATAGAGGAGGGAGCATGACCAGAAACACTTTTCGGAGTAAATCTCCATGCTCCTTATCGCGTACGGTTTTCGGAATTGCGGGCGCGGCGGACGGCTTGAAGATGGCCACTCCTGTTGTATACCCCCCATAAAGCACTGCAAGCAGGACACCGGGAATCAGTGCACCGATGAAGAGATCGCCCACAGATACCCCCAGTTGATCCGCCAACACAACCAGGACTACACTGGGAGGAATGATCTGACCGAGGGTTCCTGTTGCTGTAATAACACCTGCGGAGAGCTCCTTTGAGTATCCGTTTTTGAGCATGACGGGAAGAGAAATCATTCCCATTGCGACGACACTTGCACCAACGATGCCTGTTGCAGCTGCAAGGAGTACACCTACGAGAATAACTGCCATTGACAGGCCTCCGCGGATGGGACCGAACAGAAGTCCGATTGTGTGCAGCAAATCCCGTGCAAGATTGCTTTTTTCCAGCATGGTCCCCATGAAAATAAAAAAGGGAACAGCTAAGAGCGTATAGTTGGACATGATCCCGAACAGTCGGTCCGGCAGTGCCAGCAACAAATGCCAATCAAAATAACCAGTGCCAACACCGATCGCGGCAAAAATGAGGGAGGCCCCCCCAAGAGAAAAGGCAACTGGATAGCCCGAGAAAATCAGAATTAAAGCTACCGCAAACATGAGCGGTGCCAGCCACTCAAGTCCCGTCATGGACGATCCCGATGTTTTTGTTCAGCAAGATCGAAGAGTTGCAGTGCCTCCCGAGCCGCGAAGGCCAAGCCCTGTGCCATTAATAAGATGAAAGCAAACGGAATCACTGTCAGGAGGGGATAACGGGGTAACCCGCCAGGATCGGGAGATCCTTCCAGTCGGATCCATGAGTCTACAACCGCAGGCCATGAAGTCCAGATCATCAGTATACAAAATGGTAGAAGGAAAACCAGTGTGCCTATGATGTTGGTCCAGGTTTTGGCAGTCAGGGAAAGGCGGTTGTAAAAAATATCCACCCGCACATGTGCATCAGTTTTTAATGCATATGAAGCTCCCATGAGGAAAACGATGCTGAAAAGATACCACTGGAGTTCAATGAACGTATTTGAGCTTCCCTGTTTTGCGATTTCCCCAATCCATTGCAGAATTTTCTGAAAATTACTTGCATTTGATGGATCGATATGGGCCCAGCCTGAGAGAGAGCGAAGAGTGGCGTTATAGGCACCGGTAACAACCATGAGGAGAGTACAATACCAAGTCAACTTTCCGAAGAAATCTGTTACCCTTTCAACTTGATTTGCAAAGGCTGTGATCATGTCAGAAAAGATCAGGGAACGCTAGGTTCAAACTCCATATTCCGCCCCCACAGATGCGGGAGATGTATGTTGACTGACCGGTACGAGTTAATGGAGAAACATGACAAGCCAAGAGGCTTTTCGTCCGGCGGAGGCGAGAGAGAAAGTGATTGGCAGGCTATCAGGGGAAAGGAGTTTTACGTTACATCAGCTGAAAGCAGTGAGCAAAGGAAGTCTCAACACGTTCTGAAACAACCCCATCAAGGGTTAAGAAGAAGCGAACATTTCTTAAAGAAGACAGCAGTTTTCGGACATACAGCGTGAGGAACAAAGACTAAGTATAACACATATATGCCAAAAAAGCAAGTAGTAATGCCCCAGGAGAGCTTCAACGAGCTTCATTTTTATTGTGTCTTGGAAGAGCTCAGAATTCACATACTTTAATGATACTGTCCAAGAGACATCAGCTACTGGTAGTCTTTTTACTGCTAATAGTGTTGGTGGGGTGTATCGCTCCTGTTCAAGTCCCTCCAGATCCTCTGCTGGTCAAATTTTCTGCCGATACTCTCCTTACACATGACTTGCAAGGAGAGATGTTCATTCGTAGTGATTCTTTGGGAATGCCTACAGACATCTCTATAGGAGAACAGTTTGTGTTAATAGGGGATCCGTATGCAGATCAAGCAATTACTGTTTTCAGTAGGGAATCCGGCGATTTTGTAGCACATGCTGCTCCTAAAGGAGAGGGAGCTGAGGAAATATCTAGGCTACGGTCAATGAATTTCAGGCCAGGAGATGATTCAGGATGGGCTTATGCTCACCCGGGAATAGCAAAGTATTTTGATGGTGCATCACTAACCGGGGCGACCATCCGACTAATAGGTGAAGGGGCTCCAATGGATCCAGTATGGGTCTTTGGAGACAGCATCATTTCCTCCGGGATATATGAGTCTGGCCGGTTGGGTGTATATTCTCCTGAGGGAGAGTTTATTAGAGCAATAGGTTCCCTTATTCCCGGTGAACCATCCACTCCCGTGGCGGCTCGACAGTATGCTTACGAAGCCATTTTGAGAACTAACTCATCGGGGACCAGAATTGTGGCTGCGTCACTGAATACGGATCGCCTTGAAATTTTTGACACTTCAAAAATGGTTCGCCTCATACGGGGACCTGGATTTCACGAACCTGTTTTCAGCGTAGTGAGCGCCGACAGCGATGGGAATCCACGTACGCTCATTGAATCCGAGACAATCCAAGGCTATGTTAGTATGGCCGTAACTGATCAGTTTATTTTTGCCTTATACTCCGGAAAAACCAGAGCTTGGGTTCGCAGTCAGGGACATTTCTCCCCACCTGGGCAGACCGTAATTGTTCTTACCTGGGCGGGGGAGCCCGTTGGAGTACTTGAACTACAAGATGGGGCAATGCAAATAGGGGTTTCTCAAAACGGACATTATCTCTATGCGATTTATCGCAGACCGCTTCCAGCGGTGTTACGCTACGAGGTTCCTGTCTTGTACCGGACAGCCATGTGATGGCTCTCTTACCTCAAAGAGGAGCCATGTATGGCATGACTACTGCCAGAGATTCACAAGGCGCTCGGCCCAGTAAACCACGGCACAGCTTGCAACAGGCTGACTCAGGCAGATATTCAATTCAGTTATTCTCATCGCGGACACCATCCTGTATCAGAGAATATGATGTGACAATCAGATATGATTGGGGAATTCAGGTCGCACAATCGACAAGATCGAATGACGAACATCTTGTCAAAATTTAAATGCTCCGCTTCGTTCAACTAACCATAAAGCAGGAATTGGAACACGAGAAACCCGATAAACAATCCCATGCCTCCTAGCGCTGTCAATTTCCGGGATCGCAGTGTCCACAGCATGGGAAGAGTCAGGATGACCGATGCGACAATGCAGATCATTGATGGACCAGATGCGACGTCTGGAAGTGGAATGATAAAACCACAAACTGCCATGATCAGAAGCGCATCAAACACATTCGACTGGAAAATATGACCGACAAGGAGCTTATGCCTACCACGCCGGGTCACATTGAGGGCGACTACAATGTCAGGAAGAGAGGTGCCAATCGCTAGTGCACTGGCAGCAAGAGCACCCGAATTAATCCCCAAGTCCTCAGAAAGCTTAACAAGGGACCCCACAACGATGACACCACTGGAGTACAATACAGCGATAATGAGGCCGAGCAGAAGGATTCCCATCAAGATGGGTACGTTGGCCACATTTGAAGATTCAGGGCCTCCGGTGCCTCTCAATTCAGGCAAATAATCCCAGATCTGAAAGATCAGCAAAAGGAGTAGCCCACCCATGAAACAGTAGAGGGCAAAGCCGCCAGTTGCAACCTCAAACAACTCTTGTCGAGCGTCAGGAATTATGAACAACACCCCGGCAAATAATAAGGCTATACCCGTCGGAAGAATAACTCGCAGAGCTTTTGCAAATAAACTCTGCTTGGAACGAGTGTGACTAATTTCCTTTGAGGTGGGATGAGGAATTTCCGCCGGTTGCTGGCTGCGGCTCTGATAAAATTGCCAGCCCATAAAGGTGATGTAGAGAACAGCAAACAGAACAGCGTCAAGGCGTCCAAACTTATTGTCCAGGCAAAGGACCAAGGTTAGAAGTACAGAAAGGGATGCAAAAATGACCGGACTGGCATTCGTGTCGCCAAAATTCAGGTATCCATTCGAAAATGCATGCGCCCTGGTAAATACTCGAAGCCTTCCATCTTCCGCCCGAACAAAAAAGAATAACGCAAGGACCCCCAGCCCAAACCCTAATCCCAGGTTGGCAATGACTGTACCAAAAATATTCGGGCTCACTAACTCCGGGGAGCCTGAATTGGCCGCCGCAACGGAGGTGAAAAGTTCCGGCAATGAGGTGCCGATCCCAACGATGAAGCTACCGATAAAATAATCACTGAGCTTTGCCTTCCGCCCAATTCCGCTGGCCAAATCTACCAACGAATCACTTGATTTTACGATCAGGTAAACCGAAAGAACAAGTAAGCCAACGTGGGTTGCTACGATCAATAAACTGCCTCAGGGAGCTAAAAGTGTATATATCGGATCAATGAGAAAAGTGATTACCCCGAAAGAAGTCCTTTCATGTAGGCACGCCTCATGCTGGCAATTCCCGCAACAGAAATCCCTTTCGGGCAGACGGCTTCGCATTCGGCGTAGTTAGAGCAATCCCCAAATCCTTCCGCGTCCATTTGGTTGACCATTGCAGTCACTCGCTGGGGTGATTCCACCTCTCCTTGGGGAAGCAGGCCCAAGTGTGCAATCTTTGCTGCCGTAAAGAGGGATGCGCTGCCATTTGGGCATGCGGCTACACAGGCTCCACAGCCGATACATGTTGCGTAGTCCATCGCTTCATCCGCTGTATCCTTGGGGATCGGAATTGCGTTCGCATCAGGTGCGGAGCCAGTTGTTACAGAAACATAACCATGCGCAGTAATAATTCGATCAAAAGCACTTCGGTCCACAACAAGATCCCGAATCACCGGAAATGCCCGTGCGCGGAAAGGTTCAACCGTAATTGTGTCTCCATCCTTGAAGCTGCGCATGTGTAACTGACATACGGCAGTTCGCTTTTGAGGGCCGTGCGCAATGCCCGCAACCATCAGGCCGCATGACCCGCAGATTCCTTCGCGACAGTCACTGTCAAATTCTACGGGCTCCTCCCCGTCCGCCAGAAGCTGTTCATTGAGTACGTCAAGGAGTTCAAGAAAAGACATATGCTCACTGGCCTCGGGAACCGTGTAGTCAACGAGTTTTCCGGGAGATTCGGGTCCTTCTTGTCTCCAGACACGCAGGTTGATAATCATGGCGCTATTTATAGCTGCGTTTGGTTAGGTGCACATTCTCGAAGGAGAGTTGCTCGAGGTGTAGTGCGGGATCTTGTTCTGTGTGTTCCCATGCTGCCACATCCGCAAATGCCTCGTCGTCTCGCGCGGCCTCTCCCTCCGGAGTTTGATATTCTTCGCGGAAATGCCCTCCACAGGACTCTTCTCGACGAAGAGCATCCCGTGCCATGAGGGATCCCAATTCAATAAAGTCAGCCACACGCCCGGCGAACTCCAGATTTTTGTTGTATCGATCGGCGGATCCGGGGACAAGGATACGCTCCCAAAATTCCTCTTTCAGGTTTTCAATAGCATCAATGGTGGACATAAGGTCCGTCCGATTCCGTGCCATTCCTACATGGTCCCAAAGTAGACGACCAAGTTCCCGGTGGAACTGAGTTGGAGATTTGTCCCCCTTGTTCTTAAGCATTGAATCAATCCGGGCCCCGGCTTCCTCTTCAACGGTTGCAAAATGCTCATGCGTTTCAGTGACCTGATCCGACTGGCGGGTCCCCGCAAGATAGGCACCAAGCGTGTAGGGGATCACAAAGTATCCGTCCGCCAATCCCTGCATCAAGGCACTGGCCCCCAGTCGATTGGCACCGTGATCACTAAAATTTGCCTCCCCAAGCACGAACAGCCCCGGGACTGTGCTCTGAAGCTCATAATCTACCCACAATCCACCCATTGTATAGTGAACTGCAGGATAGATCCGCATGGGGGTTTTATAGGGATTATCTCCGGTGATGCGCTCATACATCTCAAAGAGGTTTCCATAGCGCTCGCGGATGGTATGCTCTCCCAGGCGCCGGATCGAATCGGCAAAATCAAGATATACGGCGAGTCGGGTTTCACCGACACCCCGTCCCTCATCGCACTCTTTCTTGGCAGCGCGTGACGCCACATCCCTGGGAACCAGATTGCCAAAGCTGGGATAGCGGCGCTCCAGGTAGTAGTCTCTGGCATCCTCGGGGATCATTTCAGGTGCACGGGAATCCTTTGGATCTTTCGGAACCCACACGCGGCCATCATTGCGCAAGCTCTCACTCATTAGTGTGAGCTTCGACTGATAATCTCCTGACACCGGGATGCACGTAGGATGAATCTGGGTGTAGCAGGGATTTGCAAAAAAAGCTCCTCGCTTATAGCAGCGCCAAGCCGCCGTGACATTGGAGTTTTTGGCATTTGTCGACAGGTAGTAGGCATTCCCGTATCCTCCGGTGCAAAGCAGAACTGCGTCGCCCGCATATCGCTCGAGTTCGCCCGTGATCAGATTACGCGCGATCAGCCCACAGGCGCGGTCATTGGCCACCACCAGATCAATCATTTCTCTGCGTGGCAACATCTTGACGCGGCCCATAGAAACTTGATGACTCAATGCCTGATATGCTCCAAGTAGGAGTTGCTGTCCGGTTTGCCCTCTTGCATAAAAAGTGCGTGAAACTTGGGCACCACCAAAAGATCGATTCGAGAGCATACCTCCGTATTCCCGGGCAAAAGGAACCCCCTGAGCGACTGCCTGGTCGATGATATTGTTGGACACTTGGGCGAGCCGATAAACATTCGCTTCTCTGGATCGATAATCTCCGCCTTTGATCGTATCATAAAACAGGCGCCAGATGGTATCACCATCATTCGGGTAATTTTTTGCAGCATTAATTCCTCCTTGTGCTGCAATTGAATGGGCCCTTCGGGGGGAGTCCTGGATACAGAAGCAGGTTACATTGTAACCTAGTCCTGCAAGCGTGGCGGCAGCCGAAGCACCAGCCAGTCCAGATCCCACTACAAGAATGTGATGGGATCTCTTGTTTGCAGGACTGACGAGTGAGACAGAGTTTTTATATATATCCCATTTTTCCTGGAGACGCCCCGATGGCACCTTTGAATCCAGGCGTGGACTTTGTGATCGCTCAGCAACAGGAGATCCCATTCGCGCTTAAACCAGAAAATAGATGTAAAGGGGAACAAACAAGAATCCGACCGCCACAAACACCCCCAGTATGGCGGCAAGTGCATAGAGGTATGGTGAGAGGCGGCGGCTCATCATCCCGAGAGACTGGAGTGCACTCCAGACGCCATGCCGCATATGCATTCCGAGAAGAATCATAATAATTGGATATCCAAATGCGTAGAGGGGCTCCTTGAATTTCTCGGTCATCAGGCGATGTAAATCACGTACGGACTCTCCATTATCCAAGGTAGCTGTATATCCTTCGGCAACGCCCGGACCATATTTGAACGAGATCAAGTGCAAAATCAGGAAGCCAAGCAGGATGATTCCGGTGAAGATCATTGAACGTGCGCTGTATCCCGATCGACTCGGCTTTCCAGCACTCTTATACATCTTGTACCCAACCGGCCGTGCCTGCCATCGCCGTATTTGTATCGAAATTCCGATAATTGCGTGAAGAAGGAAGCAAAGTGCCAGCAGAATCTCGATCGTATAGAAAATCCATCCCAGACTTAATAGCTTGTGAGCATATCCATTATAGGCTTCAGGGCCCGGGAGATAGGAAAGATTTCCGATCATATGTGCAATGACGAACGCAACTAGGCCAATCCCTGTAGCCCCGGTCAGGACCTTGCGGCCAACAGGAGATGTAAGTGCAGTTATTAAGTTCATGGTGAACGAAATCTCGAGTTGCCGGGTGTTCTATTGAGCCATGGCCAATTGCTATGCATTACTGAGCTTAAGTCCTACAGGCCCGGTGTAGGCGGCGCGCGGTCTGATAAGTCGATTGTCTTTCCACTGTTCTAATAGATGGGCCGTCCATCCGGTGATCCGTCCCATCACAAAGAGTGTAGTATAAAAGTCAGGTTCAATTCCCAGCAGATGGTAGGTGGGAGCGCTATAGAAATCTACATTCGCATTGATACCTTTTTCTTCTTCCATCACCCGGGTTAAAGCTGAGCAAAGATCAATCCAGTACAAGGCATTCCTCTCATGTGCGAGTTCAATCAGCAACTTGCGGAGAACGTTCGCACGTGGATCCAGTGTCTTGTAGACACGATGCCCGAAGCCCATGACGCGTTCTTTTGCGGCGAGTTTTTTTCGGACAAATTCAGCAGGATCCTCTCCGCTATCGCGAAGGTCAAGGAGTGCGAGCATGACCCGGGTATTCGCTCCTCCATGAAGGGCGCCCTTGAGCGCAGAGACTCCGCCGACGACTGCAGAATACATGTCACTGAGAGTCGCCCCAATCACACGTGTAGCAAAGGTAGAGGCATTCAGTCCATGTTCGGCATGGAGAACCAAGGCAGCGTCCAACGCTTGAGCAGCACTGGGGCCGGGCTCCTCACCGGTGAGCATATACAGGAAGTTTTCTGCTGTATTACCTGTGATTTGAGGAGTTACAGGCGGTTTGTTATGTCGGTGTCGAGCGAGTGCTGCAATCAGGACAGGGATTTGTGCAGTCAGGCGAAGAGCCTTTTGATAGTTGGCGTCTGGGGAACTGTTGTTCGCCTCAGGATCATAGTGGGAAAGTAATGAAATCCCGGTCCTCAAAGCCGCCATTGGGTCAAAGTCAGAAGGCAGCTGAAGAAGCAGGTTAAGAACCTGTTCCGGCACATGACGAAGGGAGGCCAGCTCCTTTTCCAGCCCCTGATCTTCGTCAGGAATATGCCCGTGCCAGAGGAGGTAGGCTACATCCTCAAAAGTGCTGTTTGCAGCCAGATCCTCAATAGCATACCCCCGATAGATTAGCGTTCCCTTACGCCCATCGATATGGCAAATTGACGAGTTTAGTGCAATGACTCCTTCAAGTCCCTTTACATGAAGATCCTGGCCAACCGTCCCAATATTTGATGGATTCATTAAAATGATAGTATTACAGAAGAGCGGGCCAAGTTTTGCTGTCCTTTAACGTATTAACTCTGATGATGTGCCTAAATGGATCAAATGATCTGTTTCTTCGTTTCTTTAGGGCCTGTTGATACCTGAGCTTGAGGCGGACCCATCTGACACGCAGTCCAAATTCACCGTGTTACGACGCCCTCCTTCAATCCAACCGTCGCCTGCTTCGTTGGCAGAGGTGACAGGGTTTGTGGTAGTTGGGATGCGCCAGGCATACCCTAAGTTACACTATATGTCGAAAGAAATTATCATTAACACCACCCCCAAGGAAACGAGGATCGCAATCGTTGACCAAGGGAAGCTGGTTGAATTCTATATTGAAAGTCCTGAGAACGAGCGAACCGTAGGAGATATTTTTCTCGGCCGCATTGTCACCTTCCGGTCTGGCCTCCGGGCTGCGTTTGTGGATATTGGAGAAGAGCAGCAGGGATTCCTTCATTTCTCTGATCTCGCCTCAAATCTTGAGCAGCAACTTGCTTTTGTGGAAGAATCTAAACCTCATGTGGCGAGATTTATGAGAACCTGGTTATCCAAACACCCGGAAGCATCTTCTCAAAAAGATTCGTCTCGTCGCCGTTGGGGAGACTCCAATCTACTGAAGTCTAAACAGAAGATTCTTGTCACAATTACCAAAGAGCCCTATCACAGTAAGAGCCCCCGTTTGTCCACGGATATCTCGCTGGCGGGTCGGTTTCTTGTGTTGATTCCTCTTGCAGAATACGGAGCCGTTTCCAAGAGGATTGAGAGTCGAAAGGAACGTAATCGACTGCGCTCTATCGTCAAAAAAATCCGTCCAGCCGGATTTGGACTGATTGCGAGAACTGTTGCCGAAGGAAGAGACGAGGAGGCACTGGAGAAGGATCTCCAATTGCTTATGGACCGATGGGAAAACATTGAAAAATCACTGCAGGGAAGCCAGGATGCACCCAAAAAGCTGCATGAAGATGTGAACTTGGCTTCTTCAATCATCCGGGATCTGTTCTCTGATGACTTCACTCGTGTTCTTGTGGATAATCATCGCATGTACCGTGCAATTCGTGGATATGTCCTTGCAGTTGCCCCTCACATGATTCATGCGGTCAAAGAACATAAAGGCAATCATCCCATCTTTGCAGCAGCAGGGATAGAGGATCAGATCAGTGAAGTTTTTGATACGCAGGTTGGCCTCCCCTCCGGAGGATCTCTCATCATTGAGGCAACCGAGGCGATGCATGTGATTGATGTCAATTCCGGACGTACACGGACCAAGAAGGATGCAGAGTCACAGGCGCTTAAGGTAAATCTCGAGGCAGTGGGAGAGATTGCCCGTCAAATCCGTCTGCGTGATTTGAGTGGATTGATCGTGGTTGATTTTATTGACCTGAGATTTGAGTCAAATCGCAAAAAAGTGGATGATACACTTACGACAGCATTACAAGCTGACCGAGTGCAATCCCAAAACTTTCCGATGAGCGAACTGGGAATCGTCCAGATTGCCAGGGAGCGTAAGCGGGTCAGTGTCACTTCAACGCACCGATTAGCACGAAAATCCAGAATCAATCGAGTGCCTCCACCTAATCCGGATTTCATCGCAAGGAAAATTGAGCGGTGGCTGGAGAAACATGACGGGGGCAGCTTGCATCTACAAGTACACCCCCTTACCGCAGCGTGGATCCTGCGTGGGGGATGGTTCCGCAGCAGGAAGGCAAAATGGCAGCGTCAATACAAACACCGGATCAGGGTAGTTGAAACGGAATCCCTGACCCCAGATGAGTTCAGGTTTCTGGATGCCAAAAGCGAACATGATATTACGGATCTAAGCCCCCGGATGGTTCGCATCAAGGCACAAGCGAAGCAGAATTCGTCAAAAAAATCAAGTCCGACTACAAAAAAGAAGGATCAATCCGGATCGCAAAGGGATCAGAATGGTCAGGCACCCGGGAAACCAAAACGTCGTCGGCCACAGAAGACTGCGGTTAATGCATGATCCCCGATGCAGAATCTTACTTCTGATCACGCTTCTGATTCTGGGTTGTGTGGATGTGATGGCACAGGAGGGATTTTTTCAGCGTAGTCGCCATGCAGCTGCATTCAATTTTGGGAGGATCAATCATGAATATGTCGGTGCAGCAGATCTCATTCAATCCTATGAGTATCAGGGGGTTGCATTTGGACTTTCCTATATCGGCCCTCAGCTACGTGCTGCGGGGCTCTTTGCCAGAACAGACGATTCAGGCACGTTTGTAGACCTTTCCGCAACAGCCTGGTTGCTGCCTTCTTTTGTGAAAGTAGAGCGAGGCAATACCACTATCGCCGTTCCCATAGGCTTTCTGATTGCCTGGCGCCGAGTGGCGCCAGGCAATGATGTAGCTCCTTTTGGTGCAAATGCAATTATGTTTGGAGGTGGAGCCTCACTTTTGCATTCTTTGAGTCAGCGTGCAAGATTTGAATTGCGGGCGATGCCGCTCGCCGGAATTACCGGCAGCGAAATTGCGGATGCAGTAGGATTTTCCTGGGCCGTAGATTCGGAAGCCCTCGTTAAGATTGCAGATATTTTTTCCAGCCTGGGATTGGTGATCGGATATACATTCCGTTACCAGTTTTGGAATGTGAATGGATCTACGGGGTTTTCGGATGCGGTTGATGAACTGTACGACTACGCCGGCAGTGTACAAACCATTTCAATGGGGATCTGGTTTTGAAGATGGCCAAGGATACGGCAATTCTACGTGCGATGGAAGGTATCGTAAAAAAAATCGGCTATACGGTTCGATGGGAGCGGGGACAGTTTCAAGGCGGCTCCTGTACACTTGTCGGAAACAAGTTGATCGTGTTGAATCGGCATCATCCCACGGAAGTGCACCTTGGAATTCTGGCACGTACTCTGAAAGATGTACCCCTGGATGACATTTCCATGCGGAAGGGGATGCGGAAGCACGTAGAATCCATAATCCGTCGATACTCATCTGAGTAGAAATGCATGCGCATAACGCTCTTGGGTACGGGCACCTCCGTCGGAGTTCCCATGATTGGATGTGATTGCAGGACATGCCTGTCTACTGATCCAAAGGATCACCGACTGCGTACAGCATGCCATGTTCAGGCTGGAAATCTTAGTATTGTCATTGATACGGGGCCGGACTTTCGAGTGCAAATGTTACGAGCACAGGTACGACGTATCGACGCGGTGCTCTGGACCCATCATCACTTTGATCATGTGATGGGGCTCGACGATCTGCGACCTTATTTTTTTGATTGCAGAGCTCCTATTTCGTGCTTTGCACACCGGGGGAGCATCCAGGTGCTGAAGAGAATCTTTCCGTATATATGGAGCACGCCCAGGCATTATCCGGGGAAACTAGATCTTGAGATTGCCGAAGAACCATTCGAAATCAGAAGCCGGTACGGTGGTTCTGATGTAATCCGCGGGATCCCGATTCAGATGTTCCATGGAAATATGCAGTTGAATGGATATCGGATAGGGAATTTTGCGTACCTGACTGATGTGAGCTATATCCCCGAAGCCGAGTTCCATAAACTTGAGCGCCTTGACCTGTTGGTGCTTGATGCACTCCGACCACAGAAACATCCGCGCCATTTTTCAATTCCCGAATCTGTAGACACTGCCCGAAAGATCGGGGCAAAACGAACCGTATTCACCCATATAGCACATCAAGTGCTTCACGAACGGGAGAATGCACAACTACCTGAAACCATAGAACTCGGGTATGACGGTATGATCCTTGAATCAAGTTGACCATGAAACATAAATTTCTGATCCTGAACGGCCCAAACCTGAATTTACTGGGAGAACGAGAGCCCGATCAATATGGAAAGATCTCTCTGGAAAACCTCGAAGATGATCTACGGGACGCGTTCCCTGATCTTGAGCTATCTTTTTTTCAGAGCAATCACGAGGGAGAACTGGTGGACTGCCTCCATCAGGCCCATCACACAGGCTTGCGAGGGATCGTGTTCAATCCCGGAGCTTATACACATACTTCGGTGGCCCTCCGTGACGCGGTCAAGGCTATTTCAACCCCGGTCATTGAGGTGCATCTGAGTAATATTTACTCCAGAGAACCTTTCCGCCATTTTTCGTACCTGGCTCCGGTTTGTGTCGGCCAGATATCGGGTCTGGGCACTGGGGGATATGGCTTGGCGATACGCTGGCTGATATCAAATTCTTAGAGGTGGGTCACGACCGGCTTTCTGCGACCGCTCCCGAATGCATTCTTGCGAAGCCGAAGGATCGGGGCGGCCTGCTGACGCTTGAATTCATTGCGGTCAACCTTGTAAATAATAGAGCGCACAAGATCTTCATCGTCGCCAAAATGTTCAGCGATTTCTGCTGGTGATTTTTGCTCTTCAAGATATAATCTAAGGATCTTATCCAGGATTGGATAGGGTGGAAGGGTATCTAGATCTTTCTGATCAGGCGACAGCTCTGCAGAGGGTTCTTTAGTAATAGAGGATTCCGGGATCACCGTGCGGGATTGATTGAGCAGATGCGCAAGTTCATAAACCTCTGTCTTATAGAGATCTCCCAAAACAGCGAGTGCGCCGTTCATATCTCCGTAGAGGGTTGCATATCCCATTGCTAACTCGCTTTTATTTCCAGTGGCTAGCACGATTCCACCAAACTTGTTGGTCAGCGCCATCAGTAGCGTTCCTCGTATCCGTGCCTGGATATTCTCTTCAGTTGTATCGCGGTATGTATGCTCAAACAGCTTTTTCAGTGTGGAGTCAAAAGAATTGACCAACTCGAGAATGGGAATCGTATGAAGTTCAATTCCAAGATTTGATGCCAAACTGTGAGCATCTCTCACAGATCCCTCTGAGGAAAAAATTGAGGGCATCGCTACTCCGATTACATTGTCGGGGCCCAATGCATGTACAGCAACTGCTGCAGTCACGGCAGAATCGATTCCCCCGCT
This sequence comes from Bacteroidota bacterium, assembly GCA_026709335.1. Classification (GTDB taxonomy): domain Bacteria; phylum Bacteroidota; class Rhodothermia; order Rhodothermales; family Bin80; genus Bin80. Next base: position 24,721 of record JAPOTE010000122.1, on the reverse strand, counting down.
AAGCCCAATATATGCCTTCTTTTGGAGGCGGGATTTGCTCACATAGTCTCGAATTCCCACCGTCAGCGCACCCAGAACTTGCTCCATTGGGGTTGACGAGACAGAGCCTGATGTTGGCGGATGTTTCAAATCCCATATAAGCAATGCCTCTTCAAAAGCAGGGGCCTCCAGAATTACTCCATCTCGGATGACACAGCTTCTACCGTCAAAAATCACATCAGTATTAGCTCCAACAAGGTTTACAAAAACATAAGGACGCTCATATTGATGAATTACGGTTTGCATTAATTCCCTGCGTTCATGGTGTTTGTCAATCGCAAATGGAGAAGCGCACAGATTGATAAATACATCAGGAGATTGGCGGGCCAGAGTGGAGACGGGGTCATCAGCATAGGGTTTCGGGTCAAGGTCACGAACATTCCATAGATCTTCACAGATATGAATCCCCAGATTCAGGCCACGCCAGCGCAGAGTGGTGGGTGCAGTTTCCGGAGCGAAGTATCTTCGCTCGTCAAAGATGTCATAGGTTGGCAGAAGCTGTTTATGTCGTACTCCGACACATTGGCCATTCTCGTACAGGTAGGCTGCATTAAACAGCGGTTTACCGGGCCCGGAATTGGGTGCCAATCCTCCAATCAGCAGGCCTAGATCATCAGGAATCTGTGTCGCAAGCTCTTGACGGAGTTCCTGTTCGGATGCAACAAAATGACGGTACTCCAATAAATCCAGTGGGGGATATCCCGGGAGTGTGAGTTCAGGAAATACTACCAGGTCAGCGCCTTTGGAATGCGCCTTCTGGCAATATTGCAACACCTTGTCTGCATTTCCTCTCAAATCTCCTACGAGGGTATTAATTTGAGCCAAAGCCAATTTCATATGGGATCACTAGTGCAAATGCACCAGTAATACGAAGAACTGCGAAGCATTCTCCATTGAAGGCGAAAAAATGCAAGAATCGAATTGATCTGGTCGTTCTTTTCGCCTATGATGTGTACCAGGCGAGGGGTTTGGCAGTCGCCCATGTTGTCGTATCTCCCATGGATAGCAATGAGGCCTTGTTGGCGCATAGAGTTGTGGCCGCGGAACAGCAGCGAAACTGGAAGAACATAGAATAGCAGTGCTGGAGTGGATCCATATTCAAATTTCACACGCGTTATATCAATCAGAAGTCTGAATTTTCATGGAAACAACCGCTCTTCAATTCGACAGTGAACCAAGATTTTCTGTATATGGGAAAATAGAATGGATGGAAGATGTCTGGAAGTTGAATAATGCAGTCTTCATTACAGGAACCCGTGTTATGAAAAGGTACTTCACAAAAGCAAGGCACATTTGGTCAAATCCACCAGGGGTACACCAGCAGATCTGATGCAGATCACAGGGAATCCGTTGCAGAACCTGCCTCACTCGCGAGATCTGTCCGAGATGACTTCGGTGGCACGGACACTCCTGCATACCCATTGATGAACATTTCCGGAGTATAGAAGAGTTCCACTAATAAATAATCAATCCTTTCTGTTTATGCGAGTATCTGTTTTCTTCATCCTTCTCTGGGGTTTTTCTCTGGTCGCACTCGCGCAGGACGGGGAAGATCTGTTGAATGCAGGGCAATATTCTGAAGCACGGGAAGTGTTTGGGGACAGTCTGTTTGGCACCAATATAGAAGGGTATTTCGAAACCTATCTTCAGACAGGGGATTATGGAACAGGGCTACACAGGGCGCAGGAAATGCTCATTCAATCAACTCAGCAGGAGTATGTGAATTATGCTATGGGCCGCCTGTATATGGCCATAGGAAACTGGAGCGAAGCAGAGAAAGCCTACCTTACAGCCATTCAAATTAGAAATGACTATTGGCGTGCAGGACTATACTTGGCCGACTTGTATTACCTGCGAGGGAATATTCGCCAATCCAGTCGCCTGTACTCCATCATTCACAGACGGCTGAGGCAAGGCGGGTTCACGACTGCGCGAGGCCTTGCAATCGGAGCACAGGCTGCGATGCGACTGGGAGAATATCATGAGGCGAATGAAGCGATCTCGACCGCGTTGAGGCTGGATGAGGATAATGTTCAGTTTTTACTATGGCATGGAGATCTGTACAGGGCTACCTATGATGAGGCATTTGCAAACGAGCTGTATGGGAGGGCTTTATCCATCAATCCTTATCGTCCGGAGATTTATGTAAAGCTGGCTGAGGTCACCGGGTCCTATGCTGCAAAAGAAGGGCTGGTGAAACAGGCGTTACAAATTACCGAGCGATATTCTCCGGCATTGGCACTTCTGTCTCAATTACATCTACTTGATGGAAACTATATCGAAGCGGTCGATGTGGCCCGCGCTGCACTGAATGAAGATTCAGGAAATATGGAGGCATGGGCACATTATACGGCTGCCCAATTTCTGCAGGGAAATGAAAAAGCGGTGAATGAGGCGGAAGAAACGATCAAACAACAAACCAGTCAACTAGCCGCATTTTACCGGAATGTGAGTGAAGACCTAGCCTTGCGATTCAGGTACCCCGAGGCGGTAATCTATGCGCAGCGGGCTGTGGAATCAAACCCTGAAGATGCTGCAGCTAATGCAACATACGCTACTGCACTTATGCGTACGGGAGAACTTCAGTCGGCGCGCGTATACCTGGAGCAGAGCTATGACAGCGATGCATTTAATCTGTATGTAGCTAACACCCTAAATCTGTTGGATGAACTGGATGATTTTGCAATCCTTACCAGTCAACATTTTACACTTCGCATTCATGTAAGTGAAAAAGATATTCTGGGGCCCATCATGTTGCGTGAAGCAGAAAAAGCCTATGTGGCACTTCAGGAACAGTATGGATATCAGCCATCTGACCGAATTTTACTGGAAGCATACAATGATGCAGATGACTTCGCTGTTCGTGTTGCAGGAATTCCACATGTCGGGCTATTGGGGGTCTGCTTTGGAGATATTGTCGCAATGAATACTCCCGCTGCCCAGGCGGATGTACAATACAATTGGGCCCGTACACTATGGCATGAATTGGCCCATACCATGACGATTGGGGTAAGCAATTTTCGTATACCCAGATGGTTGACCGAAGGACTATCTGTTTATGAGGAAGTTCGTGCCAACCCCTCTTGGAGGCGAGATATGGAAATTCAATTCTTTACTGCATATGATCAGGAAAGATTGCATGAACTCGAAGAGATTGATCGCGGCTTCACACGTCCGACATTTCAGGGACAGGTTCTGTTGAGTTATTATCATGCGTATCGCGTCGTTGAATTCATGGCAAGGGAATACGGATTTCAGTCACTGATTAAGCTTCTGCAGGCCTTGCGCCATGGACATACAGAGGAAGCTGCAATGGAATTGGTTTTCGGGAAACCCCGAAAGGAGCTAGACGCAGAATTTCGTGCACATCTAAAGCGTGAACGTGCATTGCTTGATCCCGTGCTTCAAGGGTGGCCCGACATGTTGACAGAAGAGCTACATGGAGGAAATCTTGCAGACTATTTAGCCGAGCAAGGGCAGGGTTCGTTTTATGGTCTTCTAGCGAATGCAGAAAAAGCGTTCAGGGAGGGAGATCTCGATAGTGCAGAATCCGCCTATCAAAGAGCTGTGGCCCTTTATCCGCAATATACCGGGCCGCGGAATGCATATGAAGGCCTGGCAGAGATTTACCGTCAGCTCGGACAGGTGGAAGCACTGGCACAGGTTTTGCGGGATTATCTCGCGATTTATCCGTACGGAGATCAGTACGCTGTGGAGTTAGCCGAGATTCTGTTGCAGCGGGCAGATACGACCGAAGCCATGTATTATTTGAATCGGTCACGGTATACTGAGCCATACGACATAGAGGTTCTTGATCAATTGGCTGAATTATATACCGATTCGCAGCAGCACACACAAGCTGTAGAAATGAGGCAAGCTATTTTGGCCCTTGAGCCGATGAATCGCTCGGAAGCACTGTTTGCGCTTGCGACAAGCCTATATTTCAACCAGCAGATTCCTGACGCCAGGCGTGCCATTCTACAAGCGTTGGAGATTGCACCGGGCTATCGCGAAGCACAAAAACTGCTACTCCAAATCGTGGATCATCAGCATGAATAGGCAGTCATGATTGTTGTAGTCGTATTTGCTGGGGCATCAGCGGCACCGTGAGTAATTGTATTAGGACATGTACATTTTGAGACACTGGTCCAGAACAAAGGAGGCGGGACAGAGACATCCCGGTGTGTGTGCGTGATTAATCAGAGGTAGAGTTGAACGTTTACGCCGGATATGGCCAGGTCCGTTGGTGTGTATAATCTCGCTCAGCAGGGTTTCTATACTCTTTGTCGAGAGGCAGTTCAATGTGCTTGTATGCGGTTCCGAGATCACTAGTGTCACAGATACGACTGTAAATCCTGCGATTTTCAGTCAAGTTGCACTCACGCGCCGAAGAGAAGGGCGGTCATGTCACTCACGGTCCTTCCGCACATTTTGACCAGTGCTCCGTAAGATCCAGGCACCATAAATATAAGTCGTTTTGGAAATTCAAGAGATGGAAGAGCCGGCACTTGCCCAATTGCGTGAGGGCAAGTCTCGAATCATGAAGCAGATACGTCAGCGCATCGTTGGTCAGGATGAAGTGATTGAACAGGTTTTAATTGCACTCTTTGCTGGAGGGCATTGTCTTCTGACAGGGGTTCCCGGGCTTGCCAAAACATTGTTGATCAAATCTCTCGGTGAGATGCTTGACTTGTCGTATAAGCGGATTCAGTTCACACCGGATCTGATGCCGGCGGATATTACAGGGATGGAGATGCTGGATGAGGATCGAACGACCGGGCGCAGGAACATTGAATTTGTCAAAGGCCCCATTTTTGCCAATATTATCCTTGCAGACGAAATCAATCGTACTCCTCCCAAAACGCAAGCAGCCTTGCTGGAGGCGATGCAAGAGTATCAGGTCACTGCTGCAGGTGAGCAACTTTCTTTGGAAAAACCTTTCTTCGTGCTGGCGACACAGAATCCGATTGAGCTGGAGGGGACGTACCCGTTGCCGGAAGCTCAGCTTGATCGATTCATGTTTAATATTGTGATTGATTATTTGTCTGCTGAAGATGAGTTGACGGTTGCCCTGGAAACCACCAGCCGAGATCAGGAGCCCGTAGAAAAAGTGTTGAGTGGTACAGACATTCTGTCTTATCAACATGAGATCCGTAAAGTTTTCGTTCCCAATAATGTTGCCCAATTTGCCGTAGATCTGGTTCGCAGTACGCGACCAAAGGCGGAAGGAGCACTGGAATTTATATCCAACTGGGTGAGTTGGGGAGCAGGGTTGCGAGCTACGCAGTATCTACTCCTTGGCGGGAAAGTGCGAGCTGCATTACGGGGTCGTTACAATGTAGCTATAGAGGATATCCGAACCTTGGCATATCCCGTACTTCGTCACCGCGTACTCACAAACTTCTATGCAGAGAGTGAGGGAGTGAATGTAGAGTCGGTGATTGATCGGCTTTTGTCTGAGGTATCTGAGCCTGTAAGTAGCCTTTCGTAATCGTGGTGGTCGAGACCAAAGAGTCAATATCCATCTCTGAGCATTTTGCAAAACCCTTCGCTTGAGTGCAAATATTATCTGGATGCACAGGAGGGAAAATTTTTCTATTTGGAACAAAGGTTTTGCAAAAGCCCTGCCTCTCTTCCAGTCTATAAAATGCGTGAGTTTTTACAGGATGCATCCAATCATAGAATTTTTGCTGGTCTATTGGAACGTATGGTTTATAGCCCACTGTCTTGAGGAATCTCAGGTGCTGACACTGAAACAAGCCTCCACGAGAGTATGTGTTATATAAAATGAGTTTTTCTGAAAATACGCGTAGATCCGGCATATGGTCGATGTCTAACCTCAGGGAGTAAGACTAGACTATCTTTCCTTTCACGGTGCCCAGAGTTAACATTTTCAGGGCTATGCAGTATAATTAATTTCCAATTTACACCAATTAATGTGAATTGAAATTCATATTATGAATACACAAATCAAGATACCGAAAGGGCGACTTCGCCTTGCAACCGTTATTCAGTCTGCTGGGCGGGTGATTCGTGCTGACGATGTAGAAAAATCCCTCGATGTAGATCGTCCTACCGCTTCAAAACTCCTCTCCAGGTGGCGCAGTCAGGGATGGTTGCGGCGTGCGGGCCCTGGCGTCTATGTACAGGTGCCCATAGAATACATTGAGTTTGAACAGGTATTAACGGATCCCTGGATCCTTGTGCCTGAATTATTTAATCCTGCTTATGTAGCTGGCAGGACCGCCGCTGAATACTGGGGGCTTACAGAGCAGATTTTCCTCGACTTAGTGGTGATGACTGGACAGCCAGTAAAGGAGAAATACCAAAAGCGCCTTGGCCTACGGTTTACATTAAAGCACATTTGCTCAGGCAAAATTTTTGGTATGAAGCATGTATGGAACGAAACGATCAGGATTGCTGTCTCGGATGTTCATAGAACGATGCTGGACATCTTGGATGATCCTGAATTGGGAGGCGGAATTCAGCATGTGGAAGATTGTTTTTCTGAATATCTACGCCATGAACACAGAAATGATAAGGAGCTGATCTCCTATGCCTCTCGTCTTGGAAATGGTGCCGTATTCAAACGTTTAGGTTTTTTGGCAGAGCGTAAGCCGAATTGTACATACCTCATGGATGCTTGCAAGGAGGGAATGACCAAAGGCAATGCAAAACTTCAACCAGGAGTGCCAAACCCACGCTTAGTGTCAAAATGGCGTCTTTGGGTTCCTGAGAGCTGGGCTCCGAAGAGTAAATGATTGGGAAACAAGAGATCTTGCATATCTCAAATGTACGGCGCATAAACCCTCATGTCATTGAAAAAGACTACATACTCGGGTGGATATTAGCTGGAATATACCATAATGCCACCCTGAAGAACAGTTGGATTTTCAAGGGGGGAACCTGTCTCAAGAAATGTCACTTTGACACCTATAGATTTTCAGAAGATCTTGATTTTACAGTTGTGAAACCCTCTCATCTCAGTAGTGATTTTCTCACTGAGACATTCACTGAAATATGTGATTGGCTCCATGATGAGTTTGGGTTAGAAATTCCGCCAAGACTTCTCAGTTTTGAAATATTTACAAACCCGAGGGGCTCAAAATCTTGCCGGGGGAAAATTGGTTATCGAGGTCCGGTGAATCCTCAATATGGATATCGCTCTCTTCCAAGACTTAAGATTGATCTAACATTTGATGAGATTTTAGTGCTTCCATCAACTGAAAGAACTATACATCACAACTACAGTGATGATTTGCCCGAAGAGTTAGTAGCCCAATGCTATGCTATAGAAGAGATTGCCGCCGAGAAAATCTGTGCCATGGGACAGCGTGTAAGGCCAAGAGACTTATACGATCTAGTTAATCTCTTCCGCAATGACGAGGCTCGGCCAAATCGTATCATTATCAATGAAATACTCCTCAAAAAATGCGCACACCGTAATATTACAGTTCCAAAGCTCAGTGATATACAGGTACGTGATAAAGATTTTGAAATGCATTGGAGCCATATGCTTAGCCATCAACTTCAAGAACTCCCACCCATTGAATCTTATTTCTCTGCATTATCTAAATTCTTTGACTGGCTACAGACAGGGGCGATACACTCCCTGTCACCTATAGCGCAGATTCAAGAAAATGAAACAATCCTCCGGGAATCATCAATGAACCTGCATCTCAAACATGATGCAAAAGTTTGGTTAGAGGTGATCCGTTTTGCGGCAATCAACCATCTGTGTGTTGATCTTACCTATGAACACTCGGTTCATTGCATTGAACCTTATTCGCTACACTGTGCAAAAGATGGAAAAATCATATTGCATGCAATCAGAATTTCTGATAAAAAGCACTTCATATATCAAATTGAAAATATTGAGAGTGCAAGAGTTACAACGCATAGCTATATTCCACGCTATCAAATAGAACTCCGTCCGTTGATCCAGCCATCATAAGATATCAGATCACAGAGTATGTTGCGCTTCTCGTAGCGCAACATACGGGCAAGTCGCAGAGGGCTCTGGATTCAGCGGTCCCACGCTGAGCGTGTAACGTCAAAATTTTGAAAGTCCGCGACAAAACTTTTACATATTCTCTGTGAATGTAGAGAAGGCCATTCAACTTGTTCCAGTAGAAGTTCCGGGAGTAGGGCGCGATAAGTACTGTGAATAGATCACAAGGAGAATGATCAGATTGTCACTACTAGATTTCAGCTACACACACGTTGAATGTGAGAGAGTCAATCTTTCTCTGAGTGGACACTCTATCCAGAGAGCCTCCACTCGTGAAAGCAAAGAGTTCATGATTAGAGTTAGAAGCTTTTGTCGAGGTCTGAGCAGGTGGCAATTATTGTCTGGATATCTAGGAACTACTATCTTCGGAGTCCGGTTGAAGCCTGCTTAATTTTAGAGGGTCAGATTTTGATCAAAACAGGTGGACAAGCTTCCCCAGATTCGCCCGGCGGAGCTTCAGAGCAGCATCACAAGAACACCCATGTTGAGTTCAAGGGAGTCAGCAAGAGCTACGATGGTCATAACAGAGTAGTTAAAGATTTTGATCTCAAGATCCAAACAGGCGAATTTGTGACCCTGTTGGGGCCGTCAGGATCAGGAAAGACGACCGTTCTGATGATGCTTGCAGGTTTCCAGACACCGTCTGAAGGTGAGATCCTACTTGAGGGGCGTCTCATCCATGACCTACCAGCGCGTAAACGCGGAATTGGCATGGTTTTTCAGAATTATGCACTTTTCCCACATATGACAGTGGGCGCGAATTTGGCGTTTCCTTTGGAGGTCCGTGGTATCTCCTCAGAAGAGCGCAAGGAACGAGTTGAACGGGTGTTACGCCTAGTCCGTCTTGAAGGGTTTGCCGACCGCCACCCGAGTCAGCTTTCTGGTGGCCAACAACAGCGAGTTGCAATTGCACGAGCCCTGGTTTTTGATCCCACCCTTGTATTGATGGATGAACCCCTGGGCGCACTGGACAGGAATCTGCGAGAAGAAATGCAATATGAGATTCGCCGCATCCATCGCACTTTGGAAGTAACCATGGTTTATGTAACTCATGATCAACAGGAAGCGATGGTCATGTCAGATCGTATCGCAGTTTTACGTGCTGGTATTGTAGAACAGATTTCAGTGCCCGAGGGACTCTATGAGGCTCCTCAGAGTGCATTTGTGGCCCGTTTTATTGGTGAGAGTAATCAACTTTTGGGGCAAGTCCACAGATTGCTGGAAGAGGATAATGTGTGCGAGGTGAAGACAGGTGGTGAGATCATTCGTGCGCTAAAGGTGGAGTCATGCGGCGTGGGAGATCACGTTACTCTTTCAATTCGCCCTGAGCGAGTCAAGATTAACCCCGGACCGAACCAGTACGTGAACGAAGTGAATGCTACCGTGCGGGATCTGACGTTTTTGGGAGATCAATTGCGGATCCGACTGGCTACATGTGGTATAGAAGATTTTATTGTTACAATTCCCAATATTGTGGGGCATGGTGGGTTGGTGGAAGGTGATTCCATTCGTATCGGCTGGACGACTGTTGACTGCCGGGCCCTCAATTACGAACATCCGAATCCAGAAAATTAAATCATGAATTATCATATTAAATTAGTTGCATTGTCTGTTTTGATTGCCTTATTTGTAGCTGCTTGTTCAACCGAAGAGGCTCCTTATGTCACAGCGGTATCTTGGGGAGGTTCATATGGAAAAGCGGTCAACGAGAGTGCGAATATCCCATTTTCCGAAGAAACTGGTATCGAGGTAAGAGTTGAAGATTATAATGGAGGACTGGCTCAGATTCGTGCACAGGTAGAGATTGGGGAGGTTCATTGGGATGTAGTAGACTTGGAAATCGCTGACGCAGTGCGAGGTTGTGACGAAGGGCTGCTGGAACCCATAGATTTTGACATGCTAACTCCCGCTCCCGACGGGACTCCAGCCTCCGAAGATTTTCCCGATGAGGTTAAAACCGGATGTGGGATCGGTAGCCTCGTTTATTCAAATGTGTATGCTTATAACGCAGAAACCATCCGCGGTCCTGCACCCGAAACACCGGCAGATTTTTTTGATTTAGAAAAAATTCCCGGCCGTCGCGGGTTGAGGCGTGTTCCTCATGTAAACCTTGAATTTGCATTGCTCGCCGACGGGGTTCCCGCAAATGAAGTGTATGCTGTAATGAGTACTCCCAAAGGATTAGATCGTGCTTTTGCAAAACTTGAAACAATTAAGGATCAAGTTGACTGGTGGGAAGCGGGTGCACAGCCTCCGCAAATGCTTGCTGATGGGCAAGTGGTTATGAGCACCGCATACAATGGGCGCATCTTCAATGCGCAGGTTCTTGAAGATCAGCCGTTCGTAATTGTATGGGATGGTCAGGTATATGATATAGGTCAGGCTTCAATCGTCGCCGGGACGCCCAGGCTTGCAGAGGCCCGAAAATATGTTGCGTTTTTGACCAGTACAGAATCATTAGCTCGAATTGGTGAAAGAATTTCATATTCCTCTGTACGGAATTCGGGGCAATCACTTGTGACAACTCATTTAACGACAGGTGTTGACATGGCGCCTCACTTGCCTGCCAATCCCGACAATATGCGGAATGCTTTACGTTTTGATTGGGCTTGGTGGGCGGACCATCAGGATGAGCTGAATGAGCGCTTTAGTGCATGGCTGGCTCTTTGACATCGTTGAGGGATCCGAGATATCGTGCACGGCTTAGGGCACTTGCTTTGGTTGCTCCCCTTGTGATCTTCATTGGGGTGACCTTTATTGCGCCTTTGGGGACAATGCTGACTCGCAGTGTCTATGATCCCGTGGTCGCTGATGTACTACCCAATACATTGCGATTGCTTGACTCCTGGGATGGAGTAGGACTTCCATCGGAAGCTGTTTATGCTGCCGCTTCAGAGGAGATCTCCCAAGCGGAGGCAGAACGTTCACTTGGTTTGGTTGCTAGTCGAATCAACCGGGTACGAGGAGGTCTTCGGGGAGCAATTACGCATACCTCCCGTGAATTACGTAACGTGCAGCAGGGATCTCGGCGCGAATCAATGATAGCCATTGATTCTGTCTGGTCTGATCCAGCGACGTGGCATGCAATCCAAGTAACGGGTGAACGTTTTACTTCACGGCATTATTTGAATGCTTTGGATTTGCAGCGCCTTCCTGACGGTTCGGTGGTCAGTCAGCCCGATGAGCGTCGTATTTATGTTCATCTTTTTTGGCGTACTCTCATGATTAGTGCGCTCATCACGTTACTCTGTCTTGTGCTGGGCTATCCAATCGCGCATTTGATTGCCCGCTCACCACCTCAGCGTGCGAATTTGTTATTAATTCTGGTGCTGGTTCCATTTTGGACATCACTCCTGGTTCGGACTACCTCGTGGATCGTATTACTACAGACACAAGGGGTTTTGAACGATCTTCTCGTCGCGATCGGGCTAATTGGTGATGATGGACGTTTATCTATGATCTACAACATGACTGGAACTATTGTGGCCATGACTCATGTTCTATTGCCATTCATGGTTTTGCCACTTTATTCAGTAATGCGCGGGATTTCTGAAACTCATATGAATGCGGCTGCATCACTTGGTGCAACTCCCTTACAGGCATTTTTACGAGTTTATTGGCCTCAGTCTTTGCCCGGTGTAGGTGCAGGTGCTCTTCTTGTCTTCATACTAGCAATTGGCTACTATATCACCCCAGCGTTGGTAGGAGGCAGTGATGGGCAATTAATTTCAAACATGATTGCCTACCATATGCAGACCTCACTTAACTGGGGGTTGGCTGCTGCCCTTGGTGGAGTATTGTTAGCAGGCGTCCTTGTACTGTATGTAGTATATGAACGGCTCATAGGTATCGAGAGAATAGGGTTGAGGTAATGATGAGCGGCACGCGACCCAAGTTTGGTCGAATCCTCTATTTGGGTTTTTGCACACTCGTCTTTGTGTTTTTGGTGGCGCCGATCATCGTCATCGTTCCCTTGAGTTTCAATGCCGAACCCTACTTTACCTTCACAGAAGGAATGTTGCGTTTGGATCCTGATGCTTGGTCATTGAGATGGTATCGTGAGATCATTTTTAGTGAAGCCTGGGTGAAAAGCTTTGTAAACAGTATCGTTATCGGTGTCAGTGCAACGGTGCTTGCTACCTTTTTTGGCACTTTAGCTGCACTGGGGCTCGCGAGTTCGGCGATTCCTGCCAGGAGAGCGATCATGGGAATGATTATTTCACCGATGGTCACGCCCGTGATTATTGCTGCAGCAGGCATGTTTTTCTTCTACTCAGAGCTTGGGCTGGGCCAGACACACCTTAGCATTATTCTTGCCCATACAGTACTGGGAGTTCCTTTTGTTGTGGTCACGGTAACAGCGACACTGGCCGCCTATGATTCCACGCTCAATCATGCGGCAGCCAGTCTGGGTGCTGGTCCCTGGACTACGTTTCGTCGCATACAGTTTCCGTTAATAGCACCCGGGGTGATTTCAGGTTCTCTTTTTGCGTTCGCCGCCTCGTTTGATGAGGTGGTGGTGATCCTGTTTATGGGTGGAATTGAGCAACGTACGATTCCGCGTCAGATGTGGGCCGGAATCAGGGAGCAGATCAGCCCTGCAATTTTAGCGATTGCGACATTTCTGATCGTATTTGCTGTGCTTTTACTTCTTACGGTGAACTGGTTGAGGCAACGGGGAGAAGCCAGAGCGTAATCCAAGCGGGGGAGGCCAAGGCGCTGATGTTTGGGAAGATCTCAGCGAGAGGAGGCGGGAGGATCCGTACGCTACAGTTCAGTGATTCCCTGTTGAGTCCGAAGGGAGAGAGGCGCCCCTCTCGTTTAACCATTTCTTCAGTGCCGGTTAAAGGCTACGGAGCTCAATGCCCCCTCCCCTCCAATATCCAAATACAAAATGCCAGAGAGTGGCTCGGGCGGGTGAGCGGCATAGTAGCCAATGTAATAGCCAGAGGGTGGCAGCGTCTTCGCAATAGGGATCAACACCTTTTTTGCCCAGCAAATATTTTCCGAGATCCGAAGCACGCAAGGCATTACGTTCATCTGAGCTAGGATCAGCCTCAATCACGCCAGTTGCAAGGCTCCAATGACGGATTGAACGTACCATATTCTTGCCAACTCCAAACTTAGCAATGGCAAAGTCAGATTGGAAAATAGTGCTATCCTCAATCGCATCTACCGCTTTTTTCAGCCATGCGAGTCGTAGCGGAAATGTTTCGTGCCTTGAAAAAGAATACTGTGAGGCCATAATGAGAGCCAATGGCGTTCAGTTTTGGTTAAAGTAGTCTACTCTAATCGTTTCAAGCATTATACCTTAGACGCTCATCAATTCGCCTTGATCCGGTGCAAAAATACGCGCCTCAGGGCAACGTTTGCCAAGCTCTTCTTTCATCCAGGCTCTTGCATCAGTCTCTCCATGGATCAGGATGATGGTTTTCGGCTGTAGCTTCGTTGCGAGCGCAGTGAGTTCCTTGCGGTGAGAATGCCCGCTGAAACGAAATCGTTCCACCTCACAAGCTATCGGCTGCATCCCGCGGTCCGTATTGAGTAAAATTCCCTCCTCACCAGACTTTGCTGCATGAAGAAGCCTTCCTGCCGGGAGGTCATCCTTGCTGAATCCAACGAAAAAGATGGCATGTTTTTCGTGTTCAAGAAGCTCCATAGCGATTTGATGTGATAGAGTCCGCTCAATCATCATCCCGCTGGTCAGAACATGAATGCCTGGTCGATTCAGTGCCCGCCGCCGCGCCTTGTGAGTTCTTGGAAATCGCAACTGCTGGACTGAATAGACTTCAAAATCCGGATCCATCCTTGGAGTGGACATGCGATAGTCATCATAAATTTTGGAGACTTCACGCAAGCCCCCGGCGGTATAGATAGGTATCTCAGGATCTATCAGTTTCTCCTTTTTGAAACGTCCAAGAAGAGCAAGTATTTCCTGTGCACGCCCCAACATGAATACAGGTACCAGTATGGATCCTCCTCGATCCAGAACTGTGCGAAGTCGCTGGGCAAATCGAATTTCTTCTTCGGCGCGTGTCACCGTCTCAGCAACTGGATCCGCTCCCAGAGTAGATTCCATGATCAGAACATCAACAGGTTCGGAAGGGTAGCTGCCTCCCGGAATGATCGTTTGATGCTCTGTTCGAGTATCGCTGGTATAAAAAATCCGCTGTTTTTTGGACGTCTTCAAGAGTATTCCTGCCGATCCGAGTAAATGACCGGAATAATAGAATTTTGCCCGCAGGTGTTCGGATCCCAGGTCAATCCACTGATCATAGTTATGAGTACGAAACATATCGTAGACATCGTCTATATCTTCCTCCTCAAATAATGCAGGAAATGGCGACGAACCCTCATAAAATTTTCGCCTCTGTAGCCTCGCAGAGGAATAGAGCATCAGTGTGGTGAGCGTCCGCGTGGCGGGAGTCAGATGCAATCGGGCCATTGGCCACTTTGCGTTCAGTGCGGGGATCCCGCCAATATGATCATGATGGGCGTGAGTGATAAATGCATGATCAACACGACGGTTTTCCAATGGGAAAAAATCAGGTAGTGAAGCAGGTCCTTCTTCGTTTGGATCAGCGCCAGCATCCAGAACTATACCGTGTCCACCAATGCGAAGGTAATGGGAACTTGCACCGATATCATTGGATCTACCAAGAGAAATAAACTCCATCAGCAAGAACCCTCGCCAGATTGGCGCTCTTCAAATGTTTTCCAGTCCGCCATAAATTTAGCGAGACCGATATCTGTGAGAGGATGTGCGAGGAGTTTTTTAATCACACCAAGTGGCATTGTAGCTACATGGGCACCCATTAGTGCAGATTCCAGGACATGCATAGGGTGACGGATAGAGGCTGCAAGCACTTCAGTGGTGTACCCATAAGCTTCATAAATCTCAATGATTTCCTGTACAAGCTTCATGCCATCTGAGGAGATATCGTCTACACGGCCGATGAAGGGGCTAATGTATGCAGCACCGGCCTTCGCTGCCAGAAGCGCCTGTGTTGGAGAAAAGCACAAAGTGCAATTGGATCGGATTCCCTCCTGAGCAAGAGCATTGATAGCTTTTATGCCATCCAGGATCAGAGGAACTTTGACCACTACATTATCACGGATAGAGGCAAGCGTACGCCCCTGCTCCATAATACCGTCAAAATCAACTGCAGTCACCTCCGCCGAAACATCTCCTGGAACAAGATCACAGATTTTCGCAATGTGCTCGTGAAAATCCAGAGGTTTACCAGCACGTTCTGCCGCAATCTTCATGAGGGAGGGATTTGTGGTGACTCCATCGAGAACTCCCATTTCGCCAGCTTCTTGAATTTCGACCAGATCAGCTGTGTCAATAAAAAATTTCATATGATTGTGTATAGAGTTAAGGAATGAGTAGTGAGGTTTAGTCGGAGGCCTTGAGAACAATCAGGGTGCGATCATCACTAAGCATTTCGACAGGACCAGTGAATTGTTGAATATCGTTTTGAATCATTTCTGTAAGCCTTGATGCAGAGCAATTCTGATTTTCAAGGATCAGGTTCAGCAGACGCTCTTCATTGTACTCCTCCATCGCATTTCCCATAGCTTCAGTGATACCATCGGTGTACATTACGATCAAGTCATTGGGTGCCAGTGTAATATAACTCGGATCGTAAGATGCGTTTGGGATAATTCCTAGAAGTGGTCCGCCGTCACGGAGACGATCTACATGGCCGTCCGATCGAATTAGCAAAGGAGGTTCATGGCCGGCGTTTACATACTCCAGTGATTGGTTTGGATGGTAGATGGCTGCGAAAGCAGTAATGAATTTATCCGAATCTGTATTCTCATAGAGCACACGATTCGTATGTTCAATCGCTTCCCGGAGCGTCAGCTTCATGGGAAGCATAATGTGTGTACATGCATGAATACTGGACATTAGCAATGCAGCAGGCACACCTTTTCCGGTAACATCTGCAATCATGAAAAGGGTTCGTCCATCATTCAATGGAACAACATCAAAATAATCCCCTCCGACTTCGCGACTGGAAAGAGCGAGTGTGGCAATTTCGATTTCCGGTATTCGAGGGATTTCGCTGGGAAGCAGGCGGCGTTGAATCAAGCGGGCCATACGGAGCTCTTCCTCTAGCTGCTGTTTAGCAATCCGCTCCTCAATCAGCTCAACATTCTGGATCGCAGTCACAGCCAGGCTGCCGAGTGCGTAGAGGAACTCAACATCTTTTTGACTATAGGTAGATCCTCCAGGTTTTTTCCCAAGACACAGTATCCCATGCACAACCCCTTGTTGTAGGATCGGAAGAGCAACTGTAATTCCGCACTGGTCAAGTTGATTTCCTGGTTCCGAGCGTACAAGGTTTTCAATTCCAGCCAGAAACTCAAGTGCTGGGCTCTTCAGATGCCCTTCGTTTCCCGATACAAGTTCAAAAGAATCGTCTGGACGCCTTAAATAAAACAAATGATTTCTGATCACCATATGCCCCATAAGAGCAAATGAGAAAATCTTCAGAACATGGGTTCGATCAACGGTTTTATTGAACTCCTTGGACAATTCAAAAAGAGTATTGAGTTGCTGTACGGTGCTGTCCAAGTCCAGATTTGTCCTGCGTAGCTTTTCCATCATCAGAGAGTTTCGAACAGATGTGGAGGACATATTTACCAAGGACTGCACAAACTGGAGCTCCTCTTCATTAAATTCCGCTCCAGTTACTTTACGGCCAAGAGCAACAGCACCGATCATGGATTGGTCATCACGAACAGGTAGGAGGAGGTGAATTCCGAGGGAACGGAGCGAAACAGGTAACTGCTCACCCGCAATGGGAGCTCCAGAATTCAATGGTGCAAATTCAATATCCGTACCTTCTTCAATCCCGAGGATTCCCTTGGATACAACCACACGCCAAGATGTATCAGTGGCATCATATAGAAGAGCAATTCCTCGGGAAACCAAGAACTTCCCCATGGCAGTCAACAGCAGGTTGTTGAAAACCGAATGGAGTTCAAGAGAGCTGCTCAGTAGTTGACTGGTCTGAAACAGCGCCTGAAGATCATGTCGTTGCGCTTGCTCTGCCCGAAGAAGTGTTTCCTGCATACACGTTTGATCAGAGATCAAGCTGCTCTCCCGGCTTTAAGATGCGAGAGGAGAGTCCTGCGGTTTTCATACGTTCCTGCCAGCTGGATGTATCAGCCTGAATAGGCGGATATGTGTCAAAATGAAGGGGAACGGTGAGTTTTGGTTTCAGCATGCGGGCCGCTCTGACTGCTCCTGCAAGTCCCATGGTAAACAGATCGCCAATCGGGAGCAGGGCGAGATCAATGGAATGATCTTCGCCAATCCATGACATCTCGGAGAAAGGGCCGGTGTCTCCAGAATTGTAAACACAGATCCCCTCAGTAGAAAGCACGTAACCATTTGGGTTACCCCCGTAAGTTCCGTCTGGAAAAGAGGATGAATGTCTTGCATAGGTCATAGTCAGAGTTCCCCATTCAAATGACCATGAGCCTCCGATATTCATTGGCTGAACATTCTCATATCCGTTTTTCTGAACGTATTCGGTGATTTCGTGATTACCGACAATGAGTGCTCCACTGCGCTTTGCAATATCCATCGTGTCGCCCCAATGATCAAAATGTGCGTGGGTCAATAGAATCACATCGGGGGACAATGAGTCTACATCGATCACTCCCTCTGCCAAGCCATTGCCGGTAATAAAGGGGTCGAAGAGTAACGTGGAGGCGCCCGTTTCGATCTGAAATGCCGAGTGGCCGAAGTAAATGAGTTTCATGCCTATTTCGTGAGTAAAATTTGTCGAGTCAATACAGTTCCATCCTGCCCCTGGATTCGTGCGAAGTATGTACCGCTGGAAAGCTCCGTTCCATCCCAGTTCACTTCAAATATTCCAGCTTCGTGAAAATTATCTGCAAGTTCAGCGACGACAAGCCCGGAGATATTGATGATAGAGAGTCGAACATGTTGGGATTCACGAACCTCGTAGGTAATCAAGGTTTGAGGATTAAATGGATTGGGGTAGTTTCCCAGAATCTCCACAGAAGAGGGAGTGGTCTCGGGGCCCAACCCTAGTTTTATAATTCCCGAGATCTGCGGCTGCTGCTCAGGCAGCTCTTGAATCAAACGATAGAAGACGATATGACTGGAAGGGTCGGGATCGATATAGGACCATTGCGTCCGGTCGAGAGAGTAATCGATGCGAGCAAGGTTTTCAAAATGGATGCCATCCCCGGAGCGTTCAATTCGAAACGCCGTGGAACGTGGATCTTTATTTTTCCAAGTGAGCATCACTCCCTCATCTAAAATTACTCCCCGGAATTCATCAACCAATGGGTCAAACATGGGACCACCTGGGGATAGATAGTCTCGTATATTTGATTCTTCAAAATATTTGAAGCTCTCGGCAGATTCAAAATTCAGAGCGAGTACCTCTGAGGGAGCCAATGATTGTCTCATCATTCCATTGATCTGTGTGACAGTACGGGCCGTGGGCCATAACCGCAAATCATCAAGCTTGCCTGTGAATCTGTTAATAAATCGGCTACTATCTGAGTCGAGGCGTCCCCCCAAGGCGACTGGAGGAGTGGCGTGTAGATAAGTCCTCCTTGGATCCAAAAGCGAGTCCGCAATCTGACCATTGAGATAAAGTTTTGTCCAATGTATTTCGGGGTCGTACACCAGCGAAATGTGATGCCAGCTACCGTCGGACACAACAGATCCAGTAGAGAGTGTGATGTGATGATTGACGGTATTGCGATAATAACGCATTTGCCCCTTGGCATCAATGATGAATTCTATGGGATACAAATTCTCTTCGGAGCCATCCCATGAAGACAGAACGATCGCATTTAATGCAGTAGTCTGGATCCAGAACTCTATCGTATAGCTGTGAGTGAATGCCTCTATCCAGCGAGGCTGAATGTGAAGTGGTGCAGTGTTCTTGTCGAAAGCGAGGACAGTTCCGTATCCATTGGCTGATCTTGCATGTAATTCACCATGGCGAATAGATCCATTGTCCGGGGTATAATTTGAGCCAACCTTAATAGCGGGAGCCACCGAAACGTTATAGTTCTGAAACGTGCTATTCTTGTCTGTTTGGATTTGTAGTATAAGGTCGTAGGCTCCCCATAGAGGGTTGGATGAGGACAACAGGTAGTGGCCATCCGAAAGATTCAACGAGTTGAGTTGTACATAGCGATAAGCCTGACTAACGGCCTGGGCAGAGATTAATCTCCATTCCGAAGGCAAGGAGACTAGAAATCCTTCATCCAAAGGAACTCCATTCCATTGTGTGAACAGATTGATGGCGTTTCCGGGCTCAAACGTAGTTGATCCCCAGATGTCTTGGTTCTGGCCTTGCATACAGTATCCATCTACCCGGGATAGCGGTAGCATGCAAGCAATCAACAACAAGGAGCATATGGATTGAAACATGCTCTAAATACAATCCTCCAAAGTCTCACTTATGAACTGGTCAAGCCCAAGATCACAAGCAAGCGAACACTAGGCCTTCTTGCTCACTCCCAACTCGCGGCGTTCAGAAGCGTGATGTCCGGAATTTCAGATCCGATATAATCTTCGGAATCAGGATCGCTCAGTAAATAGATGGCAACCCGTCCTGTATCATTCAGGGCGTACTCAAATGCATTTCCCGTACGAGGAGAATAGACCAGAGAGTCCAATATGATGTTTTCATCAAAAATTCTTTGCGGGTCGGCAATTGCCAGAGAGTCGACTCGAAGCCAAAGAATGAGAGAATCCAGTGAAGAAGGAAAACGATCCTCTTCACGTTCGTAGTGTGTCAAAGCGGTTCGAACCTGAACCATCTGATTGCGCGTCAACTGGGTCAGAAGCTGCTGGCGCTCAATTGCCTCCCATGGTTCAGTGATTGACCGATAAAGCCATATCCCCAGTACCACAATTAAAACGGCCATCAAGGCCTGTATAGCAATTTTAACATTTTGATTGACCATTACCACAAAAGAACTGTTTAATACGCCTAATTTAATACGAAGCTATGAAACGGGCAAAAAACCCGAAATTAATATAACACATTCCGGTGTGTTAAGTTGTAGAAAGCCTCACAATCATCGAAGATGAGAGAGAAACCCAAATGAGGATCAACGTTTATCAATGTACTTACCCAGATAAAGTTAATGGATAAATTCCGGACAAATTTACTGATAAATATTGATCATGTCGCAACATTACGAAATGCTCGGCGTGAGGCGTTCCCTGATCCGGTAGAAGCAGCTCGTCTGTGTGAGGTATCTGGTGCAGATGGAATAGTCTTTCATTTGCGGGAGGATCGGCGCCATATTCATGACGATGATGTAACCAGACTCAAGCAGAATGTACAAGGAAAACTTGACTTTGAACTTTCCACAGATCATGCGATTGTTGGAATCTGTTGTGAGATATGTCCAGATTTAGCTACGCTTGTACCAGAGCGTAGGGAAGAAATCACGACGGAAGGGGGACTCGATGTGATTCTTCGCCAAGCAGCCCTTTCCACCACCGTGAATCGCCTCAAGGATGCTGGAGTTCGTGAAGTTGCTCTGTTTGTGGATCCCGATCTAGATCAGATTCGGGCAGTATGTGACACGGGTGCAAACGCTATTGAGTTACATACAGGTGATTTTGCCAATGCTGTGGATAAGTCCAATCAGTTGCATGAAACCCGTCGACTGGCCAAGGCTGCAGAGCTAGCTCACGAATGTGGATTGATCGTTCATGCGGGCCATGGTCTCAATTATGACAATTATGGCGTCTTCGCGAACTCTGTACCTCATGTCAGTGAAGTATCCATTGGATTTTCTGTCATCGCACGCGCTTTACTTGTAGGACTTGAGGATGCAGTAGCTGAAATGGCCCAATTGGTCAAAGGGGAAGGATGATACCCGAGGGCTTCAGGAGTGGTTATGTTGCTCTGATTGGAAAACCAAATGTAGGCAAAAGTACATTGCTGAATATCTTGATCGGGCAAAAGCTCTCGATTGTTACCTCAAAAGCACAGACGACCCGTCATCGTGTACTGGGAATTTTGACCGATGACACCACCCAAGTAATTTTTCTGGATACTCCAGGAATCATGTGTCCGAATACCAGATTGGATCGCTCCATGATGCAAAAGGTGCGTGAATCTGTAGCGGATGCTGACCTGATCATATATATGACCGATGCCCGCTCCGTGGAACCGGATCTGAAAAGTCTGGAGACGATCACGGATCAACCCGCGATCCTGGCTTTGAACAAGGCAGATCTGGTACGCCAGGAACAGATGATCCCGCTGGCTGACGCATATACTTCCCTGCGGTCCTTTGAGGCCGTGATCCCGATCAGTGCACTCAAGGGAATAAACCTTGACGCCCTCATGGGGGAAGTTCGCGCGTTTCTTCCGGCAGGCCCCCCGTTCTATCCCTCGGAAATGCTCAGTGAGCACCCTGAACGGTTTTTTGTCGCGGAAATTATCAGGGAAAAGGTATTTGAGAAATTCCGACAGGAGATTCCCTATTCATCCACAGTCACGATTTCCAGTTTTATAGAGCGAACGGATGGGAAGGATTTGATTGAAGCTGAAATCATTGTAGAGCGTCCGAGCCAAAAAGGGATCATGATCGGGGCAAAAGGTCAGGCGCTCAAGGTGGTCGGGATTTCTGCTCGCCGGGATATTGAGGTGTTTTTAGAACGGGAGGTCTACCTGAAGCTCTTTGTTCGCGTCCGAAAGGATTGGCGAAATCAGGATCGTTTCCTGCGTTCGTATGGCTATAAGTAGTCGGGATCGGACGGCGTTCCCTGAGTGATTGCTATTCACTGGCACGCTCATTGAAGTATCAGATTTGAGTCTGTCTTCATTGAAGAGCAAGTAATTACAGAAGCTTGTCAGGATTACCTGCCTTTTCGACGAATCATTCATATCGAAGCATCTTCCTTTATGTACTATTTTCCCAGAGCATGCGAATGGGGACGGCATACATGCCATCCCCAAAACTTGCACAAACTTCTCCATCGTACAGAAGGGCGCCAAACTTGAATCGATCCCCCTCGGCAGCCTTGATTTTACGAAGTCCCTTGAAATCAGAACTGGCTATTGTGGCGGA
This sequence comes from Bacteroidota bacterium, assembly GCA_026709335.1. Lineage (GTDB taxonomy): Bacteria > Bacteroidota > Rhodothermia > Rhodothermales > Bin80 > Bin80. The sequence goes on along the minus strand of JAPOTE010000122.1, from coordinate 2,568 downwards.
GGCTTTGGCTTCAACACAGGCTAGTTCAAAAGCTCCCAGTTCAATCACTAGGTCAACCTCAAAATCATCTCGGTCACGGTAATAATAGAATTCATAGGGTTTATTAGAGTAGCTTGCCTGTCGTTTCAGCTCTTGAACAACAAACGATTCAAGGAACTGTCCAAGCAGTTCTCGATCTTTTAGCAATGAATGGGAGTCTATTCTAAGGAGGGTACACGCCAACCCTGTGTCGCCAATATGAATTTTTGGTTTCTTAACCAGCCTTTTCATCCTGTTGCTATACCAAGGCGAAAGTCTTTCAATCAGAAACTGGCGCTCCAGTAGTATTAGATAGTCTCGAACTGTATTGCGGCTCATTTTGAATTTTGAGGCCACAGTGGTAACGTTAAATAGCTGTCCTGACATATTTGCTACTGAGGTGAGAAGTTTGGGTATTATATCAGATGACCGAATCCTGGCCAGATCCAGGATATCCTTCTGGATAAGAGAGTTGGCGTAAATCCGATGCCAGGACGAGCGATCTTCATCGGAGAGAGCTTTTAGCACCGCAGGGTATCCGCCTGCGACAATTCGATCAGCTAGATTGTCTGCCAGACGCTCAACCCTTAATGTCTTAAAATCACCTGCAAACAATCGTTCCAGAAAAGGAAGCGTTGAGGTCTGTTCAATTTCGTGCTGTGACAGGGGATGGAGATATACAATTTCCATTCGGCCGGTCAGTGCATCAATTAAATCAGGCACAAACAGCATGTTGGTTGATCCGGTCAAGATGAATCTTCCAGGCACCCTGTGGCGATCCACCGACAACTTGATTACGCGAAACAGGTCTGGAACAAGCTGAATTTCGTCAAGGATAGTACGTTCAGGGCAACTACTTATAAAGCCCATTGGATCAGATTGTGCAGCCGCTCGAATCTCTGGATCGTCAAACGTGAAATACGAATATCCAAGTGGTTTCCCCACGGATCGTGCTAAAGTAGTCTTGCCGGATTGACGAGGCCCGTGGATCAGGGTCACCGGAGAATAACTCATCTTTTTAACAAGGATGGAGTGTAGCCGTCGGTGGATGTAGTCTGGTCCGGTCATGCTATAATTGAGATAGTATGGTTTGATTGTGAATATACTTCTCGGCTAGGTGTCAGGTTTCATATCGGCTAGATGTCAAATTATGTAGATAAATTGGAAATTTTGATATATCAAAACCTCTGTTTTCAGATAGAAAATATTTTCTAAGGTACTTTCAGAGTAATATTTATGCTCAATTTTTTGGTTTTGCAAGAGATTTATTAATGAGCTTAAATAGTAGATTGAATGACGGCTAGATGTCAGATTGAATGACGGCTAGATGTCAGATTGAACAAAAACGATAAAATACTATGGCATATGAAACAGAGAACGATCCTCAAAATTTGCAGGAGTGTGTTGCCTTGAGCGCGATCAATCAGCAAATTTGTAGGCTCTAGTCAACTCCACGAACTCTGGTAATAACTTTCCTCTTCTCTCCCTGTTAGGGCGGCCTATGAGTGTGTGGTGGAAGACATCTGGAAGCAGCATGGCGAGAGGCTGAAGCCCGAGTTGTTGAGACAGGTAAAGGAAGAACTCAAGGAATGCCGTGATGAGCCGGAGGACTATAAATTAGCAGTGGGACAGATCTGGTCCGGCGCAGAGACTATTTGCGTGCCGAACTGGATGTTGCAATGGAATCTTTTTCCAGATCCGGGTGGGATTTCGGGATGGATCGGTGAACCCTACCCTATAACAAGAGATTATTTCTTTCGCGTAACAGTACACTGTTCTGTTTGAGCACATGGAGACGGTAGCAGTCGGAAGACGGTTTGCATAGGAAGAGCCGTATGAATTGAGAGGTTCACGTACGGTTCTGTGAGGGCCCGGGGGTAAAATTCCCCCGGGCTACTCGACATACTCGGGCACAGTGAGTTGGAATCATTTCTGTGAGTATTTCATCTGGTATGTCAGATGATGGTATCATGGCAGGGTGGAAGGGGAGCAAATATCTACCGCGGCGGATCTATGCGGATTTTGCGAGCGTGGTTTGCTGTGTTGCCTTCCAATGCTGAAGCAGTAGCGTAGATCTCTGCTCTTCGGCAATCGTATGGATCTGTTTTAACACGTCCACCAACCACATAGATACCACTCAATGATCCCAGCCGCAGAACTGTTGATGAACCTACTGGACAGGGCATGGCACGAATATTGCATGCATGTCAACGTACAGACGAACTGGCCACGTTACAAAAAATCTCGAACATTCAATTCCAATCCGAGGCTCTTATCTACTTAAAAATGGAATCCCCTTCAATCTTGACGTTTTGTTCCACACATTGGATCTGCGTCCACATTGAAAATGATCAACCCCAATTTATCCGTATAAATGATTATGCTATACGGGATTTTCGTATGAATCCCCCCGCTCAAATGCACTTGTTAAAGCCAATAGAACATTCGTCATGAATAATATGGGATTTTTTCTATCTCTTTTTAGCCGTCGCGCTATGCGCGTAGTTTTATCTCTGATTGGAACTGTCTGTTTGACCGTTCTGTCATTTA